>JBKPIV010000175.1:0-20055 GCA_046730395.1 Actinomycetota bacterium | reverse complement strand
GCCCGCCGGGGCCCGGGGGCGCCGCGCACAGCCCGACCCCTAGATGACGTGCGGCTTGCGCGATACGCGTGGACCCGGCGGCCGCGGCGCCCCGCCGTCCGGGGGCCCTCGGCGTAGGGGGCCGCGTTAGCCGCCTCCCTCAGGTATTGGTGCACGAAGGCGATCGCCATGCTGCCCTCGCCCACGGCGGAAGCGACCCGCTTCACGGGGCCGAAGCGCACGTCGCCGCAGGCAAAGATGCCGGGGACGCTCGTCTCGAGAAGGTACGGGTCGCGATCGAGCTCCCCGCGTCCTGCGGCGCTCACGTCGGAACCCGTGAGCACGAAGCCGCGGCGGTCGAGCGCGATCTCCGGCGGCAGCCAGGCGGTCTCGGCATCCGCCCCGATGAAGATGAACACGCCGCCCGACTCCAGTCGGGTCGTCTCTCCGGTCGCGGAGTTGCGGACGTCGATCGCCTCGAGCGAGTCCTCGCCATGTGCCGCCACGATCTCCGTCCGTCGCAGCACGCCGATGTTCGACCGGCTCGCGAGCTGGTCGATCAGATACTGCGACATGCTCTTCTCGAGCCCCTCGCTGCGGCAGAGGATGGTCACGCTCCGCGCGTGATTCGAGAAGAGCATGGCCGCCTGTCCGGCAGAGTTACCCGCGCCGACGATGTCGATGTCGAGGCCGTGGGCGCCTGGGGCGTCGCTGCGCGCCGCGCCGTACGAGATGCCCTTCCCGGCGAGCCGGTCGAATCCCTCGATCGCCAAGCGCCGCCACGCCACCCCGCACGCGAGAATGATCGTCCGCGCCCGCAGGACGTCACCGCCGTCGAGGTGCACTTCACGCGGCCCCGGGTCGATCCGGGTGATCGTCCGGGTGACGAGGATCTCAGCGCCGAGCCTCCGCACCTGCTGCAGCGCGCGCCTTGCCAGCTCGTCGCCGGACACACCTGCCGGGAAGCCGAGATAGTTCTCGATTCGCGACGACGAGCCGGCCTGGCCCCCGGGCGCCTCCCGCTCGATCGCGATCGTACGTAGGCCCTCCGACGCCCCGTACACGGCCGCGGCCAGCCCGCAGGGCCCGGCGCCGACGATCACCGTGTCGTACTCGCCGGCGGCGGCCTCGGTGCCGAGCCCGAGCAATTCGGCCACCCGGCGGAGCTCCGGCCGCACGACGGTCTTGCCGTCGACGACGCGAATCACCGGGCAGTCCGCCTCGGCCGGCAACGGACCAGCCCACTGTTCGGCCGCATCCTCCGCATCGGGCGTAAGCCAGGTGAACGTGAGCTGGTTGCGCTCGAGGAACCGTCGCAACTCCGCGCAGGCGGCATCCCCCCGAGCACCAACCACGATCGCCCGAGGGAGTGGCGGCTCGGCCGCCAGCCCCTGCAGTCCGCCGGGCCCCCCGATCCGATGGCTCGCCAGCCTGCCGACTTCCTCCGCCAGCTCCGGCGCCACCGCACCAACGGCGTGGTAGTCGTGAACGTCGAGTCGCATGACGCGCGACCTCTCGGTCGCCCGAAACCCCACCGGAAAGACCGTCCCGAGCGTGATCGGCACCTCCCCGAAGATGTCGCCCGGGCGGCGTTCGCCGACTACCCTCTCGATCCCGTCGACGACATTGATCACCTCGATGCGGCCCTCCAGTAGGGCAAAGAGCGCCTGCTCGTCGCCCAGGTTCGCCGCGTACTCGTCCGGCATCAGGCTGATGTCGGCGGCGACACGGGAAAGTCGCTCTCGGGCGCTCTGGTCGAGAGTCTCGAAGACCGCGAGCGCGCCGATCTCCTCCGCCGTCACCATGGCTCAGCCGATCTGGCCCGCCTGCTCGACGTTGAGAAGCGCCACCTCGTAGCGCTCCACCGAGGCCCTCTCACCGGGCCCCGTCACCTCCTCGCGAACCCGCGTCGCCTCCTCCTCGCTCGCCCGCATCGCCTCCTCGCTCCTCCACAACGAGATGACGACGACGGTTCCGCGCTCGCGGTCGACGAGGAAGACGACGCCCGTCATGTCCTCGGTCTGCCCGAACTCGGTCGGCAGGACCCCCTTCTTGGTTTGCAGGGTCTCCTCGATGGCCTCGGGTGCCGCGCCCTCGTACCGGGTCATGCGAGCGTGCATGGTCCTCCTCCTGGTGGCCGGGATCTCTGGTCGCAGCCACCCTATCCGGGGAGACGAGGGCCTTGTTCCGGCGCGAGCGCGGCTACCTGGTCGCCGCCGGCTGGCGCGCCTCATCGGCCGCCGCGTCATGGATGCGGCCCTTGACCGCGACCAGGCGCCCTCCCTGCCGGCCGTGGCGCACGGCGGTCACCTCGCCCATGATCGAGATCGCGGTCTCCTCCGCCGTCAGGGCGCCGATGTCGAGCCCGATCGGCGCCGAGAGGCGCGCGAGCTCCTCATCCTTTAGGCCGGCGGCCAGCAGGCGCTCGCGGCGCTTCTCCTGCGCGCGCCGGCTGCCCATCGCGCCAACGTAGGGAGCATCGGAGCGCAGCGCGATCTCGAGCACGGCGTCGTCGAGCTTGGGGTCGTGGGTGAGCACGGCGATGGAGGTGGCTCGGTCGATGCCGCCGAGCTGCTCGAAGGCCCTGTCCGGCCATTCGGCGATTACCCGCTCGGCATCGGGAAACCGCGCCACGGTCGCGAAGCGCTTCCGTGGATCGACCACATAGGGGCGCCAGCCGGCGAGCCTCGCGACGGCCGCGAGCTGGGCGGCGAAGTCCACGGCCCCGAAGATGATCAAGCGAGGGGGCGGCGCCACGACGTCGACGAAGAGGGTGGTGCCCTCGTGCTCGTGGAGCTCGGCGCGCTCGGACCACATCGCCTCCCGGGCAAGCGCCAGGCCCGCGTCGTCCAATTCAGTCCCGCCGAGCGACCCCGCAGGCTGCTGATCATCGGCGACCAGCAGCTTCGCCCCCGAGCCTGCCGGTCCCTCCAGCACCGTGGCGAGGGCCGCGCGACCGCCCCTTCGCGCGATCGCGGCGAAGTCCGCCTGCAGGCCGGGATCCTCGTAGCGTTCCACCCAGATCGAGATCTCCCCGCCACAGGGCAGCCCGACGTCCCACGCGTCCTCGTCGGCGATCCCGTAACTCACGAGCTGGGGCTCGTCGCCCCTCAGGATCCCCTCGGCGACCTGGACTACGGCTCCCTCCACGCACCCGCCCGAGACCGCCCCGACCAGCTCGCCGACGTCGTTGACCGCCATCTTCGTGCCGACCGGCTGCGGCGCGGACTTCTTCGTGTCGACGACCGTGGCCAGCGCCACGCTCTTGGCGTTCTTCACCCAGCGATCGGCCGTCGTGAGCACATCGATCATTTCGCCCTCACGCCTGGGTCCCCACGAGCCAATCGAGGCCCCTTTCCGTGATCTGCTCCTGATCGTCGCGGTACTTCAGAACCGAGCCCAGGGTCCGCTCCGCCGCCGCGCGATCGAGACGATCGACCCCGAGCAGCTCGAGCGCCGCCACCCAGTCGATGGTCTCGGCGATCCCAGGCGGCTTTTGGACGTCGCCCTCACGAAGCCGGCGCACGGCTTCGGCGGCATCCGCCGCCAGCCGCCGGGCCGTGCCCGGGACGCGGCGGCGGACGATCTCTACCTCCCGCTCAGGGCTCGGGTAGTCGATCCAGTGGTAGAGGCAGCGGCGCTTCAGCGCGTCGTGGAGGTCGCGGGTTCGGTTTGAGGTCAGGATCACCGCCGGCGGGTGCGAGGCCCGGATCGTGCCGATCTCGGGGATGGTCACGCTGGATTCGCCCAGCATCTCGAACAGGAAGGCCTCGAAGTCGTCGTCGGCCCGATCCAGCTCGTCGACCAGCAGCACCGCGGGCATAGGCCCGGGGTGCTGTATCGCCTGCAGCAGGGGGCGCGGCGACAGGAACTCGCCGCCGAACAACTCGTCCTCGCTCAGCTGGGCGCCGGTCGCCTCCCTCGATCGGATCCTGAGCAGTTGGCGGGGGTAGTTCCATTCGTAGAGCGCCTCGGCGACGTCGATGCCCTCGTAGCACTGCAGCCGAATCAGCCTGGTGTGGAGCGCCTGGGCCAAGGCCTTCGCGGCCTCCGTCTTGCCGACGCCCGCCTCGCCCTCGAGCAGCAGGGGCTGCGGCAGGCGAAGCGACAGGAAGAGCGCCGTGGCAAGCCCCTGGTCGGCGAGATAGTCAACCTCGTCCAGGCGCCGCTGGAGCGACTCGATGTCGGGGACCGCCTCGCTGACCGGCCCCTCGGCGCCGCGATGCGCAGCGCTCGTCACGACGAGGCTCCCGCCGCGGCCAGGATGGCCTCGTAGTCCTCGCGCGTGTCGACGTCGGGCGGCACCGGGCCCGGGACGCGAACCTCGACGACCTCATCGACATGGCGATCGAGCAGCTTCCACACCGCCTTGTCGCCGTGCAGCGCGCGCAGCTCGCCGAACAGGGCCCGGCTGAACGCGAGCGGGTGCCCGCGACCGTCGTCGTAGCGGCAGACGGCGAGCGTGGTGCCCTCGCCGCGCCCGTCGATCAGGGTCCGGATCGTCGCGGCCGTCACGCCGGGCTGGTCGCCCAGCATCAGGATCAGCACCTCGGCGCGGGGGTCCACGGCGCTCAGGCCCGAGGCGATCGAGGAGGAACAGCCCTCGCCGTAGTCTGGATTCTCGACCACCTCCGTCCCCGACAGGTCGACCAGGCGACGCACCTCCTGCGAGCTGCCGCCGAGGGTGACGATCAGCTGATCGAAACCAGCCGCGCGGGCCGTCCCGAGCGTGTGGTCGAGCAAGGTGCCCGAGCGGTATGGGAGCAACTGCTTCGGCTCCCCCAGCCGCCGCGATCCGCCGGCGGCCAGCACCAGGCCGCTGACGAAGCTCTCAGCCGACATGGGCATCCGCAGCGCCCTCGGCGGCGAAGCTGTCCCGGCATCCCTCGCTGCAGAAGTAGTAGCGCTCGCCGTCGCGCTCGAGCTGAATGCTGGCGCCGGTGACGGCGACCTCCATGCCGCACACCGGGTCGAGCGCCACCTCGATCGCGGGCTCGATCGCCTCCGGGGGCGCCCCGGGTGTCTGGCTTCGTTGGCTGTCCTCCCCTCGCTCGGCCGCGGGAGCCACCAGCGCCGGGCCTTGGGCGCCGTCCTCCCGGGAGCGTCGAAGGGCGACGATCTCCGCGAGGATGGCTAGGGCGATCTCCTCGGGCGAGCGGGCTCCGATCTCCAAGCCCGCCGGCGTGTGGAGCCTGGCCCGCAGCTCGGAGGGAAGCTCGAGCGACTCCCTGACCGCGTCCCCGCGGACCTGGCTGGCGACAAGTCCGACGTATGGCACGCCCCGGCCCAGGGCGGCGGTCAGGATGCGCACCTCCTCGTGTCCGTGCGAGGCGACGACGAGCGCCGCGTCGTCGGCGCGCGGCTCGCAGTCCGCGGGCCGGTCCAGCTCGACGGCGAAGCCGAGGCGCCGCCCGAGGTCCGCGAGCGCGAGCGCGATCGGGCTTTCGCCGGCGACCCGGAGCGTCGCCGCCGGCAGGCGCGGCTCCAGGAAGATCTCCAGCGCCCCCCCGCTGAGGCAGGGGTTCTTGACAGTGACCGCTCCCTCGTCGGTGCCCGGCTCGCCCTCGGCCTCGCCCGGCAGGATGCGCAGCAGAACCGGCTCGCCCCGACTCAGCGCCCGCAGGGCGTGCAGGCGAACCGAGGCCTCGGCGCAGGCGCCGCCCACGAACCCCTCGATCGTGCCGTCCGGGCGCACGATCGCAGCGTCCCCCGCCCTCACGCTCGTGGGGCTCTGCGCCCGCACCACCGTCGCCTCGACGAACGGGATCCCCCTGGCGATCAACTCCCCCTCGGCGAGTTCCGCGAGCTCACCCCTGATCATCGGCCATCCCCCTCCGGTTGCTGAGGTGGCAGACCACGCGTCAATGGTAGTCGGGCGGGGAGCCCGGACTGAGAGCGTCAGCCCGCGGGTCTCGCCGCCTCGGCGGCGCCGCGCAGGCGGCGGACGGAGCGCGCCCCGCGCGTGATCCCTGATCCCGCAAGCCGCAACGAGTGAGGGTAGGGTACGTCAGCCTTGACGAGCGCGACGATCGATTCGCTCTCCGGCATCCCGAGTACCGAGGAGGATCTCGACTGCTACTCGCGGCTCTACTCGTCGCGGGCGCGGGTGTTCGCTCCCGGCGACACCGAGGAGCTTCGCCGCATCTTCGCCTACGCCAGGGAATCGGGCCGCCGCGTCTCCTTCCGGGCCGGCGGCCATTCGTTCGACGGACAGGCGCTGGGCGACGACCTCGTCGTGTCGATGATGCGCTTCGACGCGATCGACGTTCTGGCGGAGGAGAGGAAGGTCCGCGTCGGCCCGGGCGCGAAGTGGGGCGCGATCCTGGGAGCGCTTCAGCCCCTCGGCCTGGCGGCGGCGGTGACCGTGACCACGGAGAACGCCACCGCGGGCGGCACGCTCTCCGGCGACTGCCTCTCGCGGTTCTCGCCCGCGTACGGGAAGGAGGGCACGTGGGTTGAGAGCTTCGAGTTCCTCACGACCGATGGGGAGCTCCTCGTCTGCACCGCCCCCAGCCCCGACGATGCGCCGTCGGGGTGGACGCGGGAGGAGCGCATGTTCTGCGGCGTGATCGGCGGGCTCGGGTACCTCGGCGCCGTCGTGGCGATCACCTACCGGGTGCTCTCCGTCGGCGAGACGGACGGCAAGATCGGGGTGAGGACGATCGTCCGGAAGTTCGAGACCTTCCGGGACCTCGCGGCCGACCTGGTGCCGGACGCCACCCGGACGTACGAGGAGGATTCCGATCCCACGGACCCCCAGAAGCTCGACGCGATCTGGTCGGCGCTGGACACCCGCGGCGACGGAAGCCAGTCCGCGCTTCATTTCACGTCGGCCTTCACGACGACGACCGACCGCCGGCGCATGCCGTTGCACCGGCCCGAGCTCGCGCTGAGGGTCGTGGTCGAGTGGCTGATGAGGGTGCCCTTCATCTCGCGGCTCATGTGGCGCTTCTACTTCCGCTTCCTCTACAAGGACGGCGAGGAGTACATCGACGACCTCGAGGGCTTCACGTTCTTCATGGACGGCAACGCGCGCGCGAAGCGGATCGCGCAGCGCCTAGGGTTCACCTTGCGAAACTGCCAGCAGACGTTCGTCGTCCCCAGCGATCCGGGCGCCGAGGGAGGCTGGGACCGCGCCAGGGACGACCTCGTGGAGTGGCTCGAGCACGCGCACGCGTTCCTCCTGGAGCGCAAGCTGACGCCGACCCTGAACGACGTCCTCTTCTTGCCGCGGGACCTCCCCTTCCGGCTCTCCGCGAGCGCCGACCTGCCCGGCTTCGCCGTGAGCTACGCGTTCGAGACGTCGAACCAGGACACGCTCAGGCGTGTGGAGGAGGCTTTCACCGAGCTCGCGGACGTCCTCTGGGAGAAGTTCCGAGGCCGGGTCTACCTGGTGAAGAACGTGTTCGCCAAGAGGGAGACGCTTGCCGCGATGTACGGCGACCACGCCGTCGAGTTCTTTCGCCTGAAGCGCGAGCTCGACCCCGCCGGAGTCCTGCGAAACGACTTCCTGGAGCGGACCTTCGGCGATCTCCTCGAGGGCGCGGATGTCCCCGCCGCGAGAGCCGCTCCGCCGGAGTAGTCGCGGCGTCAGCCCGCGGGTCTCGCCGCCTCGGCCCTGTACGTCGTCTGCGCGTCGAGCGAGCCCTCGACTCCCTCCGGAAGCGAGTCATCGGCGAATGCCCTCCCGGCCACAGCCTGAATCCTGACCGCGCGGTCCGCGTCCGTGCCGACGAACCACCGGCCGTTCTCCCATTGCAGCGACTCCGGTGAGGCCTCGAGCATCCAGCCCGCGATCACCCGCGCCTTGTCGCGGAGCTTTCGAGCCGTGATCGCCACGTTGTCGGCGGCCTCCCCGCTTGGGCTGCTGTTGAAGCTGTGGCCTTCCCCGAAGCGATCCGAGTCCTCGTGCACGACCTTGATGTCCTCGGCCGGGATGCCCAGCTCCTCGGCGGCGATCTCAGCGAGCCTCGCCTCCTCCCCCTGCGACGCTTCGGTGAGGCTGAGCACGGCCTTGCCCGTCGGATGCATGCGCAGGAAGACCGCTCGGTAGACGCCGCCGTCAGCCATCACGCGACCCCGCCCCGGGGGCCGGCCGGGCATCCGTGGCATCAATCCGACCCCACCGGTCCGGCCTTCACGGGGTGGTCCGGCCACGCTTGGGACCATAACCACTGGGCATCGGAACGGGCCTCTGCGCCTCGGTCGGGTCGGCGCTCGGCCACGACGGCTCGTCGCGCTCGGCGGCCGCCGGCGGCTTCCAGCTGGCTTCGGGCAACGAGACATCGGTGACTGCCATCGCCCGTGCGACCTCGTCGAGGGCCTCGAGGCTGTGGCCGCTCACCAGCGCGTCGCAGTAGGGCAGCGCCGCGGCCATGCCGCCGGCCCGCGGCGAGAACCCGGGGGCGCCGGCGCGCGGGTTGACCCAGATGATCCGATATGCGAGCCGCGCCAGGCGCTCCATCTCACGGCCGAGGAGCGCGGGGTCCGCGCGCTCCCAGCCGTCGGAGAGGATCACGACGACGGCGCCCCGAGCCATCCCTCGGCGCCCGTGGCGATCGTTGAAGGTCTTCAGGGCCTGGCCAATCCGGGTACCGCTCGACCAGTCGGGAGCCGCCGCTGCGGCGCGCTGGATGGCAGCCTCGGGGTTGCGGCCCCTGAGCGCGCGGGTCAGGCGCGTTAGGCGGGTGGCGAAGACAAACGCCTCGGCCGGCGTTCCGCTGGCGACGGCGGAGGAGAGAAGCTGCAGGTAGGCGCGCGCGTAGGGCTCCATCGAGCCCGAGATGTCGCAGAGCAGCACCAGCCGCCGGGGGCGGGTGCGGCGGCGGCGGCGCGCGAGGAGGATCGGGTCGCCACCGGTGCGCAGGCTGGCGCGCAGCGTGCGCCGCAGGTCGAGGTGCTCGCCCCGCGGCGCTCGGCGAGCACGGCGCGACCGCCGCCGCGGCGTGGCGAGCTCCAGGCTCGCCATCAGGCGACGAAGTTGCGCCAGCTCGTGCGGCTCGAGCGCCGCGAAGCTCTTCTCGGCCAAACGCTCCTCGTCGCTGGCGATGGCCAGCGGCACCTCGACCTCCCGCGCGTCGCCGTCGCCGGACCTCGAGGAGGCCGCCCTGATGGCACGGGGGTCCGCAGAGCCCGGCCGACGCGGGACCGAGCGCGCCCCGCCGCTCGGCGGCTCACTCGCCTGCGAGGCCGTGAGCGGCGGGGAATAGGGATCGCCGCGGTCCTCTTCGGGTTCCAGGCGAGAGTCGAATACCGCGGCGAACACGCGGTCGAAGGTGGCCAGGTCGGACTGTGAGCTGAGGAAGACGGCCCGCGCGGTCCAGTACAGCCGCTGGCGCGTGACGGGCGGGACCAGGGTCAGCGCCCGGGCGAAGCGCGCCGATCGCTCCGGCGTGACGGGCACCCCGGCGCCCCGGAGCCGCTGGCCGAGCGCCGTCGCCACGGCGGGGAAGTCGAGCGCCTCGAGCACGCCGTCCTCCACCCTCCCGTTCGGCTCAGCCGCGGGTCGCGGTCATTGCGGCGGCTCGGGTCTGCCCTGCATCGCCGCCCATACTCGCGCCGGGTTCAGCGGCATGTCGATGTGCTTGACCCCGTGGGAGGCGTAGAGGGCGTCGCAGACGGCATTGACGATCGCCGGCGGCGAGCCGTTCGTGGCCGACTCGCCCACCCCCTTCGCGCCGATCGGATGGTGCGGGCAGGGCGTGACCGTCGCCCCGAGCTCCCAGTCCGGGCACTCCAGCGCGGTGGGGATCAGATACTCCATCAGCGACCCATTCAGGCAGTTGCCCTGCTCGTCGAAGCTGATCACCTCCATCAGGGCGATGCCGACGCCCTCGGCCAGACCTCCCATGACCTGGCCCTCGACGACCATCGGGTTGATGCGCACCCCGCAGTCGTCAACGGCGATGAATCGCCGCAGCTTGACCTCCGCGGTGCCGGGGTCGACGTCTACGACGCAGATGTAGGCCCCGCATGGATACGTCAGGTTCGGCGGGTCGTAGACCGCCTGCCCGTCGAGCCCGCCCTCGAGCCCCTCCGGCAGCGGCGCCTCGCCGTACGCCGCCTCCGCGATCTCGCCGATCGTCGCGCCTTTCTCGGGGTCGCCCCTCACGTACCAGCGGCCCTTCTCCCACACCAGGTCCTCGGGCGAGGTCTCCAGCATCCCGGCGGCAATCAACCTGGCCTTGTCGCGCACCCTGCGGGCGGCGACCGCCGCGGAGGCACCCGACACCGGGGTCGAGCGGCTTCCGTAGGTCCCGAGGCCGAACGGCGTGCGGTCGGTGTCACCGTGGCGCACCTGGATGTCGTCGGGGGAGATGCCGAGCTCCTCGGCGACGATCTGGGCGAAGGTGGTCTCGTGGCCCTGTCCCTGGGTCTGGGCGCTGATGCTGAGCACCGCCTTGCCCGACGCGTGCACGCGAAGGTCGGCGCCGTCGGCCATCCCCAGGCCGAGGATGTCCATGTGCCTCCTGGGCCCGGCGCCGACGACCTCGGTGAAGAAGGAGACGCCGATGCCCATCAGCTCGCCTCGTGCCCGCTTCTCGGCCTGCTCGCGGCGCAGGTCCTCATAGCCGGCGATCCTCATCGCCTCCCGCATCGTCTTCCGGTAGTCGCCCGAGTCGTAGGTCCAGCCCGTCTTGTTCTCGTAGGGGAACTGCTCCGGGCGAATGAAGCTGCTCATCCGCAGCTCCACCGGGTCGACGTCCATCTCCAGCGCCAGCTCGCCGACCAGGCGCTCGACCAGGTAGATCGCCTCCGTCACGCGGAACGAGCAGCGGTAGGCCACCCCGCCCGGCGCCTTGTTCGTGTAGACGGCCTTGACGCTGCAATGCGCCGCCTCGAGGTCATACGAGCCGGCGAAGATATGGAAGAACCCGGCGGGGAACTTGGTCGGCTGCGCGGTGCTGTCGAAGGCGCCGTGGTCGGCGATCACGTCGACCCGCACTCCGGTGATCCTGCCGTCCTTGGCGCAGATCTCGCCGTGCATGACGTAGTCGCGGGCGAACCCGGTGGACATCAGGTTCTCCGAGCGGTCCTCCACCCACTTGACCGGCCGGCCGGTCACGATCGAGCCGACGATCGTGCACACGTAGCCGGGATAGACCGGCACCTTGTTGCCGAAGCCGCCGCCGATGTCGTTGGTCATGATCCTGATCATGTGCTCGGGGAGCCCGGCCACCTGGGCATAGACGGTGCGGTGGGCGTTGGGCGCCTGGTTGCCGTTGTAGATGTCGAGCTGACCGGTCTCCGGATTCATGTCCGCGATCATGCCGCAGGTCTCGAGCGGCGCCGGATGGCAGCGCGGGTAGATCATGTCCCGGGTGACCACGCTGTCCGCCTCGGCGAACACCCGGTCGGTCTCGGCCCGATCGCCGGCCTCCCAGGTGGGGCTGGCGAGGTTGTCCGTCTGGTCCGGCTTGTCGTCGCGAATCAGAGGGGCGTCGGGGTCGAGCGCCTTGCGGGCGTTGACGACGGCCGGCAGCGGCTCGTACTCGACCTCGATCAGCGGCAGCGCGTCGCGGGCCGCGTAGCGGTCGTCGGCGACGACGAAGGCGACCTCCTGGCCCTGGAACCTCACCTTGTCGCCGGCCAGCACCGCCTGGGAGTCGTAGGAGATCGTCGGCATCCAGGCAAGGCCCAGGGTCTCCAGGTCCTTGGCCGTGATCACTCGGTGCACCTTTGGGTGTGCCAGCGCGGCGGAGGTGTCGATCGAGAGGATGCGCGCGTGCGCGTAGGGGCTCCGCAGGATCGCGCCGTGGAGCATCCCCGGCAGGACGATGTCGTCGAGGTACTTGCCCTGGCCGCGAATGAAGCGCGCGTCCTCCTTGCGCTTCATCCTCCCGTGGCCGATCGGGGTCTCAGTCGCGGACGTAGTCATGCTCACTCCTCTGCGGTGCGGCGCCCTCGTGCTCGGCCGCCCACCTGATTGCCCTGACGATGTTCAAGTATCCCGTGCACCGGCAGATCGAGCCGGAGATCGCCTCTCGGATCTCCTCCTCGGTGGGATCGGGGTTCGCGTCCAAGAGGGCCCGGGCGGTCATGATCATCCCCGGCGTGCAGAAGCCGCACTGAAGGCCGTGCTCCTCGTGGAAGCCCTGCTGGAGGGGATCGAGCACGCCGTTTACCTCCAGCGACTCGATCGTGCGGATCTCGTGGCCCTCGCACATGACGGCGAGGACGGTGCACGACTTGACCGGGCGGCCGTCCATCTGCACCACGCAGGCGCCGCAGTTGGATGTGTCGCATCCCCAGTGCGTGCCGGTCAGCCCGAGGGTGTCGCGCAGGAAGTGGACGAGTAGCAGCGCGGGCTCGATGTCGCGCGTGTAGTCCTCGCCGTTGACCCGCACGGTCACCTCCATGCTCAGGCCTCCCTTCCCCCCGCGCGCTCGGCGGCGCGCCTCAGGGTGCGAACGGTGAGCTCGCCGGCGAGATGGCGCTTGTAGTCGACCGGTCCCCGCCCGTCGGCGCTCGGCGAGCAATCCTCCGCCGCGATCGCGCCCGCCTCCCGGAAGAGCTCCTCCGACGGCGCGCTCCCGCGCAGCCGCTCCTCCGCCCGGGATGCGTGCACGGTGGTGGGCCCGACGGCGCCCAGCGCCAGGCCGGCGTCGGCGATCGCGCCCCCGTTGAGCCAGAGGGCCCCGGACACGGCGACGATCGCCCAGTCCCCCGCGCGGCGCTCGACCTTCTCGTGCGCGCAGCCGCAGCCGGGGCGAAGCGGGAGGCGGACCTCGACCAGGATCTCCGCGTCCCCGATCGCCGTTTGGTAGGGGCCCACGTGAAAGTCCTCCATCGAGACGGTCCGCTCGCCGCCCGAGCCGGCGATCACCACCTGCGCCTTGAGCGCCGAGCAGACGGCCGAGAGGTCCTCCGCAGCGTCGGCTTGGGCGAGCGAGCCGCCGATCGTGCCGCGATTTCGGACCACCGGATCGGCGATCACCCGCTCGGCCTCGGCGAAGATCGGAAAGTCGCGGGCGAGGAGCTCGGATTCCAGCAGCTCGTGGTGGCGCGTCAGCGCCCCGATCCTGACCTCCCCGTCCTCCTCCCGGATGTAGGAGAGGTGGTCGAGGTCGTTGATGTCGATGAGGCGCTCGGGGCTCGCGAGCCGCAGCTTCATCATCGGCAGCAGGCTGTGCCCCCCCGCGATCACCCGGGTCTCCGGCCCGTATCTCTCCAGCAGCGAGATCGCGTTCTCGACGCTCGTCGCGCGCTCGTACTCGAATGGTGCCGGGGTCTGCACTGGAAGCTCCCTATCCGCCCGAGGCCGCCTCGCTCACCGCTGCTCCCGCTGCGGTGCGCGCTGGCTCGATGCGCCGGCGCCGTCCCGTGGGGGATAGACCGCCGGGGCATCGGTGCCGATCGTCGGCGAGCGCGGCCGAGCGCTCGGGGTTCCGGGGTCGGCCCGGGTGTAGAGCGAGCGGGCCGCGGCGCTCGAGTAGATCGCGTTCCTGAGCGCCTCGCCGGAAAGCGCCCCCGCACCGAGCGGGCTCTCCCGGCCAAGGCGCGCCAGCTGTACGGCGCCCCTCGTGTAGACGACATCGATGTTCTTGACCTCGCCCTCGCGGCCCTGGCGCTTCAGCATCGCGACGCCGCCCCCGGGAAACACGGACTCGATCAGGCCGGCGGCGTCATCCTGTCCCGCCTTCTTTACGAGCAGGCCCTCGAGCAACTCGGTGCCGGCGGAGAGATCCTTGTTGATCGCCGCCACGATGCCGTTGACGGGCTCGCTCTTCTCGAGGATCTGCCCGACGGCGGCGGTCACGACGTCGAGCCCGGCGGTGATCTTCCTCAGCTCCAGGATCACGGCGACCAGATAGACAACCAGGGCGGCGATGATCAGGACCGCGGCGAGGATCGTGACGATGGCGGCGGGCTCCATGCCTTGCGATCAGGCGTCGTCGAGGATCTCGTCCAAGGAGCCGCCGTAGTCGGCGACCACGGCGATCGTCTTGCTCACCTGGCTCTGGGTCGTGTGCAGGAGCTCGACGTCGTCGAGGTCCTTTGAGGCCGCGTCCGCCACCGGGACCAGGGCCTCGATCGCGTTCGCAACGCGCCTGGCGGCGCCGAGGACGCCCCGAAGCAGAATCACAACGACCGGGAAGATGACGACGAGAAGCAGGATGTTGCCGATCCACCAGAGGGTCATCGCTTCCTCGCATGGGCGGCGACGATCCCGGCCTTCTGGGCCACCCCGGGCATCAGCCCGACGATCCCGTCGAACTGCGCATTGATCGCCCGCACGGCGGGGCCCAGCGGGCGCAGGTGCTCGGACTCGACGGTCGTGAGCGCGGAGCCGAGGGTGCCGAGGTTCTCGGCGATGTCCGTGAGCCGGCGGCGGATCTCGATCAGGGCGAGGGCGAGGACGATCACGACGACCACGGCCTCGGCGACGCTCAACGCGATCAGGAGGTGCGTGCTCATCTCGTCTCCTCGTCGGCGTAGCCCTGCGTGAGCGCGTTCATGTATGCGTCCTGGACCACGCCCTCCGCCGCGATCTGCTCCAGCACCGGCGCGGTCGCCTCGAGCTGCGGGATGTTTCCCGTGTTCTCGGCGACGCCGCCCGCGGACTCGAGCAGGTCGCGAACGCTCCCCTGGATCCTCCCGAGAAGGCCGAGCAGCATCAGCAGCATGGCGGCGACGACCAGGGCGACGACCAGGCCCAGGGCCAATGTGACGTACCAGAGGGTGCGCTCCGCGTCGGCCAGCGCGAGCAGCACCGTCATCAGTGCCCGACCGCCGCCTTTCGAAGCGCCCGGGCGGAATGAAGGATCCTCACCCCGGAGCCGTTGATCTTGGCGATCCCGCCGAGATCGTCAGTCTGGGCCCCGACCCTCTTTATTGCCTCGTTCGCGGTCTCGGCCTGCCGCGCGATGCGAGCCGCCAAGACCAGGATGGTCACCACGATGGTCGCCGCCACGGCAACCACGATGAGGCCGATGGACAAGCCGATGTACCAAGAGGTTGTGTCCGCGGCGCTCAGCATGCCCCGCGGCTTCGGTTCTCAGCCAACGGAGGGCCTTCGACTTCCGGTCGGTTCCGTTGTCGCGAGCATATACGGCCGCCGCAGGTTGTTCAAAGCCGGGCGAGGTTCTCGGCGAACTCCCCGATCATCCCCTCCGTCACGCCGCCGATCACGCCCTCGCCCATCTGCGCGGCCTTTCCCACCACGTTCACCTCCGAGTGGATCGAGACCTCCGTCCCGTCGCCGGCCTCCGCCAGCTGGATCTCGACCCTCGAGTCGGCATTGCCCTGGCCGCCGGTCTCCCTCGCCCTGCCCTGGAGCACCGCCCGGTGGGCGGCATCGTCCTGCTCGACGATCTCGGCGGGGCCGACGTAGTTCATGGACATCGACCCGACCCTGATCTTGACCTCGGTCTTGACGCCCTTCTCGCCTGTCTTCTCGATCACCCTGGCGCCGGGGACGCAGGGCACCACGCGCTCGAGGTCGAGCATCGTCTCCCAGACTTCGCCGATGGGCTTTTGGACCGAGAACGAATTGTTGAACTCCATCGTCGCTCCCCTCGCGTTGGCTACGGCCGCATTCTCGCCGCTGTTAGCATCGCGACGCCTCGACGGTCACTCGCCGCTCAGGCTGCCCGCTCGTGTCCATCCCGCCAGGCGCCCATAGCTTCGGACCGGACAACGCGACGCTTCGAGTGAAGACGAGCCGCCGCGGCGCCGCCGCCAAGGCGGGCCACGACCTCGTCGTCGACGTCACCTCCTGGCACGCGACGCTCGAGGTCGGGGAGGACGCGGGGCAGGCGCACCTGGAGCTGGACGCCGACGGTGGCTCGCTCCGGGTACACGGAGGCACCGGCGGGATCCAGCCGCTGAACGAGGAGGACAAGGACGAGATCCGCCGGACGATCGACGAGCAGGTGCTGAAGGGGGAGCCGATCGCGTTCCGCTCAGACAGCATCGAGGCCGCCGATCGCGGCCGGCGCCTGCGCGTCCGCGGCGATCTCGAGATCGGGCGCCAGCGCCACCCGGTCGGGTTCGAGCTCAGCATCGGCCCCGAGGACAAGCTCACGGGCGGCGCCACCATCAAGCAGACGGACTGGGGCATCGAGCCCTACTCGGGGCTGTTCGGGGCCCTCAAGGTCGCCGACGAGGTCGAGGTCGTCGTCGAGGCCGACGCACCCTCGGCCTGATCTACCGCAGGAACGCCTTGGACGATTTCGGAGTTCGAGTCCGAGTGAGATGATCGCGAACACCTTGCCGGAGCAGACGACCAGCGGCGCTGAGCGGATCGTCGAGACCCTCGAACAGCTCGGGGTAGGGGTTGCATTCGGCCTGCCCGGCGTCCACAACCTCTCCATTTGGCGGGCGCTCTCGCATTCGAAGCTTCGATTGATCGGAGTGCGACATGAGCAGACGGCGGTCTACGCCGCCGACGGCTACGCGAGGACGGGCGGGAACCTCGGTGTGGCGCTGGTCACGACCGGCCCTGGAGCGGCGAACACGCTGGCGGCGACCGGCGAGGCATGGGCCTCGGGCTCCCCGGTCGTTGTCGTGGCGACGGAGATTCCCAGCCACCTGCGCCGCCCCGGCACCTACCGCGGCGTACTGCACGAATCGCGGGACCAGGCGGGGATGTTCCGGCCGGTGGTGAAGAGGGCGGCAACCGTTACCCGCCCGGAATCGCTACCTGCGGACCTCCATGGCGCTGCGGAGCTCGCCATGAGTCCCCCGACTGGCCCGGTTTACCTCGGGATACCAACTGACTTCCTATCAGCCGGAGCACCACCCGCGAAAGGGTCCTCCCAGGATGAGCGGCCCCCGTTGCCCGATCGGGCCCGAATCGAGGCCGCGGTCGATCTCTTGCAGGAGGCCGAGGCCCCGCTTATCTGCGCCGGCGGCGGGGCGCTGAGAGCGAACGCGGGACCAGCGGTCGCCGATCTGGCCGAGCGCCTCGCGGCGCCGGTCGTGATGACCTACCTCACCAAGGGGTTGCTCCCGCCGCAACATCCCTGCGCCGTGCCGGCAACGCTTCACGCTCCCGAAGTCGGCGCCCTGTGGGACGACGCCGACCTCGTGATTGCGATCGGCACCGACTTCGACGGGATGAGCACGCAGAACTGGGCTTTGCCGGAGCCGGCTCGACTGCTCGTCGTCAACATCGACGAGCAAGACGGGGCTAAGAACTACCCGCCGGACCTGATCCTGGTGGGCGATGCCGCGGAGGTCACGGCGCTGCTCAGCGAGCGGATACCGCCCAGCCCGCGGCTGGACCTAACGTGTCAGCGAGTGGATGCGGTGCGAACGAGGCTCAGGGGTGCGATCGCCGACGACGACCCCGAGGCCCTGGCTTTCTTGGACGCGATGGCTCAACTGGTCCCTGAGAACGCCGCCTTGATTGCGGACATGTGCATACCCGGGTATTGGCTGGGGGGGTTTCATCCCGTGGCCCGGCCACGCGCCTTCGCGTATCCGATGGGTTGGGGAACGCTGGGGTTCGGGCTTCCAGCGTCGGTCGGGGCCGCAGCTGCCAACGCTCGCGCCATCTGCGTGTGTGGCGATGGCGGTTTCCTGTTCGCCTGCGGAGAGCTCGCGACGCTGGCGCAAGAACAGCTTCCGTCGACGGTGATCGTCGTGGACGACGGCGGCTACGGGATGCTGCGATTCGATCAGCTTCGTGCGGGAGGAGAGACCTTTGGCGTCGACCTTGCGACCCCCGACCTCGTGGCGTTGACCAGCTCGTTCGGTCTTCCGGCGAGCCGCGTCGACGGATTCGGAAAGGACTTCCGCAGACGGCTGAGCGAGTGCCTTGAGAGCGAGGGGCCGAACGTACTCGTCGTCAGAGCGCGGCTTCGGCCCCCACCGAACACGTCGCCGCGCTGGTACCGCACCGCCCGCGGCGATGGTCCCGCAGACCGATGGACAGGAGAGCTATGAGCGTGCACGAGACAACCACCACCGTGACCACCGTGATCAACGGGAGCCCCGATGCCGGCTCCCCGGTCCAGATCTTCGAATCGAGGAACCCGGCCAACCTCGAGGAGATCGTCGCCGAGATCCACCTCGGGGACGCCGAGGCATTTGCCCGGGCCTGTCGCGCGGCCCGCGAGGGCCAGCCGCCGTGGGCGGCCGTGCCCGCTCCGGTGCGAGGAGAGGTCGTCGCCAGCGTGGCGCATCTTGTCCGCGAGAACAAGAGCGAGCTGGCGGCCTACATCACGCGCGAGATTGGCAAGACCACGGTCGAGGCGGTCGGCGAAGTCCAGGAGGTGATCGACACGTGTGAGTTCTACCTCGGCGAGGGGCGTCGGCTCTACGGGATGACCGTGCCCTCAGAGATGCCCAACAAGCGACTGATGACGTTCCGGCTGCCGCTTGGGGTGGCGGCGATCATCACCGCCGGCAACTTCCCCACGGCCGTGCCGTCCTGGTACCTCGTGCCGGCCCTGCTCTGTGGCAACGCGGTCGTCTGGAAGCCGGCTGAATACGCGGCGGCCACGGCCCGGGCGATGACGGAGCTCTTCTGGCGAGCAGGCGTGCCGGTCGAGGCGCTTCAGCTGGTGCAGGCGGATGGCGAAAGCACCTTTCAGGGACTCGAGCTGGCCCTGGATGAGGGAGCCGTCGACAAGGTGGGGTTCACCGGCTCGACCGAGGTCGGACGAAGGATCGGGGCGCTGTGCGGGGCTCACCTCCAGAGCCCCTGCCTCGAGCTGGGGGGCAAGAACCCCCTGGTGGTCATGGACGACGCTGATCTGGATCTCGCCGTCGAGGGGGCGCTCTTCAGCGGCTTTGGCACCGCGGGACAAAGATGCACCTCGCTGGGCACGGTCATCGTTGACGAGGCCGTCCACGACGAGTTTCTGAGGCGTTTCGTCCTCGCAACGGAACGGGCATCGATCGGCGATCCCACGGAGGATGTCCTCTACGGGCCGATGATGGACGAGAGATTCGTCGAGCGCTTCGAGCACCGCTGGCTCGGCTTGATCCGCGACCACCACCGCGTCCATGGTTCACAGGGCGTGGGTCGGATCACCGCGGACAATCCACGGCGCGGCTTCGTCGGTGAAAACCCGGAGCGTGGCCTATTCGTTCACCCGACGGTCGTTAGCGGCGTTCGCGCCGATGACGAGCTGGCGAACACCGAAACCTTTGGGCCGATTGTCGGCGTGGCCGGTTTTGGGGACTGGGAGGAGGCGCTCGCGCTGGCCACCGGTCATGGCTATGGCCTGTCCGCTGCGATCTATACCGAGAATCCCCGTGCGGCCTTCCGTTTCCACGAGGCGGTGAATTCGGGGATGGTGAGCATCAACAACTCGACCTCCGGCGCCGAGGCGCATCTGCCGTTTGGCGGCAACGGAAAGTCGGGCAACGGCTCTCGTCAGTCAGGGGTCTGGGTGCTCGATCAATTCACGCGCTGGCAGGCGGTCAACTGGGACTATGCGGGCCAGCTGCAAAGGGCCCAGATGGACGTGGCCCAGGTCGAGGCCGATCGCGATTTCAGGCTCTGAGCCGATCGGCGTTGCCGAGAACGCCGCTGCGGCCTTCGCTCAGCGCTGCTGCGCGGCGCGGCGCGCCGGCTCCGCCTCGCTGGGGGCCTCCGCGGCGAAGGAGCCGTACTTGATCTCGGCGCCGCTTCGGTAGGTGGCCATGATCACCCCGGTGGAGGAGACCTGCGACCTCGCGAGCTCGAAGCCCGCGGGTACGGCGCCGCCGTCAAACAGGCGCTTTCCCTTGCCGAGCACGAGCGGGAAGATCCACGGGCGGAACTCGTCGATCAG
The DNA here is from genome assembly GCA_046730395.1 of Actinomycetota bacterium. Classification (GTDB taxonomy): domain Bacteria; phylum Actinomycetota; class Thermoleophilia; order Solirubrobacterales; family 70-9; genus AC-56. The sequence goes on along the minus strand of JBKPIV010000175.1, from coordinate 346 downwards.
CCCGTGCTCGAGGAGGGTCTGGAGCAGATTCGCGCTGCCGTGTACCTGAAGCTCGGGGCCGTCCGCTCCCTTGAGGGCGCGGACCCCGTCCGGCACGTCGCCCTCGATCAGCCTCGAGTTCTCCCACTCGAGCTCCTTCAGCGTGGTCGAGGCCACGTGCTTGGTCGCCCTGTTGAGCGGCTCGGCGGCGGGATCGTCGCTGTGTGGCCAGTAGGCGGCGAAGATCTCATAGGTCTTGCGGCCGAGGAGGAGGTCGAAGGGCTTTGACATCGTCTCTCCCATCGCGCTCTCCATCTGCTCGTCCCAGTAGCCGAACGACCAGCCGCCATGCTCGAAGCCGCCGCTG
>JBKPIV010000174.1:0-32785 GCA_046730395.1 Actinomycetota bacterium | reverse complement strand
CGCCACAATCGCCGTCGCACACCGATGGCGGCATTTCAGACGCTGCTCGGGCTCGGCGCGGTCCATGAGCCGACCACCTATCGCGAGATCACCGCTCATGCCGCAGCCTGAGCAAACCGGATACTCACGAGCGCTGCTATTTGGGCTCCCTGCGTCCTTGCCTGCCGGTGCCTTGACCTCATCATTTCCTGGCGAACGTTACGAGAGGCACCACTACCCAACCTCAGGCTCGAGCATGGCCATGGTCGCGGCGCCGATCATCCCGGCCTCGTGGCCCAGCTCCGCGGCGGCGACGCGGGTCCCGTTCATCGGCGGCAGCGCACGCGCGGCGAGCTCGGCCTGGGCCGGGGCGACCAGGAGCTCGCCGGCCCTGATCGCCCCGCCCCCGATCACGATCACGTCCGGGTCGAAAGCGTTGGCGAGGCTGGAGAGCGCGACACCGATGCGCCTCCCCACGAGCTCGAGCACGCCCCGCGCGGCCTCGTCGCCGGCCCGGGCCGCGTCGGTGACCTCCTTCCCATCGAGCTCGTCCCCGGAAGCGAGCACACGGCCGAGCGCCGAGGCGGGTGCGGCCTCGGCGGCGGCGACGCCCTCGCGCGCGATCGCGGTTCCCGAGGCGAGCACCTCGACGCAGCCGCGATTCGGGCAGTGTCCCTGGCAGCGGGGCCCATCGGCCTCGATCACCATGTGACCGAGCTCAGCGCCGGCCCCGTGGGAGCCGCGATAAAGCCGACCGTCCAGCACCAGGCCCCCGCCGATCCCGGTGCCGATCGTGAGCATGACGGCGTTCGCCGCCCCCCGCGCGGCGCCGAAGCGATGCTCGGCCAGCAGGGCGACGTTGGCGTCGTTGTCGATGTAGACCGGCACCCCGAGACGCTCGGTCATCAACTCGCCCACCGGCACGTTCGCGAGCTCGAGGTTGACGGCCATGATCGCCACCCCCCGGCGCCGATCGATCGTGCACGGGATCCCCAGGCCGGCGACGGCCACGTCCGGGCGCGCCTCCAGCGCCGCCCGCAGCTCGCCCTCGAGCGTGTCGAGAAGCTGGTCCTGACTCAATCCCAGGCTCGGCGCCGTGCTTCGATAGAGGACCTCGCGATCCGAGCCGATGACTCCGACCAGCATCTTGGTCCCGCCAAGGTCGACGCCGATCGCCTCCACGGCTCAGCGCTCCCCGTCGCGGGCCACTAGCCGGCCGCCCATTGGTGCCGGGAGAGCATGCGGCAGTATTACCCGCTCATGCCAGCGGACGATCGGCCCCCCGAGCGCCCCGACTACAAGGTCTACCGGTCGCGTCCCGGGCTCCTCAGCAGGCTGCGCACGCCTGACCTCGGCAAGCTTCGCGACCGCGCCCGGGGCAAGGGCCCGAGCACCGCCGCGGCCAGGGAGCGGGCAGAGGGCCGGCCGCGCGTCCGTCCGACCTGGCGGCGCGTGCTCAAGTGGGTGGGCATCGCCGCCCTCGTCTGGATCCTGATCAGCTTCATCGCCTTCGAGATCTCCTCCCAGATCCAGAAGTCGAAGCTCGAGGACATGGGCAACACGCTCCACGGCAACCCGTTCCTGGCCGTGAGTCCCCAGAACATCCTCGTGATCGGCACGGACATCCGCTCGGGGCAGTTCGCGGGCCCGAACGAGGCAGCGTCGAAGAGCTGTCTCGATGCCGCCGGAAGCGGAAAGGCGCCCCCCTCCCATTGCGGCCCGTACCGGTCGGATACCTTGATGCTTATCCGCGCCGGCGGGGGGGACTTCCGCAAGCTGTCGATCCCCCGCGACACGCTGGCCAACATCCCCGGCCAGGCCGAGAACAAGATCAACTCCGCCTACGCGGCCGGGGGAGCGAAGCTCACGGTGCGGACGATCGAGAAGTTTCTCGGGATCAACGTCGACCAGGTGGCGATCATCGACTTCGACGGCTTTCGCAAGTTCATCGACTCGATCGGCGGCGTCGACGTGAACGTGCCAACGGACGTGTGCTCGAACGTCTCCGGCACCTTCATCTTGCAGCTGAAGAAGGGTGATCACACGCTGAACGGCGATCAGGCGATCACTCTCGCTCGCACTCGTGAGAACAACCTCGCCGCTAACCCGCCCACAGAGCCAGGCTTCAAGCTTCGAAGCTTCTGCCAGAACCCTCCCGCGATCACCGACGTCAACCGCGTCCAGTTCCAGCAGGCGATCCTTGACGGGATCAAGAGCCGGCTCACCAGCCCGCTGCGGCTTCCCTACAACTTCATCAAGGGACCGATCATCGGCTGGGACGCGCCCAAGGTGATGGTCTCCAGCATGGGCGCCTGGACCATGCCCCAGCTCGTGTTCGGCGCCTTGATCGGCTTCAGCAAGGGATCCGACGTGCTGAAGCCATCGAGCACGACCGCGGCCGGCAACCTGATCATCTCTCAGAGCGAATGCGAGCGAGCGGTGAAGAAGTTCCTCGGGGGCAACCCCCCGCAAAGACCCGCCTGCTCCCCGCCGAGCTAGGCGTGGTCGTGGCGCGTTTGTCCCCGTATACCGCGACAAAGGCGCCAGTTCAGTCGGAAAAGGCGGCCGGCGGAGCTGCTGCCCTACCCAGCTAGTCGTTCTTTCGCGAGGACGGCGTGGCCCCCTGCCTCACCCAGCTAATCGTCCTTGCTGGAAGACGACGCGGTGGCCGGCTTCTTGTCGTCCGCCTTCTTCTCGCTCTTCGAGTCCGAGGACTCCTTGGCGCCGTCGCCGCTCACCTTGCGGGCGTAGTCGGTGGTGTAGAAGCCGGAGCCCTTGAAATGGACGGCGACCGGGCGAAAGACTCGCTCGACCGGCGCCCCGCACTCCTGGCACGTCGCTATCGGGTCGTCCGACATCGTCTGGAAGACCTCGAACTGGTGGCCATTGCGGCAACGGTATTCGTAGATCGGCATGGTCCCTCACTGCGATTATCGCAGGCGCCCTCCCGTCCCCTGGCACTCGACGTCCGCGAGTGACGAGCGCCCTACGGGCGCTGGGTCGGGATCAGGGTGACGCCGGTCGACTGCCAGACGATCCAGATCGCCAGGTGCCTGCCGGCTCTAATCGGGGCCTTGACGAGGTTCAGCATCAAACCATCGGGTTCATCGCTTGCCGTTGCATAGTGCACGGCGCGTCGGAGGGAATCCCTCGCCCTCACGCCGCCCTGTAGGGAGCCGGACGTCGCGAGGATCATCTAGCCTCGGCGCCGCGAATGGCCGAAGCGCGCGAAACCGAGGTGACCCTCGACGAGATCGTCGCCCTCTGCAAGCGGCGTGGGTTCGTGTTTCAGGCGTCCGAGATCTACGGCGGCCTGGCGTCCACCTACGACTACGGCCACTACGGCGTCCTCCTGAAGAACAACGTCAAGGCGGAGTGGTGGCGCGCGATGGTGATCGAGCGCGACGACATCGTCGCCCTCGACTCGGCGATCCTCCAGCATCCGAGGGTCTGGGAGGCGTCCGGGCACCTCGAGGGGTTCACCGACCCGCTGGTCGACTGCCGCGCCTGCAAGCTCCGCTTTCGAGCGGACGAGCTCGAGGACTCGGCCTGCGGGCGAAAGCCGTCGGTCCACCCCGGCGAGTTCACCGACTGCGACCTCACGGACCCGCGTCAGTTCAACCTCATGTTCAAGACCCACATGGGGCCGGTGGAGGAGGAGGCCGCCGCCGTCTACCTGCGGCCCGAGACCGCGCAGGGGATCTTCATCAACTTCAAGAACGTCCTTCAGTTCGCGCGACAGAAGCCGCCCTTCGGCATCGCCCAGATCGGGAAGTCCTTTCGCAACGAGATCACGCCGGGGAACTTCATCTTTCGAACCCGGGAGTTCGAGCAGATGGAGATGGAGTACTTCGTGCCGCCGGACGAGGCGCCGAAGTGGCACGAATACTGGCTCGGCGAGCGCGAGCGCTGGTACACGGAGCTCGGGATCCGTCCTGACTACCTGCGGCTTCGCGAGCACGGCCCCGAGGAGCTATCCCACTACTCGACCGCGACCTCGGACATCGAGTACCTGTTCCCGATCGGCTGGTCAGAGCTCGAGGGGATCGCCAACCGCGGCGACTTCGATCTCACCCAACACGCGAAGTTCTCCGGCGAAAAGCTCGAGTACTTCGACCCCGAATCAGAGGTGGCCTACGTCCCGCACGTGGTCGAGCCCGCCGCCGGCGTGGACCGGGCCGCGCTGGCGTTCATCGTCGACGCCTACGACACCGAGGAGGTCGCGGGGCGAAGGCGCACCCTGCTGCGCCTCCATCCTCGCCTGGCGCCGGTGAAGGCCGCGGTGCTCCCCCTGATATCGAGGGAGGGCATGCCCGAGCGCGCCCGCGAGATCTACGAATCAGTTCGCACCAGGGTGGCGGCCGAGTATGACGAGGGGGGCTCGATCGGCCGCCGCTACCGCCGTCAGGACGAGATCGGCACTCCCTGGGGCATCACCGTCGACGGCCAGACGATGAAGGACGGCACCGTCACCCTCCGCGACCGCGACACCCTCGAGCAGATCCGGGTTCCGGCCGACGGACTCGGGGCTCTCCTCGCCGAGAAGCTCGCCGAGCCCTGGCGCAGCCCAAAGCTCGACTGACCGCCGCGCAAGCGAGCCGAGCGCGGTGAGCGTGAGATGGATCACAGATGCCTTGGCCAGGAGCGCGGTTGTGCACTAAGCTGGACGATTACACCGAATGATGTAACGATGAAGGGCGATCGAGCGGAGGCACAGATGAGCGTTGCGCAGAACGACGGCATCGATCCACGTTCCCATGCCGACCGGATCAGCTACGAGGACCTCTACCGGCGCTGGGAGGAGGGCAACTGGAGGTCCTCGGAGATCGACTTCTCCGCCGACCGCGAGGGCTGGGAGGCGCTCACCGACCTCCAGAGGCGCTCCGCCCTTTGGACGTACTCGATGTTCTTCTACGGCGAGGACTCGGTGACCGACAACCTCTCGCCCTACATCGACGCCGCGCCTCGGGAGGAGCAGAAGTACTTCCTCGCGACGCAGCAGGTGGACGAGGCCCGGCACGCGCTGTTCTTCCACCGCTTCTTCAAGGAGGTGATCGGGGCCGGGGAGACGATCGGGTCGACGCTGGCCTACACGCAACCACAGCTGGGCTGGGGATATCGCAACGTCTTCGATCGGCTCGATCGCATGGGCGAGGAGCTCAGGCGCGACCGCTCCCTTCCCAAGTTCGCGCAGGCGATCGCCCTCTACCACATGGTGGTCGAGGCCACTCTCGCCCAGCCCGGCCAGCACTTCATCGAGGACTACTTCACGAAGTCGGGGACGATGCCCGGCTTCGCCGAGGGCATGCACAACGTCTCCCGCGACGAGCAGCGTCACATCGGCTTCGGCGTCAAGACGCTCTCCGACTGCTTCCGCGAGAGCCGAGAGTGCAAGGCGGCGGTCGTCGAGATGCTGCGGGAGGTGCTGCCGTGGTCGATGTCCGTGTTCGTGCCGCCGGGCTGGGACCTCGAGTACACGCGCTGCTACGGCTTCGAGCTCGAGGACATCTACGCCTTCGGCATGCGCTCGGTGGAGGCGAAGTGGAAGGCGGCGGGCTACCCGATCGGCGAGATGCCCCCGGACGTCTTCCCGTTCGACCTCACCGAGCCTCACGAGGAGAGGGCGCGGCGGGCAATCACGCTGCTGCACGCGGGCGTGGTCGGCGAGCCGGTCGAGCGCCCGGACTCCTCCCCGGAGACGCAGGCGCTGCTGTTCGACGTCATGGCGCGGTCAGCCCACACGAACGCGGTCGACGGCGAGCCGGTGACGATCCAGTGGCGATTCACCGACGCCGATCCCTGGTACATCCGCTTGGACAACGGCAGCTCCCAGGCCTTCCGCGGCGAGGCGCCGGAACCCAGCCTGACGCTCGAGGCCTCCTGGCGCGACTGGCTCGAGGTCTCGACCTACGGCGGCGATCCCCGCCGCGCTGTGCTGCGCCGCAGGGTGCGTCCGCACGGCTCGTTGCGCCTGCTCTGGCGGCTGCAGAGGATCTTCCCTCGCTCCCGCGCGAGCGCCTAGAGGCCGTCGTCCGGCTGCGCTCGAGGCGGGCGACGGCTAGGCGGCCTTCCTGGCTCTCGCGGCATTGCCGCTCCTGGCCGACCTGGCGAATCTGAGGCCGCCTCGCCGGCGAACGTACCCACGCCAAGGGCGGTAGGGCGCCAAAATCGGTCGCCAAATCGGTCGAGTGTCGGATTAGTTGCCCTCAGGGCAACAAACCCGACAACGGACGCCGGGGCGCCGGGCTCCTGTTCCCACCAATCGAGGAGGGAAGCGCCTACGCCTCGCTCGGCGCCTCCGGGCCGTGAGATGCGTCACGCCCCGGGGCGTGCGCGGAGTGCCTACCGGTCCGCGTTCAACAGATAGCGGGCGACCGCGACGCCGGCCTCGATCACCTTCGAGAAGTCACGCTCCGGATCCGTGAGACGCTGCAGCGCGGCGCCGTCGGCGGCGGCGAACAGGTAGGTGACGCAGGCCTCGGCGGGGAAGCGCAGCTTCAGCACGCCCTCGGCCTCCTTATCGCGGAGGATGTCGGCAACGTGCTTCTGCGATTGGCGATAGAGGGCGGCGAGCTCGGCCTGGATGTCGGGGTTCTGCCTGCCGGCGGTGAACAGCTCGAACAGGATCACGTAGAAGCCCGGATCGCTCTGCAACACGTCCTCGGCCCCGGACACAAGCACGGCGATCACCTCGTCGGCTGACGCGGCTGCGCCGAGGGGCTCGCCGAGCATCGCGAACCTCGTCTCGGAGTCCTTGCGCAGGACCTCGATCAGGAGACGCTCCTTCGTCCCGAAGTAGTAGTGAAGGAGGCCGCGGCTGACGCCGGCCTCGCGCGAGACGTGCTCGAAGGTCGCGCCGGCGATCCCTCGGGAGGCGACGCAGGCGCGCATCGCGTCGACGATCCGCTCCACCTTCTCGCCGCTCAGTCGCGCTGAGCGGTCCGGATGCCGTGCGCGAGCATGTGCCGCAGCGGTCTTCAGTTCCACTCTCTCTTGCTCCCTCGCCCCGGGTGGCAGGCCGCCCAGCGGCTTCGAACGCGTCAGTCTAGTGGCCCTTATAGAGGCGTGGTGCCGGAAACGGCGAGGGCCAGGCTCCGCCGGGCAAGGACGCGCTGCCGACAGCGGTCGGCGGTGCCGGGGGTACCATCGCGGCGACCCGGGCCGTGAAGCTGATCATCCAGATCCCCTGTCTCAACGAGGAGGCGACCCTGCCGGGAACCCTTGCCGAGCTCCCACGGGAGGTCGAGGGGTTCGATCGGGTGGAGTGGCTCGTCATCGACGACGGCTCGACCGACCGTACGCTCGACGTCGCGCGAGGCCACGGGGTCGACCACATCGTCCGGCTGACCGACAACAAGGGCCTGGCCACCGCCTTCCAGGCGGGGCTCGACGCCTCGCTCAAGCTCGGCGCGGACGTGATCGTGAACACGGACGCCGACAACCAGTACCGGGCGAGGGACATCCCCAGGCTGGTGGCCCCGATCCTCGCCGGCGAGGCCGATCTGGTCGTCGGCGTGCGGAGGATCGACGAGATCGAGCACTTCTCCCCGACCAAGAAGCTGCTGCAGCGCCTCGGCAGCTTCGTGGTTCGCCGGGCCTCGGGGACGGAGGTCGCGGACACCACCTCCGGGTTTCGCGCCTACGATCGGGAGGCGGCGCTGCAGCTGCAGGTCGTCTCCAGCTTCACCTACACGCTCGAGAGCCTGATCCAGGCGGGCAAGATGTTGGTGGCCCTCGACCAGGTCGAGATCCGGACGAACCCTCAAAGCCGCGGGTCGCGCCTCTTTCCCTCCACCTGGAACTACGTCCGCCGCAACGCGCTCGCCGTCTTCAGGGCCTACGCGATGTACGAGCCGCTGCGGGTGTTCACGATCGCGGCCCTGGTGCTTGCGGTCGCCGCCCTCGCCGCCTGGATGCCGTTCCTGATCGACTGGATCCTGAACGGGGACCGCAGCGGGCACATCCAGTCGCTGATCCTCGGCGCCGTGCTCGCGCTCGCGTCGGTGCAGATGTTCGGCCTTGGGGTGGTGGGGGACGCGCTGGCGGGGCAGCGGGTGATGACGCAGCGGGTGTTCGAACGCGTGCGCCGGATCGAGCTCAACCTCGGCATCGAGCCCTCTCACTACGAGGCGGAGAGGGAAGCCGAGGAGAGGGTCGGCGCCTGAGGCAGTTCGCGCCGATCGTGGCGTAGGACGCCCGTAACCCGATAGCTACCGCATCCGGACCGGCGGGTTGTGTCCGGGGATGACGACGGCCGGGTCGAGGTCGCGGATGCGACGCCACTGCTCCAGCAGCTCGTCGCGCTCGGGGCCGAAGTCCTGCGGCAGGTCCATCCGGGCGAAGTACTCGGGCAGGGGGCCGACGCAGTCGGAGGCGATCACCACGAGACCCTCACCCGTGTCGACGAGCAGGGAGATGAGCCCATCGGAATGGCCGGGGGTGCGAAGCCAGCGAATCCCGGGCTCGAGCTCGCCCTCCTCGCCCTCGAGGACCTCGAGGGTCACCATCTCGAGCATCCCGGCCACCACCTGCGCGTACGGCGCCTCGGTCTCGAGCCGGTGCACGTAGACCTTGCGCTCCGGCCAGGCGGCGAGCCCCTCGGCGTGGTCGAAGTGAAGGTGGGTGAGGATCACGTCCTTCACCTCGTGAGGCTCGACGCCCAGCTCCGCGAGCGCCCCGAACACCGGCCCGCCCTGCATGATCAGGCCGGGGTCGACCAGGTAGTCGCGCTCGCCGCGGACGAGGAGCGTGTTCGGAAAGGCGACCATGCCGGCGGTCCGGCCCCCGGCCTGCAGCTGCTTGTAACGGCGAAAGCCGTCCGCGGAATCGTCGATCGCGCTCACCTGGGCCTCGCCGCCCGAGACGGCGAAGACGTGGCGCTGCGCGGGAACTAGGACGTGTACCCGAGGCAACCGCGAGGCTCAGCTCGCGGTGGTTTCGGCAGCCGGCGTGGTGGTCGAGGTGTACTCGAACTCCTCCTCCGCGCCGAACAGCCGATCGAGGACCGACTTGCGCAGCTCTTCGCTCAGCACGAGAGCGAGGATCGCGCCGGCGAGGGCGATCACGAGCAACCGGCCCCAGCGTCGCTTCTGACGCCTGCCGCGCAGCCTCTCCGAGGCCTCCCGAAGCGACTCGGCGGCGGTGCGGAGGTCCCGCTGGACCTTCTTGTCCTCGGTCACCGCCCGCACGGGGCCCTTGCCGTTCGCCATCCGCTGGTACGCGTGCCGGGCTGCCTCGAATGCCTCTTTGACGCTGTTGCGGAGCTCCTCGTCCTCGATCAGCCGCCGTACGTACGGATTAGACCCAGCAGACTGCGCCGCCTGGCGCGCCTTCGCCGCCTTCGTGCTCTTTGCTGCCATCGGCAAACCTCTTCTCCTCGTCCGCTTCGACCTTTCGCGCAGCATATACCGGGATTTCGTCGCTCGTACCGGTCCGACGAACCCGAGGGACGGGGCGGTCTACAGCGCGGCGGCGAGCGCCCTCTCGATCGTGTCGACGTGGATGAATTCGAGACCTTGGCGCTCGTGCTCGGGGATCTCGGCCACGTCAGCCTCGTTTCGGCTCGGCAGGATCACCCGCTTGATCCCGGCCCGCTGTGCGGCGAGCGACTTCTCCTTCACGCCTCCGATCGGCAGCACCTGACCGGTGAGCGTGATCTCCCCGGTCATCGCCACATCGTCCCGCACGGGCCTGCCGGAGACCAGGGAGGCCAGCGCCACCGCCATCGCCACGCCGGCCGATGGGCCGTCCTTCGGGACCGCCCCCGCTGGCACGTGCACGTGGATGTCGTGGGTGGCGAACCAATCGCCGGGAAGCTCAGGCGCGACGCGCTCGACGCGGCCGCGAACCCACGAGAGCGCCGCCTGGGCCGACTCGCGCATCACGTCTCCGAGCTGTCCAGTGATCGTCAGCTTGCCCTCGCCCGGCGCGGCGCTCGCCTCGACGAAGAGCACCTCCCCGCCGACCGGTGTCCAGGCGAGCCCGGTCGCTACGCCGGGATCCTTGGTGCGCCGCCGCTGCTCGGCGAAGAAGCGCCGCTTGCCGAGCAGCTCACGGGCCCGCTTGGCCGAGATCGTGACCTTGTCCTTCGACTCGCCCTCGGCGACCTGGCGGGCGATCTTGCGGCAGATGGTCCCGATCTCGCGCTCGAGGTTTCGCACCCCGGCCTCCCGCGTGTACTCGTCGATGATCGCCCGCAGGGCGGCGTCGGAGAACGAGATCTGGCCGCGGGAGAGGCCGTTCTGCTCGATCTGGCGCGGCACCAGGTAGCGCTTGGCGATGTGGAGCTTTTCGTCCCGTGTGTAGCCGGCGAGCTGGATCACCTCCATGCGGTCCTGGAGCGCGGGAGGCACGGTCTCCAGGGTGTTCGCGGTGGCGATGAACAGCGCCTCCGAGAGGTCGAACTCGAGGTCGAGATAGTGGTCGCGGAAGGTGTCGTTCTGCGCCGGGTCGAGCACCTCGAGCATCGCGCTCGATGGGTCGCCCCGGAAGTCGGCGCCCATCTTGTCGATCTCGTCGATCATGAACACCGGATTGCGGGTTCCCGCATCGCGCAGGGCGCGGATGATCGTCCCCGGCAGCGCTCCGATGTAGGTCCGGCGGTGACCGCGGATCTCCGACTCGTCGCGAACTCCGCCGACCGAGATGCGCTCGAACTTCCGGCCGAGCGCTCGGGCGATCGAGCGGCCCAGGCTCGTCTTGCCGACCCCCGGCGGCCCGACGAAGCAGAGGATCGGCCCCGGGGAGTCCGGCTTCAGCTTGCGCACCGCGAGGTACTCGAGGATGCGGTCCTTCACCTTCTCCAGGTCGTAGTGGTCGTCGTCGAGCACCGTGCGCGCGTGTGCGATGTCCAGGTTGTCTTCGGTGGTCACGCTCCAGGGAACCTCGACCAACCACTCCAGGTAGGTGCGGATCACCCCGTACTCGGCGGCCGCGGGCGGCAGGCGCTCGAGCCGGCCGAGCTCGCGGTCGGCCTGCTTGCGGGCGTCGTCGGGGAGGTTCGCAGCCTCGATCCGCTCGCGCAGCTCATTGAGCTCCGCCTGCTGCTCGTCGCCCTCGCCAAGCTCCTGCTGGATCGCCTTCAGCTGCTCGCGCAGGTAGTACTCCCGCTGGCCCTTGTCGATCTCGGACTGGACCTGGGACTGGATCTGAGAGCCGATCTGGATCACCTCGAGCTCCCGGGCGAGGATCTCCGAGAGGCGCCGCAGCCTTCTCGTCACGTCGACCTGCTCGAGCAGTTCCTGCTTCTCCTCGGTGGAGATGCGAAGCGCGCCGGCGATCAGGTGCGAGAGGGCCGAGGGATCGTCGACGTTGGCGACCGCGAGCTGCAGCTCCTCCGGTAGGTACGGGATCTGCTCGATGATCTCCGTGAACGTGCGCTGCACGTTTCGCGTCAGCGCCTCGAGCTCCGGCGAGGGCTCCACCTGATCAGGCAGCGGCTCGATGCTCGCCACCAGATACGGCTCCTCGGCCACGTAGTCGCCGATCCGCACCCGCTCCGTTCCCTGGACGAGAATGCGAATCGTCCCGTCGGGGACCTTGAGCATCCGGGCGACGATGCCGGCCACCCCCACGCCGTACAGCTGGTCGGGGCCCGGCTCCTCGACCTCCGGATCGCGCGAGGCGACGAGGGCGAGCATCCGCTCGCCCGAGAGGACGTCGTTGACGAGGCGCATCGACCGCTGCTGGCCGACGGCGAGCGGGGTGAGCGTGTCAGGGTAGGGAACCATCTCCCGCAGAGGCAGGATCGGCAGCGCCCCCGGCACCGGTTGGCCCCGCTGCCGCCTGACCGCTTCCTCGACGTCGACGTTCTCGACGACCTCGATGCTCGGCCCGCCGTCCTGCATCTCAGCCGGCCGCCGCTCGGCCTCGTCCGGGCCAGGCTCGGAGACCGCCGACATCGTCAGTCCTTCTTGTCGATCGGGACTCGCCTGGAGCCCGAGGCCGCCGCCCGCAACGGCAACTCGACGCGGAGGATCCCGTCGTCGTAGGTCGCCTTCGCCTCCTCAGCGACCACGTCGGCGCTCAGCTCGACGATCCTTCGAAACGGACCGGCCTCGATCTCCACCTGCTGGTAGACCCGGCCCTCGGTCTCCTGCACGGGGCGCTCGCCGCTGATCACGAGGTCGCGCCCGACGATCTCGAGCCCGACGGTGTCCAGACTGACGCCCGCCAGTTCCACCTTGACGATCGCCCGCACCGGCTCGCCGCAGTAGTAGACGTCGACCCGCGGCGAGAACCCCGTATGGGCTCTGCCCCGCCACCAGCCTCGCTCCCCCCAGACGTCCCCGAAGAGCTCGTCGATCTCGCGGCGCATGCGCTCGAAGTTGACCACCGGATCGCGTTCGCGGGCCACGGGCCAACCTTAGCTATGAGCGAGATGAACCTCCTCTTCGCCGCTCACACCTCGTAGACCGCCCCCTCGCTGGCCACCTCGACCGCACGCCCGAACGCCTGCGAGCCTTGCTCGCGGGCCCAGTCGGGATCGAGCTCGTCGGAGATGTGCGTGAGGACGACTCGGCGAGCGCCCGCGCGACGCGCATGCTCACCCGCCTCGGCCGGCGTCATGTGGCCGCGCTTGCCGGACCGCTCCGGCCGTGGGAGCGTCGCCTCAACGAGTAGCAGGTCCGTGTCGCGGGCGGCCTCCACGAGCTCGGCGCCGGGGCGGCAGTCGGCGCCGTAGGTGAAGCGCCCCCCGCCGTTCCGTGACGTGAAGTCGATCGCGTAGGTCGTGGTGAAGTGAGGCACCTCCGCAAAGCGGGCGCGCAGCGTGCCCACCTCGACGGTCGAGCCGGCGTCGTACTCCTCGATCGCGAAGGCGTTCTCGATCAGGTTCTCGTTGCCCCATGCTCCAACCACCTGGCGAAAGCACCGGCGAGCCCCGGCAGGCGCGATCAGGCGCGGGCGAGCCGGCGTCGCCGTGCCGGGACAGCCGCCCACGGGGACCGGCTGCTGCCGCGGCGCGTAGGTGAGCGCGTAGGCGTAGGGCACGACGTCGAGGAAGTGATCGGCGTGCAGGTGGGAGATCAGGATCGCGTCGAGCTCGGTGTACTCGAGCCGCTGGCGGAGCTTCGCGAAGACCCCGTTGCCGCAGTCGAGGAGCAACGAGGTGTCGCCGTCCACGATCAGGTACCCGCTGCAGGCTCCACCGGCGTCCTGCCACGAGGGCGACTTCCCAAGAACGGTGATGCGCATCGTCACGATCACTCTAACCTCGCGCCGCTCTCCGCTGTTGCGCGCAATGCCGTGCCCGCGGCCGCAGCTATCTTCAGAACATGGCTCGGACATGCGCGCGCTGTGGCGCCGAGGCGGCCGACGGGGCCCGCTTCTGCTCGGCTTGCGGCGCGCCGCTGCCGGGGCTCGAGGGCGCGGAGCGCAAGCTCGCGACGATGGTCTTCGCCGACCTCGTGGGCTTCACCGAGTTGGCTGCGGACCTGGATCCGGAGGAGCTGCGCGCGCGCCTCGCGCCCTTCTTCGACGTCGCCCGCTCCACGCTCGAGGAGCACGGCGGGACCGTGGAGAAGTTCGTGGGCGATGCCGTGCTCGCCGTTTTCGGGGTCCCGGTGGCGCACAGCGACGATCCCGATCGGGCCGTGGCGGCGGCGCTCGAGCTGACCCGCCGGGTAACGGCGTCCGGCGACGGGTTGAGCGTGCGCGTCGGCGTGGAGACGGGCGAGGTGCTCGCGGTCGAGCGGGGCGGCGACCTCTCGGTGACGGGCGAGGCGGTGAACGCGGCCGCGCGTCTTCAGCAGGCGGCGGCCCCCGGCGAGGTGCTGGTGGGGGAGCGAACCGCGGCCGCCTACAGGGCGACGGCACTCGAGGAGAGGGGGCCGATAGACGCCAGGGGCTTCCCGAAGCCCCTCATGGCCTGGCGCCCGACGCTGGCCGCGCGCAAGGAGGACGGAGCGGCGGCGCCGTTCATCGGCCGCGACGACGACGTCGCGCTGCTCGAGCTCGTCTACAGGCGGGCCGCGCGCGATCGGGTTCCCGAGCTCGTCACGATCACCGGGGACGCCGGGGTCGGCAAGACGAGGCTAGTGAGCGAGCTCACCGCGCGACTGCGCTCCACCGATCCGGTTCCAGAGACCCTGCTCGGCCGCAACCCCCCGTACGGTCGCGGGATCGCGTTCTGGGCGCTGGGGGAGATCATCCGCGCCGCGGCCCGGGCGGAGGCGGACGACTCGGTGCGCCACGTGCACGACCTGCTGGCAGCTCGCCTCGAGGGGCGCGGCGCCGCGGATGCCCACGAGCTGGCGGCCGGGCTCGCGGCGGCCCTGGGCGGGGAGGCCCCTGAGGGTGACGTCGAGGACGAGCTCAAGCACGCTTGGCGGCGGCTGGTGGCGCTGCTCGCGGCCGAGCGTCCGCTCGTGATCGGGATCGACGACGCCCACTGGGCCGACGACGGGCTGCTCGACCTGATCGAGGAGGTGGTCTTCCGTCTCGACGACGTCCCCCTGCTGGTCATCTGCACCAGCCGCCCGGAGCTGCTCGAGCGCCGGCCGGGATTCGGCCGCGGGGCGCGCAACGTGACGCAGATCGAGCTGCGACCGCTCACACGCGAGGCCTCCGACATCCTCGCCGAGGCGCTGCTGCCCGCGGAGACGCGCGAGCTCGCGCCGCGCGTCTCCGAAGCATCGGGCGGCAACCCGTTCTTCGCTGAGGAGGTCGCGCGGGCGATCACCGAGGGGCGAGGCGACTCCGGCCGGCTTCCCGACACGGTGCAGGCCGCGATCGCCGCCCGCCTCGACCTCCTGCCCGTTACGGAGAAGCGGACCCTACAGGTCGCCTCCGTGCTCGGGACGAACTTCCTCGAGGTGGCGCTCGAGGAGCTCGCGGGATCACCGGTGGACGAGCAGCTCCGCGCCCTGATGGAGAAGGCGCTCGTGCAGGAGCGGCTTCAGATCGGGCCCGGCCGCTACGGCTTCCGGCACCAGCTGATCCGCGACGTCGCCTACGCATCCCTCCCCCGGGCGGAGCGCGCCAGGCTCCACGAGCGGGCCGCGGAGGGGATCCGCGGGCGCGCCGGCGAGCGTTACCCGGAGCTCGTTGAGGTGATCGCGTACCACCGGGTTCAGGCGGCCGAGCTCGACCCCACGCCCGCGCGCCGCGCTGCCGCACACGACGCGACCTTCGAGGCCGCCGAGCGAGTGTTCAAACGCGGCGCGAGCATCCGTGCGCAGGAGCTCTACGAGCGGGCGGCAAAGCTCGCCGGGACCTCGGCGCAGCGCATTCTCGCTCTGCGCATCGCCGCCACCACGGCGGTCCGCCGGTTCCGCGGCGACGAGGCGGTGCGGCTGTTGCGCTCCACGGCGAAGGTCGCCGATGAGTCGGGCGATGCCGCAGCGGAGGCGGAGGCCCATTCGATGGCGGTCGAGATCGCAACGCGGATGGCCGGCATCACGGGCCTCCACCTCCTCGAATCCGACCTAAAGGAGATGGTTCGCCGGGGGCAGGAGCTCGCCGGGCGCGCCGATCCCGCAACGCGGGCACGGCTCGCGCTGAACGAGGCGTGGCTCGCGTGGCGCTTCCGGCCAGCGCGCGAAATGGTGGCGCCGTCGCAGCGAGCGCTTACCCTGGCCCGGGAGGTGGGTGAGCCGTTGCTGCTCTCCTCGGCGCTCGACGCGTCGGCGGCGAGCGCCTGGTCGGAGGGCAGGCAACACGATGCCGTGAACGACACCGCGGAGCGGCTTCGCATCCTCAACGAGCTGGCGCGGGGGGATCCCGCCGTCGAGATCGAGAGAAGCGACGCGCTCCACATGATGGTCGAATCGCTCGCGCAGGTCGGGGAGCTCCAGAAGTCCCTCGATTACGCCGGGAAGGCGCGCGAGCTCGACCTGTCCCGCGGAGTGGTCTACTCCGGATGGTCGAGGGCGATGACGCCAGCGTTCCTGCTCGGCAAGTGGGACGAGGTGCTCGAGATGGGAAAGCGGGTTCGCGAGGCGTGGGTGGCGATGGAGCGCCCGCCGTCGGCGTTCCTGGGCGGCTCGCTGGCGTGTGCCGGAGCGATCCTGGGATACCGCGGCGACGACGCCCACGAGGATTGGATGGACTTCGCCGCCGAGGTGTCGGGCGCGAGCGCTCAGATGGTGGGCGTGGCCACCTTTCGCGGCGACGTGGCCCTCCACCGGGGAGACGCGGACTTGGCGGTCGCCCTGTTGGAGGTGGAGGAAGAGGTCCCCTACTTCTGGTGGGGACCGATCCACAGCGGCACGCGGGCGGAGGCGCTCGTGCGAGCCGGCGCGCGAGGAGCCGCGGACGCGGTCGCCGAGGCGGAGGCTGGAGCTGGGGAGAATCCGTCCACGCGCGGAATCGTCATGCGTGCCCGGGGTCAGCTCGAGCGCGACGATCGTCTGCTTCGCGAGGCACTCGAGCTCTTCCGGAGCATCAGCTCGTCCTACCAGGCCGCGCGCACCGGCTGGCTTCTCGGCGCCGAGGAGCGCGCCGAGGCCGAGCGGACGTTCGCGTCGCTGGGCGCCACGACGCCCGGCTAATCGCCGTCGCGCCCCTCGGCCTCGCGAAGGCGGGCGACCAACGTCGCCAGGAGCGTCCAGGCCACGCCCGGGTGCTCGAGCACGAAGGTCTTGAACTCCCAGGCGGCCAAGCCCCGGCAGCGCAGATCGGTGGTGGCGATGACCGTCGCCGACCGCGGTCCCTCGTCGATCAGCGCGATCTCCCCGAAGTGGTCGCCCGGCTCCAGCGTGCGCAGGATCTCCCCTCGGCGGCTGACCGTGGCGTTGCCGTCCTCGATGACGAAGAAGCCCACGCCGCTCTCGCCCTCGGAGGTGATCGCCTCGCCCTCGGCGAACTTGCTCTCGCGCATGATCCTCGCTAGACGCTCGAGCTCTCGCCCCTGGATGCCCGCGAACAGCGGCACCCGACTGAGGCTCTCGACGACGTCCGCCACCGCGGGCTGATCATAACCCGCGGGGTGGGCGCCGCCCAGGCGGTCAGGCGGCGTGTTCGCCGGGCGTCTGGCGCACAAGGAGCGACGGCTGGCGCGGCGGAACCAACCCGTCCTCGGTGTTGGGGCGGAAGGTGGAGCAGGGCTCGTCCAGATCGAGCGCGCACAGCATCTGACAGTGAAAGAAGCAGTCGACGCAGCTCGGACGGCCCTTGCGGCGCTTGCTGGCACGCCGCTGCCCGAGCCCGATCGCCTCCGCCATCTGCATCGCGTGGTGCTCGAACTGGATCAATCCCTACCCCCGATTCCAGTGGTTGTGGCCATGATCTGAGACGCGACGATCATGTCACCAAGGCGTACGCTCCGCACGGCCCATTTGCGCAAATCGCCGCCTTTTCCGCTTAGGCGCGCAGGGCGCCTTTCCGCGGTTTGCGAGAAAGGTAGGTCGCGAGGGATCGCAGAATCACTCATCTAAAATCGCCGCGATGGCTCACGAGAGGACCGCAAGGCTCAGCGCCTCGCCGCCGCTGTTCGAGAACCGCTTCCTCGACTTCTTCTCGAGGATCCCCCCCTGGGTGCCGGCGATCATCTTCGTGCCGGTGGTCGTCGCCGGTGTCTGGCTCGGCGCGGATCGAGGCTACGGCGCCCCTGCCCTGATCGGCCTGTTCGCCGTGGGCCTCTTGATCTGGACCCTGACCGAATACTGGCTCCACCGGCTCGTCTTCCACTGGGAGCCCGATCACCCGATCGGCGGCCGGCTCCACTTCATCATCCACGGCGTCCACCACGACCATCCCAACGACCGCCTGCGGCTCGTGATGCCCCCGGCGGTGAGCGTGCCGCTCGCCGCGCTGTTCCTGTTCCTCTCCACGCTCATCTTCGGGACGCCCGCCGCCTACCCGATCTTCTCGGGCTTCATCGTCGGGTACCTCACCTACGACTACACGCACTATCACCTGCACCATCACACGCCCACGACGAAGCTCGGCAAGCGCCTGCGCGAGCAGCACATGCGCCACCATTTCCAGGACCACCGTTACGGCTTCGGCGTCTCCTCGCCCCTCTGGGACGTCGTCTTCCGCACCCTCCCCCGTAGGCGCCGCCAGTAGGGGTACAGGGGACAGCGCCCGCAAATCATGTCGTATGCCCAACTTTCGCGCCCCGCATCCGAGGGGTGGATGTAAAGCGCGAAAGTTCGACCACATGTAGAAACTCACTACACTCGCCGCGCTTCGTTACCACACACTTTTGCCGAGGCGAGACGGACATTCGCCGGGCGCGGACGAAAGGATTGCTAGATGGCGACTGCACTTGACGAGGCGGCCACGCTGCTCAGGGACCGAATTCGGGAGCTCGACGCCGAGCGTAGGAAGCTCGAGCGGGCGCTCGCGAACCTGACCGGCGGGACGGTCGGCCGCCGTGGACCGGGCCGCCCGCGCCAATCGAGCACCCGGACGCGCCGCCGAAGGGGCGGCACGCGCGCCGACCAGGCCGTGCGGTTGATCGAGGCGAATCCCGGCGTCACCGCCTCGGAGATCGCCAAGAAGATGCGCATCCAGCCCAATTACCTCTATCGCGTGCTCGCTGACCTCCAGAAGGACGGCAAGGTCAAGAAGTCCGGCCGCTCCTACACGGCCAGCTAATTAGGTGAGGAGCTTTAGCTCCGAAACTGGCTGGTGCCGTTTAAGAGGTGGTAGCTGAGGAGCTTTAGCTCCGAAACTGGCTGGTGCCGTTTCAGCTGTTCGAGGCGTTAGCCAAGCAGGCCCATCCCCTTCACCGCCTCGCGCTCCTCGGCCAACTCGTTGACGGAGGCGTCGATGCGCTCGCGCGAGAAGTCGTTGATGTCGAGCCCATCGACGATCGTCCACTCCCCATTCGTGCAGGTGCAGGGAAACCCCGAGATCAGGCCCTCGGCGACGCCGTAGGAGCCATCCGAGGGAACCGACATCGAAACCCAATCCCCCTCGGGGGTCCCGAGCACCCAATCGCGCGTGTGGTCGACGGCGGCGTTGGCGGCCGAGCCGGCGCTCGAGGCGCCTCGCACGTCGATCACCGTGGCGCCCCGCTTGGCTACGGTCGGGATGAACTCGTCCTTGATCCAGGCCTGATCGTTCACCACCTCCGCCGCGATCTCCCCCCGCACCTTCGCGTGAAAGAGGTCCGGGTACTGCGTCGTCGAGTGATTCCCCCAGATCGTCATGTTGGTGATCTCGCTCACCTCGGCACCCGTCTTCTTGGCGAGCTGCGTGATCGCCCGGTTGTGGTCGAGCCGGGTCATCGAGGTGAAGCGCTCGCGGGGGACGTCGGGCGCGTTCGACATCGCGATCAAGGCGTTCGTGTTCGCCGGGTTACCCACCACAAGCACTTTCACGTCATCGGCGGCGCCCGCGTTGATCGCCTCGCCCTGTGGCTTGAAGATGCCGCCGTTCGCCTCGAGCAGATCGGAGCGCTCCATCCCCTTGGTACGCGGTCGCGCGCCGACCAGAAGCGCCACGTTGCAGCCCTCGAACGCGGGCTTCGGGTCGTCGTAGATGTCCACCCCCGCCAGCAGGGGAAACGCGCAGTCGTCTAGCTCCATGGCCGTGCCCTCGGCCGCGCGCAGCGCGTCCGGAATCTCGAGCAGGTTCAGGTGCACGCGCGCGCCGGGCCCGAGAGCCTGCCCGCTTGCGATCCGGAAGAGGACCGCGTAGCCGATCTGCCCGGCCGCACCGGTGACGGTGACTTTCGTCGGGGTTTCACTCACTTCGCTGCCTCCTGGTAGGTCGGGTCACTCGCCACTGGCCGGCGTGGACGTTATGCCATCGCCGCCCGCAGCCCCTCGTCGATCGCGGCGAGGAACTCCTCCGTGGTCAGGAACTCCTGTTCGCCGCCGACCAGCAGGGCGAGGTCCTTGGTCATCCTGCCGCCCTCGACGGTTTCCACGCAGACTCGCTCCAGCGTGCGGGCGAAGCGAGAGACGTCCGGGGTTCCGTCCATGCGCCCCCGCGCCGACAGCGCTCGCGTCCACGCGAAGATCGAGGCGATCGGGTTGGTGGAGGTCGGTTTTCCCTGCCGATGCTGGCGGTAGTGGCGGGTGACCGTCCCGTGGGCCGCCTCTGCCTCGACGGTCTTGCCATCGGGCGTCATCAGGACGCTGGTCATCAGGCCCAGCGAGCCGAAGCCCTGCGCCACGGTGTCGGACTGGACGTCGCCGTCGTAGTTCTTGCACGCCCAGACATATCCCCCCTCCCACTTCAGGGCTGCGGCAACCATGTCGTCAATCAGCCGGTGCTCGTAGGTGAGGCCCTTCGCTTCGAAGTCGGACTTGAACTCGTTCTCGAAGACCTCTGCGAAGAGGTCCTTGAAGCGTCCGTCGTAGGTCTTCAGGATCGTGTTCTTCGTCGACATGTAGACGGGGAACCCGCGCTCGAGCCCGTACCGGAACGAGGCGCGGGCGAAGTCGCGGATCGAGTCGTCCAGGTTGTACATCGCCATCGCGATGCCTCCGCCGTCCGGGAAATCGAACACCTCGAGCTCGATCGGGTCCGAGCCGTCCGTCGGGGTGAACGTCAGCATCAGCTTGCCGGCGCCCGGGACCCTGGTATCGGTGGCGCGATATTGATCCCCGAACGCGTGGCGACCGATCACGATCGGCTTCGTCCACCCCGGCACGAGGCGGGGCACGTTCGAGATCACGATCGGCTCCCGGAAGATCACCCCGCCAAGGATGTTGCGAATCGTGCCGTTCGGCGAGGGGTACATCCGTTTTAGGCCGAACTCCTTCACACGGGCCTCGTCGGGGGTGATCGTCGCGCACTTGACCCCCACCCCGTGCTCCTTGATCGCGTGCGCGGCGTCCACCGTGACCTGGTCCTCGGTCGCGTCGCGGCTCTCGATCCCCAGGTCGAAGTAGATGAGCTGGATGTCCAGGTAGGGCAGGATCAGCTGCTCCTTGATGAACGCCCACATGACCCGCGTCATCTCGTCGCCGTCGAGTTCGACGATCGGCTTTTCGACCTTGACCTTCGCCATCCGCAGCCCGGGTACCCCAGGGCCAGCGATGCTATCGGCGCCGCGCTCGCCCCTACATGATCCGGCGACGGACGGCGTGGAAGTCGCCTGATGAGCTGGAACAAGCAGGGAAGCGGTCGAAGGAGGTTGCCGAGACCGACTACCCCGAGGACATCCGCTGGATCCGCGGCTATGTGATCGAAGAAGACGGCGGCACCCTCGGGACGGTCTGCATCTACGAGGCCTCGAGCGAGGACGCCGTGCGCGCACACGCCGATCAGGTGAGGATGCCCGCCGACGAGGTGCCCCCGATCGCCGACACGGTGATCATCCGGCCGGATCCGGAGCGGGTCGCGAGTGGCCCGGGTCGCTGAGCCCGCCTCAGGCTTGGGCGGCAACGGCGACGCCTGCGCCTAAGATTGGCAGGGATGGCCGTCACGGAGCCGCGTCCCCCCGCCGCGACGCACGAAGTCGCGAACCAGTCGCCGCCGCTCGAGAACTACAACACCTTCTCCTCGGATGCGGTCCTCGTTGAGGCCCTTCGCCGCGAGGGAGCCGGGTGGGCAGGCGAGCTGACGACCGAAATCGGGGCGTTCGCCGGCAGCGCCCGCGCGATCCGCTGGGGGTTCGAGGCGAACGAGAATCCGCCGAAGCTCAGGACGCACGATCGATTCGGCCACCGCATCGACGAGGTCGACTTCCATCCCGCATGGCACGAGCTGCTCGGCGCCGGCGTCGGCTTCGGGCTCCACTCGCTGCCCTGGCGGGAGGCCCGGCCTGGCGCCCACGCGGCACGCGGCGCGATGTTCATCGCCTTCTCACAGGCCGAGGCCGGCGTCGGCTGCCCGATCTCGATGACCTACTCGGCCGTCCCGGTCCTGCGCTCGCAGCCGGAGCTCGCAGCCGAATGGGAGGCGCGCTTCGAGTCGCTCGAGTACGACGGCGAACGCCTCGTCCCGGCGCCCGACAAGCAGGGAGCCCTCTGCGGCATGGCGATGACCGAGAAGCAGGGGGGATCGGACGTGCGCGCCAACACCACGGTTGCCCGGCCGCTGAACGGCGGTGGGCCGGGGGGCGAGTACGAGATCACGGGGCACAAGTGGTTCTGCTCGGCGCCGATGTGCGACGCGTTCCTCGTCCTCGCACAGGCCGACGGAGGGCTGTCTTGCTTCCTGCTCCCTCGCTTCACGCCGGACGGCGAGCGCAACGGCTTCCACATCCAGAGGCTCAAGGACAAGCTCGGCAACCGCTCCAACGCGTCGTCCGAGGTGGAATTCCGCTCCGCCTGGGCTCAGCTGGTCGGCGAGGAGGGCCGTGGCGTGGCGACGATCATCGAGATGGTCAACCACACCCGGCTCGATTGCGCCCTCGGAACGGCGGCCGGAATGCGGGCCGGCGTGGTCCAGGCGATCCACCACGGGCAGCATCGCTCGGCGTTCGGGAGGCTCTTGGTCGACCAGCCCCTGATGAGAAACGTGCTCGCCGATCTGGCGATCGAGTCCGAGGCCGCCACGGTCGCGGCGATGCGACTGGCCCGCGCCTATGACGAGGCCGGGGCCGGCGACCCCCGGGCCAGGGACTGGAGGCGGCTGGCCAATGCGGTGCTCAAGTATTGGGTCTGCAAGCGAGCCCCCGCGCACGCGGTGGAAGCGCTCGAGTGCCTCGGCGGCAACGGCTACGTCGAGGAGTCCGGGATGCCGCGTCTCGTCCGCGAGAGCCCGCTCGGCTCGATTTGGGAGGGCTCCGGGAACGTGCAGTGCTTGGACGTGCTGCGCGCGATGGCGAAGAGCCCGGCCTCGGTCGACGCCTTCCTCGCCGAGCTCGACGAGGCGGCCGGGGCGGACCCCCGCCTCGATTCCTACGTCGGAGACCTCCGTGCCGCGCTCACCGACATGGCCGAGATCGAGGCGCGGGCCCGTCGCGTCGTGGAGCGGATGGCGCTCGCGCTCCAAGCGTCGCTCCTCGTGCGCTTCGGTGATCCCGCCGTCGCCGACGCGTTCTGCGCCTCACGCCTGGCGGGCGAATCGGGCCTCGCCTTCGGCACCCTGCCGCGCGGGACCGACTTCGGGCGCATCATCGAGCGGCACGCCCCACGGGTCTGAGCGCATCAGAGCCAGTGCTCGTCGAGGCGGCGTACGACCGCCTCGGTCAGCCGCACGGCGTCCGCGACCGTGCCGTAGTCGACGTTCTGCGGGACATCGGTGGGCCAGTGGTAGTTAGCGGGCTGCTTGAGGTCGGTGCAGGAGCAAAGCGCTGCGCACTGGTACCCCGCCGCGAGCGGGATGACGCTGTCGGTCGCATTCCGGAGCCGCAGGTTGGGGAACGTCCAGATCCCGAGCTCCTCGGCGAGACTGTCGAGCAGCTGGAGGGAGCGCGCTGGGTATTCGCGCATGCGGATCATCCCCTCGCCCCGGAGAACGAGCAGGTGCGGTGAGCCGAGGGTGTCAAGCGTCAGGAAGAAGGTGCTCTCGGGCGGCAGGGCGGGGAGGTGACGCTCGCAGAAGCGCTGCATCCCCTCGCAGAGGGCCTCCTCGGAGGTCGAGACCAGCTTTACCCCCACGCGCTGGAGCGGTCGTTCAGCGAGCGACCGAGCGACCGCGATCAGCGCCGCAACGCCGGTTGCGTTGTCATTAGCGCCCGGCACCGCCGCGCGCGTCCCGATGTCGGCGAGCGCCGCCGCCGACCCCGCTGCCAGCGCGATCCCCGCCTTGATCACCGCGCGACGGCCGGTCAAGGCTCCCGCTCCGATCAGCAGCGGGACGGCGAGCACCGGGGCCATCAGCGGTGGGCTGGTGTCGACCCGCTCGATCAGCCAGGGAAAGCGGCCGAAGACGAGCTCGGGAATCGCCGGGTGGTAGACGAGCCCAGCGTGGGCCGCGTCGTGGTGGGCGACGAGCACCACGGTGCGCTCGGCGGCGGTCGGCCCCAGGTCCGCGACGACCGTGGTCGCCGTCCGCTGCGGCAGCAGCGCGCGCAGTTTCCGCTCACCCGGCGGCAGGTCGTCGAGCGCAGCGGCGGCGGCGAGCGCAGCGAGCGACCCGCCGAGGATCCGGCGGCCGCGCAGCGCGCCGATCCCCGCCGCCATGGCGGTGCCGGCGGCGAGGCCCAGCGGCCACCAGAACGTGCCGTGAACCCGCTCGAACTCGATCTCGCCGTCGGCGCCGAACTCGCGGAGGCGATCGACCAGCCACTCGGCCGCGCGCCGCTCGCCCGCCGACGCTGTGGGGCGATGGATCGCGGCAAGCGCCTCGACCAGCTCGCGGAGCCACGCGTGATCCACCTGCGAGCCGGCCCGCGCAGATGCCGTTGTAGCGGACGTGGCCATCAGAGCGGGCGAACGCTACCGCCCTAACATGGAATCGTGCCTGCGAGAGGTGCAGTGACTCTCTTCCACGTCCGGGGAATCCGGATCGGGATCGACTACTCGTGGTTCTTCGTCCTCTTCCTGTTGATCCTCTGGCTCTCGGGCGTCTACCGCGACGTCCTCGACGTCTCCACCAGCGATTCCGCTCCGTATGTGCTCGCGGTGGCGAGCGCGCTGGCGTTCTTCGCCTCGATCCTTCTCCACGAGCTCGGGCACGCCTTCGTCGCGATGCAGCGCGGGATTCAGATCTCGGACATAACGCTTTGGATGTTCGGCGGCGTCGCGCGAATGACCAAGGACTCCGATTCGCCGGGCACCGAGTTTGCGATCGCGATCGCCGGGCCGCTGGTTACGCTCGCGATCGCGCTCGCCTGCTTCTGGATCGGGATCGCGACCTCCGGCGTGGACGATTTCTGGCGGGCGATGCGAGGCATCGACCAGGCCGGCACCTCAGGGGTGGTCGCGCTGATCGCGTGGCTGGCGAGCATCAACGTCCTCGTGCTCGGGTTCAACTTGATCCCGGCCTTCCCGCTCGACGGCGGTCGCGTGGCGCGGGCGATCGCCTGGAAGGTGACGGGGGACCGCAACCGGGCAACGCGGACCGCGGCCCGGCTCGGCCAGGCGTTCTCGTACGCGTTCATCGCCCTCGGGATCGCCCTCGTCATTCGCGGTCGGGCGATCGACGGGCTGTGGCTCGCGGTGATCGGCTTCATCCTCGGCCAGTCGGCGCGGGGCGCCGTGCTTCAGACCGAGTTCTCGAGCCGCATCGAGGGGCTCCGCGTGGCGGACGTGATGGACGACGAGCCGGTCGCGATCCCGGACGACGCGAGCGTCGAGCGGGCGCTCGACGAGTACTTCCTGCGCTATCGGTGGCCCTGGTTCCCGGTGGTCGACGCGTACGAGCGCTTTCTCGGTTTGGTCGAGCGCGGCGCGGCCGACTCGGTGCCCGAGCCCAACCGCTCGTCCTCGACGGTGAGCGAGGTCTTCGAGGCCGACTCCACGGGAACCCTCAAGGTGCGCGAGGACGCCCCGCTCGAGTCGTTGCTGGGCAACGACGCGCTGCGACGCCTCGGCGCCCTGATGGCGGTCGACTCCGAGGGCAGGCTGCGCGGGGTGATCACGGCCGAGCAGGTGGGGAGGGCGCTGCGCGACGCGCTCGGTGGTGGGAGCGGCACGCCCACCCCACGGGCGTAGATCGATCTTCGGGGCCGGGGGCCGGACTGCCCGCTCCCCAGCCGGGCGGCGTGCCTATAGTTGCGCGGTCTGATGCTTCGACTCAGGGAGCGGCGCGCTCGCAGACCGAGCGTCGATGAGCTGATTCCACCCGAGCGAGCGCTACCCCCGTACACAAAGAAGGGCGACTTCAAGAGGGCCGGCGCAAGCTTCCTCGAGACCGCGGTCGAAAAGGGCCTCCAGCCCCACCACCGGGTGCTCGACCTGGGCTGCGGCGTGGGGCGCTTCGCGGTCGCGCTCTCGGAGTACCTCGACGAGCGCGGGCGGTACGTGGGGCTTGACACGGCACAGAAGAGCATCCGGCTCTGCAATCGGTGGATCGGCTCCAAGCTCCCGGGATTCAGCTTCGTGTGGGCAGACGTCTTCAACACCAACTACAACCGCGGCGCGGCCGTCGAGGCGGCGCGATATCGCTTCCCGTTCGAGAACCGCGCCTTCGACTTCGTGTTCTCGAACTCGCTGTTCACGCACCTCGTTCCGAGCGACGCCCGCAACTACTTCGAGGAGATCGGCCGGGTGCTCAAGCCGGATGCCAGGACGCTCAACACGATCTTCCTCCTGAACGGCGAAACCCTGGCTCTGATCGATCGCGGTGAATCGCCCCAGGGCGTACTCCACGATCTCGGTGGGATCGCGCGCGTCAAGGAGCCCGACAACCCCGAGGCCTGGATCGCGCTCGACGAGGGCTTCGTCCGCAACGCTCACGACGAGGCCGGCCTGCGGATCGCGGAGGTCCGGTACGGCGGCTGGCCGGGGCGCGAGGCGAGCGGGCCGGGGTTCGGCAAGAAGGACATCGTCCTAGCGGTCAAGTCCCGGCGTGAGGGGCCCGAGTAGGCCGCCGTACCGGACGCGCGAGCGCTTCCGCTTCATAGAATCGGCTTCGTGCCCACCCACGACGTCCTGGTCATCGGAGCCGGCCTCGCCGGGCAGCGAGCCGCCCTAGCCGCCGCCCAGGAGGGCGTGTCCGTCGGCATCGTCTCGAAGGTCCACCCCGTCCGCTCCCACTCGAACGCCGCGCAGGGCGGGATCAACGCCGCGCTCAATCCGGAGGACAGCTGGGAATCGCACGCCTTCGACACCGTCAAGGGGTCCGACTACCTCGGCGACCAGGACGCGATCGAGATCATGTGCCGGGAGGCACCGGACGAGATCCTCCACCTCGAGCACCTCGGGGTCACGTTCCACCGCAACGAGCAGGGGCTTCTCGGCACGCGCGCGTTCGGGGGTGCGTCGCAGGCCCGGACCTACTACGTGGCCGACATCACCGGGCAGGCGATCATGCACGTCCTCTACGAGCAGCTGATGAAGCACGCCGAGCGGATCTACCGCTACGAGGAGTGCTTCGCAACCGGCCTCGTCCTGGACGACGACGGCAACTGCGCCGGCGCGGTGCTGCGGAACGTCTCCGACGGCATGATGGAGCTGTTCGAGGCCAAGAACGTGATCCTCGCGACCGGGGGCAACGGGCAGATCTGGCAGCCGACCACGAACGCCCTGATCTGCACTGGCGACGGCATCGCGATGGCCTACCGCGTCGGGGCGCCGCTGATGGACATGGAGATGATCCAGTACCACCCCACGACGCTCGCGAAGAAGGGATTCTTGATCACCGAGGGGGCCCGCGGCGAGGGGGCTCATCTGCTCAACGCCGAGGGCGAGCGGTTCATGGAGCGCTACGCGCCGAACAAGATGGAGCTCGCCTCGCGCGACGTCGTCTCCCGTGCCGAGCAGACCGAGATCGAGGAGGGTCGCGGCTTTCCCGATGGCACGGTCGCGCTCGACATCACGGTCGTCCCGCGCAAGCGCATCCACGAGGCGCTGCGCGAGATCGTGCTCGTCGGCCGTGACTTCGCGGGCGTGGACATCACGCGCGAGCCGATCCACATCAAGCCCGGCAACCACTACACGATGGGAGGCGTCAAGACCGACGTCCACGGCGCAACCGCGATCCCCGGGCTCTACGCGGCGGGAGAGGTCGCCTGCGTTTCGGTCCACGGCGGCAACCGGCTTGGGGCGAACTCGCTGCTGGACACGCTGATCTTCGGCCGCCGGGCGGGCGAACACGCCGCCAATCGGGCGAAGCACGCGGATCTCGGCAGGGCCTCGACGGCGGTGCTGGCCGACGCCGAGCGCGAGATCTCGGAGCTGATCGCGCGCGACCGCGGCAGCGGGAGGCGCATCTCCGAGCTTCGCCGCGAGCTCGGCGAGACGATGGACAAGCACGTCGCGGTGTTCCGGAGCGAGGAGGGAATCCGGACCGCCCTCGAGACCGTCAAGCGCCTCCAAGAGGAGCTTCCAGTCGCCTACATCGACGACCGGGGCACCGTCTTCAACCAGGACGTGCTCGGGGCGATCGAGCTCGGCTTCATGCTCGATTGCGCGGAGTCCACCTGCGTCGCGGCGCTGCACCGCACGGAGAGCCGCGGCGCCCAGTACCGCACCGACTTCCCGGAGCGAAACGACGACGAGTGGCTTAAGCACGTCGACCTCACCCGGAACACCGAGGGGCCGGAGGTCACCTACTCGCCGGTGACGATCACGCAGTGGCAGCCGATGGAACGGACCTATTAGGGTGAGCCGGGATGCCTGAATACACGCTGAAGGTGCGGCGCTACCAGCCGGAGAGCGGTGACGGCCCGTACTGGCAGGAGTTCAAGGTGGACCTCGACCCCGATCTCTCGGTGCTCGACGGGCTGCTTCAGGTGCGCGACCGCCAGGATGGCTCGCTCGTCGTGCGCTGCTCGTGCCGCGCCGCGATCTGCGGCTCGTGCGGGGCGAAGATCAACGGTCAGTCGACGCTCGCGTGCAAGACCCAGATCGGTGAGGCGCAGGAGGGGGCGAACCGGCGTCGCAACGGGGGCGAGGCCCCGATCGTCGTGGAGCCGATGGCGAACATGCCCGTGGTCAAGGATCTGGTCACGGACATGGAGTCCACGCACTGGACCAAGATCCGTCGGGTGACGCCGTGGCTGCTCCCCGAGGGCGATCCCCCTGAGCGCGAGTACGTGGTCCCGCCCGATTCGATGATCGACGTCACCCAGTCGATGGCCTGCATCCAGTGCGGCGCGTGCGTGTCGTCCTGCCTCTCGATGGAGGCCGATCCGGACTTCATCGGCCCGGCCGCCCTGGCGAAGGCGTATCGCTTCGTCGGCGATCCACGAGACTCGGAGACCCGGGAGCGCCTCTACGACCTGGCGCAGGACCCGCACGGGATCTACGACTGCACGCATTGCTTCTCGTGCATAGACGCGTGCCCGAAGGACGTCGCCCCGATGGACCAGATCATGCGCCTGCGCCGCATCGCCAGCCACGACTACGGCATCACCGACATCAACAACGGCCATCGGCACGAGGCGGCGTTCACCAAGATCATCGAGAAGAAGGGGACCCTGGACGAGGCGCTGCTCCTCCAGGAGTCCTACGCTCAGGGCGTCGTCGGCAAGCTGAAGCCCACGATGGGGGCGATCACCGGACTGATCGGATCGATCCCCACCGCGATCCGCGGCGTTCGCACCGGCAAGATGCGCTCGCTCTCGAAGCTGATCCCGGGGGTCCATCCCAAGCTGCCCGGGGACGCCCAGGACCACGTGAAGCGCGTCTACTCCCACGCCGAGGAGCACCGCGAGGAGCTCAACCTCTACATCACCGGGGAGGAGGAGGTGGTGCCGGAGCCGGACGAGGCCGCCGATCCGCTCGGATCCGCGGTGGGCGGCGGGCGCCAGCACATGGACAAGCTGACCGAGGGCGGGAGCGAGACGGCGGGCGAGTCGGAGCCGCCACCCGTCACGGACATCGAGCCCGAGCCGGACGAGGAGGGCCCGTGAGCGCGGAGCCTAGGAGGGGCCGGTGATTCGAGGGCGGAGCGCGAGCCGGGTGTTCGAATGAGCGAACTCGAGCTCGCCTACTGGCCCGGGTGCGTCTCCCGCGGCTTCACCCCGGAGCTCCACGGCTCGATGGCGCTGGTGGCGGATCGCTTGGGGATCGAGCTGGTGACGCTCGACCGCGCCAACTGCTGCGGCGCGGGAGTGATCGCGGAGCACAACCAGGAGCTCGCCGACACCCTCAACGCCCGCACGTTCGCGCTCGCCCAGAGCACCGGCCTGGCGATGATGAACATCTGCTCGACCTGCCAGGGCGCCCAGTCGGAGTGCCAGCAGCGACTCGACGCCGACTCGGCCTACCGCGCCCACATCAACGAGGCGCTCGCCGAGGAGGGCCTCGAGTACGAGCGCGGCAAGGACGGCTTTACGAACAAAAACTTCCTCTGGGTGCTGGTCGAGGACTACGGGCTGGACGAGCTGAAGGCGAAGGTGACGCGCCCCCTGTCGGGGCTCCGGGTCGGCCCCTTCTACGGCTGCTACATCATCCGGCCCAAGCACCGGATCGGATACGAGGAGCATCCCGATCGGGACCTCTACCTCGAGCGGCTGATCGAGGCGCTCGGCGGCGAGGTCGTCGAGTACGACGGCGCCCGCAAGTGCTGCGGCTTTCCGGTGATCACCTTGAACCGGGAGACCTCGCTTCGTCAGGCCGGCACGCATATCGGCGACGCGCTCGACGCGGGCGCCGACTGTCTGGTCACCCCGTGCCCGCTGTGCCACCTCAACCTCGACATGCAGCAGCCTGAGGCCGCCAAGATCACCGGCCGCGAGCTCGGCCTCGCCGTCCTCCACCTGCCGCAGCTCGTGGGACTCGCGCTCGGCTTCGAGCCCAAGGAGCTCGGGATGGGCAAGCACATCGCCTCGACCGAGTGGGTCGCGGGGCGCCTCGCCGAGGCGGTCCCCGCCTAGCCGCCGAATCTCTAAACGGCACCAGCCAGTTTCGGAGCTAAAGCTCCTCACCGGAATAACTGCGCATCCGGCGGGCGATCCACTTCGAGCCCACCGTGTCGGTGAGGCCGTGGGCGATGATCGACGCCAAGACGACGAACGCGGCCACGTCGAAGATCAGGGAGGCGTTGTGGGTGCCGTGATCGAGGACGAGCAGGGCGAACAGCACCGACGCGACTCCCTTCGGCCCGAACCAGGAGATGAATAGGCGTTGGGCTCGGGGCAATCGGGTTCCGGTCAGCGAGAGGAGAACCGCGGCGGGCCTCGCGACGAGCAGCGCGAAGGGAACGAAGGCCACCAGCGGCCAGATCGATCGGTGGTAGCCCGTCGCCACGATCAGGGCGCCGAAGATGAAGAACGTCAGCACCTGGAACACGGCGCTCACGTTCTCCGAGAAGTCGACGAAGTTTCGCGGGATCTGGTGCTCGGCCGCTCCCAGGACGATCCCGGTCACGAACGCGGCGATCAGGCCGTTGCCGAAGGTGATGTCCGCGACGCCGTACGCCGCCAGCCCGATGCCGATCGCGTACAGGCCCTCGTACCGCCGCGTGATGCCACCACCGGGAAGGTGGTGGTGAAGCCGCCCGCCGATGACCCCAAGCGCGACGCCGAGCGCGGCTCCGAAGGCGGCCTCGCCGAGCACCCTCGCCCCCTCGCTGGCGGCGGCGACGCCCGGCGTCGCGACCGCGAGGAAGAAGAGGACGAGGGGAAGCGCGAGCCCGTCGTTCAGGCCGGACTCGAGGTTGAGCGTGTGGCGAACGACCGCCGGCACCCGCTGCGACGTGACGACCGCCGAGGTGACCACCGGGTCGGTGGGAGCGAGGACTGCGCCGAGCAGGAACGCCTCCGTCCAGGTGAGGCTCGTGAACATGGTGTGCGCGCCCACGGCGAGCAGGACGAGCGTGATCGGCATCGCCACCGCAAGCGCGCGCGCCGGCGGTCCCCAATGCCTGCCGAGCAGCTCGCCCTCCACGACGAGACCGTCGGAGAAGAGCGTCAAGAGCAGGGCGACGGTGATGACGTCCACCACCGACTCGTCCCCGGCGTTCACCGAGACGACGTCCGCGAGCGCTAGCCCGATCCCGAGGCTCACCGCGAGGACCGAGATGGAGAGCACCGTCCCGCGCATCACCCCGGAGAGCGCCGCCGCCACCGTGAGCAGCAGCCCGACGATGACCAGCGCGTCCCCGAAGCCGATCTGCATGCCCGGGCTTATATTCGGTTCAGGGGGTCCTCGCGGGCCTGTACCAGTCGACGTAGCGCTTGCATGCGCGCGCGAGCGGCGCCTTGCGCTCGTCCTCGCCCGGGTCGGGCCGGGGGCTCGCCCCGCCCGGGCTTACCGCGAGCGCGCCGAGGTGGGCCTCCGACTTCGCCCCGAGCAGCCTCCCGGGGAGCGGCGGCCGCTCGACGCTCACCGTGAAGGTGACGGGGCCCGGCTTCGCGAGCCGGAGACGCCCGACCGGATAGAAGGGCACCGACCCGCGGTAGTCGAGGTTTCCAGGCAGCGTTCCGGTGAATCCGGGCGCGGTGACGTGCACCGTGCGCGTTGCGTCGTACTGGAGCGAGACCTCCCAGCTGCCCGCGGCAACGCGGAGCGTCTGACGGACGGGCGCCCCGCTGTCGACGGTCGAGCTCGGCGACCAGTTCGCGCCCACGACCGGCGGCCTGGCGAAGAGGGTCGCGACGCCGCCGCTTCGCTTGATCCGCCGCCCCGCGGGCGTCCTGCAATGGAGGAGCGCGCCGGGGCTCGCGCCCTCGGGGAGCGTCTTGCGGGGGCCGACGGGCCCCACCCGCCGCCAGAGCTGGAAGGTGGGCGTCGCGGCGAGCGGCCGGAAGCCCGGCGGCGGGCCGCTCGCGTACGCGGCCCGTGTGGTGATGACGTACCGGAAGCGGCGCAGGGTCGCGGGCCTCACCGAGTCGAAGTCGAACTTCTGGAACACGTTTGCGAGCCGCAGATCGGGCTTCACGTAGTTCGGGTTGTAGAAGTTTCGAACGGCCGTGAACGGGCGGGCGCCGCGGAGGTCGTAGGCGAGGAAGTTGTCGCGGCCCAGGAAGAGAACGTCCCGACCCTCGACGAGGGGGCGCAGCTGGGCGAGCTCGGCGGCGTGCTCCCGGGGCGCGACCGGCGCCTGGCGGAGGACGAGAAAGCTCGAGAGGAGAATGCCGGCGCCCAGCGCGAGCGCGAGGAGGGTTCGGTAGGAGACCGCCGGGTGCGCTCCCAGCGAACGCTTCGCATCCATGCTACGCACCGTCCTCGCATCCCTGCTGCGGATGTTCGCTGGGCCCGCACCCGACGTTCCCCTACCCAGCCCAACTCGGTCTGGGTCCAGCAGGCCGCCGAAGGAGATGAGCGTGATCAGGGGGGCGGCGATCGCCAGGGCCTTGGCGCTCGTGTAGACCGTGCCGAACAGTCGCGCGCCGAGTTAGATGACGATCGCGGCCGCGAGCGCCGACGGGACCGCGGCGCCGTGGCGGCGTATCCAATGGGGC
>JBKPIV010000173.1:0-24717 GCA_046730395.1 Actinomycetota bacterium | reverse complement strand
GGCCGTCGAACTCGGTGTAGAAGACCTGCTGCCAGGGGCCGAGGTCGAGGCGGCCACCGGTTACAGGGACGATCGCCTGGTGGTGGACGAGCAGGTTCTTGAGATGAGCGTCGCCGTTGTCCTCGCCGCCGCGATGGTGGCGGTAGTCGCCGGGGTCGGGGAAGAGCTCGCTCGCTGTCTCGTTCGCGGGCTCCTTCCAGCTCGGCGGCGCGACCTTGTCGAGCCACTCGAGCGTGTCCTCGTGCAACCCCGGCTCGTCGTCGTTCACCCACACGCCGGCGGTGATGTGCATCGCTGAGACGAGCACCATCCCCTCGGCGATCCCGGCCTCGTCGACGGCGGCCTGGACGTCGTCGGTGATCCGGATGAACTCGCGCCGGTTCTCGGTCTCGAACGTCTTGTAGGTGGTATGTGACTTCATCTGCGCGGCACGCTAACGCGCGTCGCGCCTGAGCGGTCCCGCGGGACCGCTAAGCGGGAGCGGTCCCGCCGTCGAGCCGGTCGATGAACCGGAAGATCGCTTGGGTCTCGGCCCCGACCTCGTCCTTGATCTCCCGCACGGCGTCCACCAGCTCCGCCATCACGCGTTCGTTGCGGCGGATCACCTCGCGATTGCGAGCGGCCTCGCCTCTGATCTCGGCGATGAGCGCATTGGTCTCGGCCCGCAGGTCCCTGATCTCGGCCAGGATCCAGCTCGATCTCACGGGGTCATTGTGCCAGCGATCGGCGCGCGAAACGCGCCCGGTCGAAGCGCATCGGCGGCGGCCTCGTTACGAGTCTCGTTCACTAACCTTCCGCGCCCCTCCGTATCCTCACCTCGATGGCCGACGCCCCGAACATCTTCGGCAAGCAGTACATCCTGACCGCGGGCCCGACCCCCCTGCCGCCCGCCGTGTCGCAGGTGATGGCGGAGCCGATCCTCTATCACCGCGCCCCGGCGTTCGTGGAGATCTACGCTCGGGTCCTCGAGCGGCTGCCGCGCGTCTTTCAGTCCCGCAACCAGGTTCTGTGCTTAGCGGCGACCGGCACCGGGGCGATGGAGTCGGCCGTCGCCAACCTGGTCGTCGCGGGCGAGCCGGCTGTGGTCGCGTCGTGCGGCAAGTTCGGCCAACGCTGGGCGGAGCTCTGCGGCGCCTACGGGGCGGACACCGTCCACCTCGAGTTCGAGTGGGGCGAGAAGGTGGACCCGGAGCGCCTGGACCAGGCGCTGGCCGAGCTCGGGCGACCGGCCCGCGCGGTGTACGTCACGCAGTCGGAGACGTCGACCGGCGTCGTCAATGACGTCCGCGCGCTGAACGAGGTCGCCAGGGCGCACGGCTCGGTGCTCGCGGTAGACGCCGTCTCGGGGCTCGGGGCCGTCGATCTGCCCCAGGACGACTGGGGGGTCGACGTGGTAGTCGCCGGGTCGCAGAAATCGCTGATGTGCCCGCCCGGCCTCGGATTCGCCTCGGTCTCGGACCGCGCGATGGCGCTCGCCGCGGACGCCCCGACGCCGCGCTACTACCTCGACTGGCGGCGAACCGCCGCTGGGCAGGCCGAGGATCCCCCGAACTCGGCCTTCACGCCAGCCGTGACCCTTTTCCGCGCCCTGGACGTGGCGCTCGACCTGATCCTCGCCGAGGGGCTCCGGCAGGCCTTCGCCCGCCACGCGCTCCTCGCCCGCGCGGCGCGGGCAGGCATCGAGGCGCTCGGCCTCGAGCGCTTCGGGCCCGACGACGAGAACGCCAACGTCGTCACGGTCGCCCGGCTCCCCGACGAGATCGACGGCGCCAAGGTCCCGAAGCTGATGCGCGACCGCTACGGGGTCACGATCGCCGGCGGCCAGGGCCACCTCAAGGGCAAGATCGCGCGCATCGCCCATTGCGGCTACTACGGGGCGTTCGACATCGTGGTCGCGCTGACCGCGCTCGAGATGGCGCTCCGCGATCTCGGCCACGATGCGGAGCCCGGGGCCGGCGCGGGCGCCGCGCAGCGGGTGTTCGCCGAGGCCGGCTCGGTGCCCGCGCCCGTCGGCTGAAACTCGTGGCCGAGCCGAAGCCGAAGGTCCTGGTCAAGGAGCGGATCGCCGACTCCGGCGTCGATCTCCTGCGCGCGGAGTTCGACGTCGAGCTCGGCCTTGACATGGACGGTGACGAGCTCCGCGAGCGACTCGGCGAGTTCGACGGCATCGTGGTCCGCTCGGCGACGAAGCTCACCGGCGACCTGATCGCCGGCGCGCCGCGGCTGAGGGTGATCGGCCGCGCCGGCACCGGCGTCGACAACGTCGACGTGGAGGCGGCCACCAAGCGCGGGATCGTGGTCGTGAACGCCCCCGAGTCGAACTCCGTGGCGGCCGCGGAGCACACGCTCGCCCTCGCGCTCGCGCTGTGCCGCAACGTCCCGCAGGCCCACGCCTCGCTGGTCGACGGCGAGTGGGCGCGCTCGAGGTTCGCCGGCAACGAGCTGTACGGAAAGACCCTGGGCGTGATCGGTTTCGGCCGCATCGGCCAGCTGGTGGCGAAGCGGGCGCAGGCGTTCGAGATGGAGGTGATCGCCTACGACAAGTTCGTCGCCGTCGAGCGCTTCCGGGAGCTGGGAGTGGAGCGGGCAGAGACCACCGACGAGCTCTACGCCGAGGCGGACATCATCACGATCCACCTCCCGAAGACGCCCGACACCGTCAACTGGATCGATGCCGAGGCGATCGCGAAGATGAGGGACGGCGTGCGGATCGTGAACTGCGCGCGCGGCGAGCTCGTCGACCTCCAGGCGCTCACCGACGGGCTCGATTCGGGAAAGGTCGGCGGCGCGGCGCTCGACGTCTTTCCGGAGGAGCCGTTCACCAGCCATCCGCTCTTCGGACGCGACAACGTCGTCGTCACCCCACACCTCGGCGCCTCCACCGCGGAGGCCCAGGACCGCGCCGGCACGATCACGGCGGACCAGGTGCGGCGCGCGCTCACCGGCGGCGTGGTCACCAACGCGGTCAACATCGCCGCGGTGCGGCCGGAGACGATGGAGGCCCTAGCGCCCTTCGTCCCGCTGTGCGAGAAGCTCGGGCGCTTGGCGCAGGGACTGGGCGACGGGTCCATCGACCGGATCGTGGCCGAGTTCCACGGCCGGATCGCCGAGCACGACACCCGCCTGCTGGGGATCGCCGTGCTGGTGGGCATCCTCTCGGGCCACACCGAGGAGCAGGTCAATCTCGTGAACGCGCCCGCGCTCGCCGAGGAGCGGGGGATCGAGCTCACGGAGCTCAAGGAGGCGGTCTCCGAGGAGTTCACCGAGCTGGTCACGGTCCGGCTCGAATCCGGCGGCGAGTCGGTCGAGGTCGCGGGGACCGCGGTCGGCCCGCGAAACCTGCCCCATCTGGTGAAGGTGTGGGGCGAGAGCTTCTACATGCCCTTCGCCGACCACCTCGTCGTCTTCCGCTACAAGGACCAGCCGGGAATGATCGGTCGAGTGGGGACGATCTTCGGCGAGCACGGCGTCAACATCGCCTCGGCGGCGGTGGGAGCGGAGGCGTCGGGGGGGCAGGCGGTGCTCGCCCTCACAACCGACGCACCCGTCCCCGACGAGCTGCTCGAGCAGATCCTGAAGCTCGATGGCTTCCACGCCGGCCGCGCGATCGATCTCTGAACAACTCCGCCACCTCCTCATCTGCGACTCCGGGGGCGGCGGGTCCGGGCGCCATCCTGGGGGACCCGGGCGACTGTCGACTACCGCGACTTCGTCACTAGCCCGCGCCGGTTAGGGTCGTTCCATGCGAGCGGTGGTAATCCCGAGACACGGCCCACCGGACGTGCTCGAGGTCCAGGAGCTACCGGATCCCCCGGTGGGTCCGGGGGAGGTGCGGATCGCGGTCAGGGCCGCCGGGATCAACTTCGCCGACACGATGGCCCGGATCGGCCTCTACCCGGACGCGCCGGAGCTCCCTTGCGTCGTGGGCTACGAGGTCGCGGGCGAGATCGAGTCGGTCGGGGAGGGCGTCGAGTCGCACGAGGTTGGCGACCGCGTGGTCGCGGGCACTCGGTTCAACGGCCAGGCGGAGTTGGTCACGGTCCGAGAGGACCAGGCGTTTCCGCTGCCCAAGAAGCTCTCGTTCGAGGAAGGTGCCGCCTTCCCAGTCAACTACGCGACGGCATACGCGGCGCTTGTGATCATGGGTGGGCTGAAGGCGGGGGAGCGGGTGCTGATCCACGCCGCTGCCGGAGGGGTGGGCATCTCCGCCACGCAGCTCGCAAAGGGAATCGGGGCCGAGATCTTCGGCACCGCGTCGGCGTCCAAGCACGACGCGATCCGCGCGCAGGGCGTCGACCACCCGATCGACTACCGCACGCAGGACTTCGAGGCCGAGGTGCGCCGAATCACCGGCGGGGAGGGGCTGGACGTGATCATGGACGCCCTGGGCCCGTCCTCGTTTCGCAAGGACTACCGGCTGCTCCGGCCAGGTGGGCGGCTCATCATGTTCGGGGCCTCGGAGCTGCAGACCGGTAGCGGCAGGCGCAACATCTCCACCGTGCTCCGGAGCGTGGGCAGCATGCCGCTGGCGACCATGCCCTGGTGGAAGAGCGTTGGCGTGATGAACGAGAACAAGGGGATCTTCGGCCTGAACCTGCTCCTCTGGTGGGATCAGGAGGGAGGCCTCGACCGAGCCATCGAGCCGCTCCGCGAGGGGCTCGAGAGGGGTGAGCTCGTGCCGGTCGTCGCGGAGGCCTTTCCCTTCGAGCGTGCCGCCGACGCCCATCGGTTCATCGAGGAGCGGCGAAACGTGGGCAAGGTGGTGCTCGTTCCCTGACCAATCATCAACGGCACCAGCCAGTTTCGGAGCTAAAGCTCCTCATCTAATTTCACTGCAACGGCACCAGCCAGTTTCGGAGCTAAAGCTCCTCATCTAGTTTCACTGGCGCCGCTACGCTGCGCCGGTGCTCGTCCCCCTTCTCGCCAGCATCGGCAGCGTGTATGACCGCGCCATCGTCGATACCGGGCGCCAGGCGGAGTTCCTGTTCTTCGTCGCCTTCCTCGTCACCTTCGGCTTCATCAGGACGAGCGCCCACCTGATCCGGGCTCAGGTGAGGTGGTGGCCTGGGAACGTGAACGTCGGCGGCACTCACGTCCATCACCTCGTGTGGGGGATCCTGCTGCTGATGATCTCCGGCTACGTCGGGGTGGCGGTCGCGCCTCCGTCTCCGTGGCACGAGATCTGCGCAGTCTTCTTCGGCATCGGGATGGGCCTCACGCTCGACGAGTTCGCGCTCTGGCTCGACCTGAAGGACGTGTACTGGAGCGAGGAGGGGCGCAAGTCGATCGACGCGGTGATCGTGGCCGCGACGGTGGCCGGCATCGTGCTCGTCGGCTACACGGCCTGGGTCGACGTCGCCACGGAGGTCGCGGACATCGTGTTCGCGATCGTCGGCGTCGCGGGCGTGATCGGGATCGTCTTCGCGGCCGTGAACCTGGCCAAGGAGAAGTTCGCGATGGCGATCGTGGGGCTCCTCTTCCCGCCGCTGGGATTAGCGGGCGCGCTCAGGCTGGGCAAGACTCACTCGCTGTGGGCGCGGCTGTTCTACGGCGAGGACAAACGGGCGCGCGCCCGGGCCAGGTTCGGCGACGGGGTCGCGATCCACGCGTCTTCGCCGGCGAGCGCCGAGGGCGCTGCGTCGGAGGCTGGGTCGGAGGCTGCCCCGGCGCGCGGCTCGCGGTCGCCGGCGCCTCCGCCCGTCTCCCGCCGCTAGGAGAGCCGCGTCGATCATCGGCCGGTGCGCTAAAGTGCCCGCACTCGATGACCGCTCGGCCCGACAGCCTGGCGCTTCTCCTTCTCCTCCCCCCGCGGGGGGAGTAGCGCTGGGCGGCGCGTGAGCCGCGAACCGAGGTCACCGAGGTCAGAGAGAGAAGGAGGAAGGGCTATGCCCAGCCCGGCACAGGAACGAGACCCGAATAGGGTTCACATCTTCGACACCACGCTCCGCGACGGCGAGCAGTCGCCGGGCATCTCGCTGAACACGCAGGAGAAGGTGGAGATCGCGCAGCAACTCGCGCGGCTCGGCGTGGACGTGATCGAGGCCGGGTTCCCGATCACGTCCCCTGGCGACTTCGAGGCGGTGGAGGCGATCGCCCGCAACGTCGAGGGCCCGGTGATCTGCGGGCTCGCGCGCACGCACAAGGCGGACATCGACGCGGCCTGGGGGGCGATCAAGGACTCGGAGCGCCCTCGAATTCACACCTTCATCTCCACCTCCGACATCCACATCGAGCACCAGCTCCAGACGACCCGCGACGACGTCAAGGGACAAGCCAAGGCTGCCGTCGCGCTGGCCCGCTCGTACTGCGACGACGTCGAGTTCTCGCCCATGGACGCCACCCGGGCGGACATCGAGTTCACGGCTGAGGTCTGCGCGGTCGCCGTCGCCGAGGGGGCGACGGTCATCAACATCCCGGACACGGTCGGCTACACGACTCCTGAGGAGTATCGCCGCTACTTCGAGCGCCTCTACGAGCTGGTGC
Organism: Actinomycetota bacterium; assembly: GCA_046730395.1. Lineage (GTDB taxonomy): Bacteria > Actinomycetota > Thermoleophilia > Solirubrobacterales > 70-9 > AC-56. Next base: position 18,234 of record JBKPIV010000173.1, on the reverse strand, counting down.
CCGGCCTCGAGGGCGTGAGGGTCTCGGTGCACTGCCACGACGACCTCGGCCTCGCGGTCGCCAACTCCTACGCCGGAGTGCTCGCGGGGGCCCGCCAAGTGGAGTGCGCGGTGAACGGGATCGGCGAACGGGCGGGCAACTGCTCGCTGGAGGAGGTCGTGATGCTGCTGCGGACGCGGCGGGACGTCCACGGCCTCGACACCGGCATCGATACGCACGAGCTGGCTCGGACCAGCCGCATGGTCGCGCGCTTCACCGGCTATCCAGTGCAGCCGAACAAGGCGGTGGTGGGGCGAAACGCCTTCGCGCACGAGTCCGGCATCCATCAGGACGGAGTCCTGAAGGAGCGCACCACCTACGAGATCATGGACGCGCGCGACGTCGGCCTGGAGTCGAACTCGATCGTGCTCGGCAAGCACTCCGGGCGTCACGCGCTTCGCGACGCGCTCGCCGAGCTCGGCTTCAAGGTCGAGGGCAACGCGCTGAACCAGGCGTTCTCACGCTTCAAGGAGATCGCCGACAAGAAGAAGCAGATCACGGCCCTCGACCTCGAGGCGATCGTCTCCGAGGAGATGCGCGAGTCGGCGGAGCGCTACACGCTCGAGTCGTTCGAGGTCGCCGCGGGGTCCCATCGCCATCCGCGGGCGAAGGTGACCTTGAGGGTTCCCTCGGGCGAGACGGTCGCCGCCGACGCGACCGGAGACGGCCCGGTGGACGCGATCTTCGTCGCGATCCGGGAGGCGACGGGCACAGAATCGGAGCTTCGCTCCTACACGGTCTCCGCGGTCACCGAGGGCGAGGACGCGCTGGGGGAGGTCACCGTGATGTTGCGCGCCCACGGGCGCCTGGCGAGCGGCCAGGGCGTCGCCACGGACATCCTCGAGGCCTCGGCGCGCGCCTATGTGCGGGCGCTTTCGAACGCGCTCGAGGGCGCCGCGGTCCGCGAGGCCGAGGAGGTGGCCGCCGAGGCCGCCTCGGAGCCGGCGAGGCCGGGGCCGTAGCCGGCCGCGGGCCCCATCTTCAGACATTTGTACGTGATAGCGTACGGCCGGTGAGCGCTCCCACCCTCCCGGCCGCGACGGCGGCAGAGGCTCCCGCGATCGGCTCTCGGGTGCGCGCGCTGCGGGAGGCGCTCGGGCTCTCCCTTCGCGACCTGGCCGACCGAAGCGGCGTCTCGGCTCCGATGCTCTCCCAGGTGGAGCGGGGCGAGACGAGCCCGACCCTCGCGCTGGCGGCAAGGATCGCCGCCGGCCTCGATCTGAGCCTCTCCCAGCTCCTGCGGCTCGACGAGACCGGGCACGTGGTGGTCGTGCCGCGCGGGGCGGGTCGCAGGCGCAGCCGCGGCGGCCACCGGGTGGAGGAGGTGACGCCGCCGCTCCCCGGTCAGCGCGCCGACGTCTCTCGCCATCGGCTCGAGCCCGGGGCGGCGACGGGCGGGCCGGACGACCCGCCCATGCACGAGCCGGGAAGCCGGGAGACGGCCGTGGTGCTCGAGGGCACGGTGACGCTGGTGGTCGAGGGCGAGCGCCACGAGCTCGGTCCCGGCGACAGCGTCACCTTCGACGCCGACCTGGCCCATCATTTCCAAAACGACGGCGGCGATCCGGTCGAGCTGCTGGCGGTCGTCGCCGCCGGCCTGCGGAGGAGCTGATGTCGGCGAAGACGATGTTCGACAAGATCTGGGAGGCGCACGAGGTCGCCGACGGCCTGATCTACGTCGACCTGCACCTGGTGCACGAGGTGACCTCACCGCAGGCGTTCGACGGGCTGCGGCTCGAGCGGCGGAGGGTCCGGCGCCCCGACAAGACGATCGCCACGGCGGACCACAACGTGCCCACCGACGGTACCCCCGCCGCCCGCATGATCGCCGATGAGCTGTCGCGCGTTCAGGTCGAGACGCTCGAGCGAAACTGCGCCGAGTTCGGCATCCCGCTGTACTCGCTCGGCTCCGACCGCCAGGGGATCGTCCACGTGATCGGCCCCGAGCTCGGGCTGACCCAGCCTGGCCTCGTGATCGTTTGCGGCGACAGCCACACGGCGACGCACGGCGCCTTTGGCGCGCTCGCGATCCCGATCGGCACCTCCGAGGTCGAGCACGTGCTGGCCACGCAGTGCCTGGTGCAGCGTCGCCCGAAGACGATGCGCATCAACTACTCAGGCCGGCTCGGGGACGGCGTCACGGCCAAGGACCTGATCCTGGCGACGATCGGGCGGCTGGGCGTCGGCGGCATGGCCGGTCACGCGGTCGAGTACGCGGGCGAGACGATCCGCGGGCTCTCGATGGAGAGCCGGATGACGATCTGCAACATGACGATCGAGGGTGGCGGCCGCGCCGGCATGATCGCGCCCGACGAGACGACGTTCGAGTGGGTCGAGGGGCGCCCGGGCGCACCCGAGCACTGGGAGTCCGCGGTGGCCGAGTGGCGGGGGCTCGCGACGGACGAGGGCGCCGAGTTCGACGCCGAGGTGGACATCGACGCCTCGGGGATCTCTCCGATGGTCACCTGGGGGACGAACCCCGGGATGGTCACGCAGGTCACCGACGTCGTGCCCGATCCGGCGGAGTGGGAGGAGGCCCCGGCCGATCGCGAGGCGGCGGAGCGCGCCCTTCGGTACATGGCACTCGAGCCCGGCACGCCGATGCGGGAGATCCCGCTCGATCGCGTCTTCATCGGCTCGTGCACGAACTCTCGCGTGCAGGACCTGCGCGAGGCCGCGACGATGGTCGAGGGCCACCGCGTCGCGGGCTCGGTGCGCGCCTTGGTGGTGCCCGGATCGCAGCAGGTGAAGGCGCAGGCCGAGGCGGAGGGCCTCGACGAGGTCTTCCGGTCGGCGGGGTTCGAGTGGCGCACCGCGGGCTGCTCGATGTGCCTCGGGATGAACCCCGACATCCTCGCCGAGGGCGAGCGCTGCGCCTCGACCTCGAACCGGAACTTCGAGGGCCGCCAGGGCAAGGGGGGCCGCACTCACCTCGTGAGCCCCCGGATGGCCGCCGCCGCGGCGATCGCCGGTAGGTTCGTCGACATCCGGAGCTGGACGTGAAGGCCGTCGACGTGATCGAGGGGAAGGTCTCGGTGCTCGACCGCGCCGACGTCGACACGGACCAGATCATCCCGAAGCAGTTCCTGAAGCGGGTCGAGCGGACCGGCTTCGGGGAGTTTCTCTTCTACGACTGGATGCGGTCCGGTGAGATCGCGCTCGACCCGAATCCGATCCTCGTCGCGGGAAGGAACTTCGGCGCCGGCTCCTCCCGCGAGCACGCGGTGTGGGCGCTTCAGGACTTCGGGTTCGAGGCGGTCATCGCGCCGTCTTTCGCCGACATCTTCTACGTCAACTGCACCAAGAACGGCCTCCTGCCGGTCGTGCTCGACCACGGACGCTGCAGCGCGATCGCGGAGGCCGGGGAAGCCCGCATCGACGTCGACGACCAGACGGTGACCTTCGCCGGCGGCGTGGCCGAGTACGAGATCGCGGCGGAGACGAAGCACCGGCTGCTCCACGGTCTCGACGACGTCGCGGTGACGCTCCGAAACGAGGCCGCGATCGCGGCGTTCGAGGCGTCCGGCGGCGCCGACCGCGGCCCGGTCACGACCGCGCTATGAGCTCGGGAACCGAGAGGAGCCCGTGAGCGCCGATCCTCCGGCGGGCAAGCCAGCGGTCGAGCGAAGGGGGAAGGCGGGTTGGGACGAGATCCTCGATACCGAGGCGCACATGGTTGCGCCCGGGACCGAGTGGCGCTCGGAGCTCTACCGGATCGCGGTCGAGCAGTTCCAGCGCGCCGCGGACGTCCTTCGTCTTGCGCCGGATCTCCGCGCGCGCCTGCTGGAGCCACGCCGGTCGCTGATCGTGAACTTCCCCGTCCGCCGCGACACGGGGGAGGTCCAGGAGTTCACCGGCTACCGAATTCAGCACACGCTGGTCATGGGGCCGACGAAGGGCGGGATTCGCTTCGCCCGGGGGTCTCGCTCGGCGAATGCGCGGCCCTCGCGATGTGGATGACCTACAAGTGCGCGCTCCTCGGCCTGCCCTTCGGCGGCACCGCGGGGCGCCGGATGGCGACGGGGCTGGCGGTCGTCTTCTGCCTCGAGGCGGTGCTCGAGCATCTCGGCTGGGAGATCGCGGACAAGCGCGTGGTCATCCAGGGCTTCGGCAAGGTCGGCTCGATCGTCGCCGATGCCCTGGCGCGGCGGGGCGCGATGGTGATCGGGGTCTGCGATGTGGCCGGCGGCGCGGTCGACGAGCGCGGCCTCGACCTCGAGTCGCTCCGCTCGTTTATCGCGGAGAACCGCTTCATCCGCGGCTATCCGCACGCGGAGCCGGTGGGCCGTCGGGACATCCTCGAGGTGTCCTGCGACGTCCTGATCCCCGCCGCGCTCGAGCGGCGGATCGCCGAGGACCACGCTGCCAAGATCGACTGCAGGGTGGTGGTCGAGGCGGCGAACGGGCCGACCACGAGCGAGGCGGATGCGATCCTCGCCGGGCGGGGCATCACGGTGGTGCCCGACGTCCTCGCGAACGGCGGCGGCGTCACAGTGAGCTACTACGAGTGGGCCCAGGACGTCCAGCGCGAGCACTGGTCGCGCGAGCAGATCACGGCGCGACTTCAGCGCCAGATGCGCGATGCCGCGTACCGGGTCCTGGCCGCGGAGAGCCGGGGCCACGACCTGCGCACCGCCGCGCAGGCGCTCGCGATCGAGCGCGTAGCGGAGGCCTCGGAGCTCCGGGCGATATACCCCTAGTGATGACACGCGACTGGGACGCCGCCACCTACCACCGGGTTGCCGATCCGCAGGAGAAGTGGGCGAGGGAGGTCCTCGGCCGGCTCGAGCTCGAGGGCGACGAGACCGTTCTCGACGCGGGCTGCGGCAGCGGGCGGGCGACGCGGCTGTTGCTCGAGCGCCTGCCGAAGGGACGCGTGATCGGCGTCGATGCCTCGCCGTCGATGATCGCCAAGGCGCGGGAGTCGCTCCCCGACGACGTACAGCTGATCGTCTCGGACCTGCTTGACCTCGAGCTCCCGGAGCCGGTCGACGCGATCTTCTCCAACGCCACCTTCCATTGGATCCTCGACCACCGCCGCCTCTTCGGGCGCCTCCACGCGGCGCTGCGGCCAGGCGGGGCCCTCGAGGCCCAGTGCGGCGGGATCGGCAACATCGAGGAGTTCCTGAACACGATCGAGAGCGTCAACGGCGACGAGCGCTTTGCGCCCTATCTGCGGGGGATCGCAAGCAGCTGGAACTTCGCCTCGCCTGGCGACACGGAGATGCGCCTGCGAGCAGCCGGCTTCGAAGTGCGCCGGTGCTGGCTCTCCGAGGGGTCGACCCAACCCCGGGACCCGCGCGCGTATCTCGAGGCCGTGTGCCTCGGACCGCACCTCGACCGGCTTCCTGAGGAGCTTCGCGGGCCCTACCTGGACGCCGCCCTGGAGGCGATCCCGCGACCGCTGACCCTCGACTACGTGCGGCTGAACATCTCCGCGAAGGCCGGCGCGGCCGAGCGAGCGTGAACGGCGAGGAATATGGCGACGCCTATCCGGTCGAGGTCCAATGGCGAAGGGCCAGGCGCGTGACGGCCGCTGACCTTAGGCCGCGGATCGCGCTGCTCCCCGGGGACGGGATCGGCCCCGAGGTCGTCGGGGCCGCCCGGCGCCTGCTGGAAGCGATCGGCGAGTTCGAATTCACCGAGCACCTCGTCGGCGGGGCGTCCATCGACGCTCACGGGGCCCCTCTCACAGACGACGTCCTCGATGCGTGCCGCCGCTCCGACGCCGTCTTGCTCGGGGCCGTCGGCGGGCCGAAGTGGGACACCACCGACCCCGAGGCCCCCCGCCCCGAGCAGGGCCTCCTCGGGCTGCGCAAGGGCCTCGGGCTGTACGCGAACCTGCGCCCGGTGCGCCCCAGCCCCGCCCTCGTCCCCGCGAGCCCCCTGCGCCCGGAGCGCATCGCGGGCACGGACCTGCTCGTGGTCCGCGAGCTCACCGGCGGCATCTACTTCGGAGACAGCGGCAGGAACGCGGACCGCGCCTACGACACCTGCGAGTACTCGGCGCACGAGATCGAGCGGATCGCCCGCGTTGCCTTCGAAGCGGCGCGCCGCCGGGCGGCGGCGCGGCGGACCGCGAGGGTGACCTCGGTGGACAAGGCCAACGTGCTCGAGACCTCCCGCCTGTGGCGGGAGACCGTGGACCGCGTGGCGACCGACCACCCCGAGGTCGAGCTCGAGCACGTGCTCGTGGACAACGCGGCCATGCAGCTCGTGTCGAACCCGGCTCGGTTCGACGTGGTGCTGACCGAGAACATGTTCGGCGACATCCTGAGCGACGAGTCGGCGATGCTGACCGGTTCGCTGGGGATGCTTCCGTCCGCGAGCCTGGGCGACGAAGGCCCCGGCCTGTTCGAGCCCGTGCACGGGTCGGCGCCGGACATCGCCGGGAAGGGGATCGCGAACCCCCTCGCGACCTTCCTCTCGGTGGCGATGATGCTGCGCCACGGCCTCGAGCGGCCGGGGGACGCGGACGGCATCGAGGCCGCGGTGGACTCCGTGCTTGAGCGCGGACTGCGAACGCCGGACCTCGCCCGCGGCACCGTCGCCCCTCCGCGGCTCGCGGGCGCGGAGCCGGAGGTGGAGGTCGGCACGGAGCAGATGACGGACGCGCTCCTTGCGGAAGTTCGCGTCTGATCCGGCATACTTGGCGCCCGCAGGCGACCCGGAGGGCATCGTGGAGAAGTCTGAGTGGATCTGGATGAACGGCGACCTCGTCCCGTGGGATGACGCCCAGGTCCACGTGCTGAGCCACGGGCTCCACTACGGCACCGGGGTGTTCGAGGGGATACGCGCGTACGAGACGGAGCGGGGTACGGCCATCTTTCGCCACCGCGAGCACCTCGAGCGGCTCGCGAAGTCGGCGGAGCTCTACTACCTCGACCTGCCCTACTCGGTCGAGGAGCTTCGCGAGGCCACGCACGAGCTCATCCGCCGTAACGGCCTTCGCGCCTGTTACATCCGCCCGATCGCCTTCCGCGGATACGGCGAGCTGGGGCTGTACGCGCAGGGCTCACCGGTGGAGGTCGCGATCGCGGTGTGGCCCTGGGGCGTCTACCTGGGGGAGGAGGGAAAGCGTCACGGCGTGACCGCGAAGCTCTCGTCCTGGCGGCGAATCTCGTCCGACAGCCTCGTCACCCAGGCGAAGGCGTCGGGGCACTACCTGAACTCGATCTTGGCGAAGGTCGAGACGACTCGGGAGGGATACCAGGAGGCGATCATGCTCGACCACTCGGGGATGGTCGCCGAGGCGACCGGAGAGAACCTCTTCATCGTTCGCGATGGCGTTCTCGCCACGCCGCCGCCGGGGGCGATCCTGGACGGGGTCACCCGCCGCTCCGTCATGGAGATCGCGAGCGATCTCGGCTACCGGGTCACGGAGAGGGCGATCGCCCCATCGGAGCTGACCCTCGCCGAGGAGGTCTTCCTGACCGGAACCGCCGCCGAGCTGGTGCCCGTCCGCGAGGTCGACGGCCACAGGCTCGGCGAGCCGGGGGAGATCACTCGCCAACTCCAGGAGCGCTTCGAGGACGCGATCTACGGACGCGCCGAGCAGTACCGGGAGTGGCTGGACATCGTGGAGCAACCGAGTAGAGTCACCTCCTGATGCGGTCCCCGTTCGGAGGCATCGAGCGAATTAGCCCCGCCGCGGCGGCCAGTTAGGGCCCCGCGGCCCGCGAGACCTCGGTCGCGCACCCGCTCGCTCCCCTGAACGGAAAGGCATCGAATTGACACAGGTGAAGCTCTACGACACGACCTTGCGCGACGGCATGCAGGGACAGGGCATGTCCCTGTCGGCCGCCGAGAAGATCCGCGTGGTCCAGGCGCTCGACCGCCTGGGGATCCACTACATCGAGGCCGGGTTTCCGAGCTCCAATCCGAAGGAGGCCGAGCTCTTCCGCCTGCTCGCCGGGGTGGAGCTCGAAGGCGCCGAGATCTGCGCCTTCGGCATGACCCGCCGACGGACCGTTGCCGCCGAGGACGACCCGGCGCTCCGGGAGCTCGTGGGCTGCTTCGCCCCCGTCTGCACGCTGGTGGGCAAGACGTGGGCGCTTCACCTGGAGAAGGTGACGAGGGCCTCGCGCGAGGAGAACCTGGGCATGATCACGGATTCGATCTGCTACCTGCGGGCCGCCAGCAAGCGCGTCGTCTACGACGCCGAGCACTTCTTCGATGCCTGGCGAGACGACCCGGGCTACGCCCTCGAGTGCCTGCGCGCCGCCGTGACCGCGGGGGCCGAGAACGTCACCCTCTGCGACACCAACGGGTCGAGCCTCCCGGTGCAGGTGGCCGGGGCGACGGGGGCGGTCGTCGAGGCCCTGGGCGAGCGGGTGGGCGTGGGCATCCACGCCCACAACGACTCCGAGTGCGGCGTGGCGAACTCGCTTGCGGCCGTCGGCGCCGGCGCCCGTCTCGTGCAGGGCACGGTCAACGGCTATGGCGAGCGCACCGGCAACGCGAACCTCGTCTCGATCCTGCCCGCGCTGCAGCTCAAGCTGGGACATGCCTGCGTCCCGCCGGAGCGCTTGCGGCTCCTGACCGAGACCTCGCACTTCCTGGACGAGGTCTGCAACCTCGCTCCCGATCCGGATCGTCCGTATGTGGGCCGTAACGCCTTCGCCCACAAGGGCGGCATGCACGTCGCCGGCGTGCAAGCCGATGCGCGCACGTTCGAGCACATCGAGCCCGGGCTGGTCGGAAACAGCCGCGACGTCCTGATCTCCGAGCTCTCGGGCAAGGGCTCGGTCCTCAGCCATGCCGAGGAGGCGGGCATCGACTTGGACGCCGACGCGGCCAAGCGGTCGGTGGAGCGGCTGAAGGAGCGCGAGCATCGCGGCTATCACTACGAGGCAGCCGATGCCTCGTTCGACCTGCTGCTCCGGCGCGAGGCGGGGCTCTATGAGCCCCTCTTCCGGCTCGAGGGCTTTCGCGTGATCACCGAGAAGCGGGCCGACGGCCGGGTGGAGACCGAGGCCACGATCAAGATCTGGGTCGATGGGCAGCGCTACGTGCGGACCGCCGAGGGAAACGGCCCCGTCAATGCCCTCGACCGGGCGCTTCGCGACGCGATCACCGAGCTCCATCCGCACCTCGCGAACATCGAGCTCGTCAACTACCAGGTCCGGATCCTCGATGCGCACCACGGCACCGGCGCGGTGACCCGCGTCCTGCTCGATTCCTCGGACGGACGCGATTCCTGGGGCTCGATCGGCGTCTCGGAGAACATCATCGAGGCCTCCTGGGAGGCGCTGGTCGATTCGCTCGAGTACGCGTTCCAGCCTCGTCACGCTCCACTCGCCGCGGCCGACCCCGAGGAGGCCGAGGTGCCTCAGCCGACCACGCGCGGGTGAACGGCGCGGACCCCATCCCGCTCGCCAAGCCGGATCTCGGGGCGCGCGAGGAGGCGTTGGCGCTCGAGGTGATGCGGTCGGGGCGGCTCTCGCTCGGGCCGATGCTGGAGCGCTTCGAGCGCGCCTTCGCCGAGTGGCTGGGGACCGAGGACGCGGTCGCGGTCTCCTCCGGCACCGCCGGACTGCATCTCGGGGTCCGAGCGCTGGGGTGGGGTCCCGGCGACGAGGTGGTGACGACCCCCCTCAGCTTCATCGCCTCGGCGAACTGCCTCGTGTACGAGGGGGCGACGCCGGTGTTCTGCGAGATCGATCCGGTGACGCTCAACCTCGACCCCGAGGCGGCGCGGGCCGCGGTTGGCGAGCGCACGGTGGGTCTCTTGCCGGTGCACATCTTCGGCTATCCGGCCGCCCTTGCCGAGCTCGAGCGGCTGGCGAGGGAGCGAGGCCTTGGCGTGCTCGAGGACGCCTGCCAGGCGGCCGGGGCGGAGGACGGTGAGGGGATCCCCGTCGGGGCGCGCGGGAACCTGGCGACGTTCGCCTTCTACGCCAACAAGCAGCTCGTCACCGGCGAGGGCGGGATCGTGGTCCCGCACTCGCCCGAGGTCGGCGCCCGCATGCGCAGCGAGCGAAACCAGGGCCGCGATCCCGACATGGGCTGGATCGAGCACGAGCGGCTGGGCTTCAACTACCGGCTCACGGAGATGCAGGCAGCTCTCGGCGTGGCGCAGCTCGAGCGCGCGGGCGACCTTCTCGCCCAGCGGGAGCGGGTCGCCGCGCTCTACGGGGAGCGCCTCGCCGAGCTCGGCGGCGCCCCCGCGGGCCGTGGAGACCCCGATGCCCTCGTGCTGCCCTGCGCCGATCGCGGCCGGGAGCGGCGGAGCTGGTTCGTGTACGTCGTGCAGCTTCCGGCGGGGACGGACCGGGAGGTGGTGATCGCCGCGCTCGCCGAGCGAGGCGTTGCCTCGAAGGCCTACCTCCCGTGTATCCATTTGATGCCGCCGTACCGGGAGCGCCTCGGGCTCCAGGAGGGCCAGTTTCCCGTCGCCGAGCGGGTCGCGGCGCGGTCGTTGGCGCTCCCGTTCTTCACCGCCATGGGCGAGCAGGAGGTCGAGCGGGTGACGGAGGCGCTCGCCGCGGCGATCGGCCAGCCGGTGGGCTAGAGCCCCTAGATCCGGCCGATCTCGGCCATCCAGCGCACCGTCTGCCGGATGCCGTCCTCCCACGGCCTGAACTCCACCCCGAGCTCGTTCCGGGCCTTGGAGCTGTCGGCGCGCGCCTGCCACAGCAGGAACTCGAGCTGGCCCACGCCCAGGAGCGGCGGCTGCTTTACGAGGCGCGAGACGGCCTCGCCCGTGCGCGCCAGCCCCTTCGCGGCGGCGAGGGGGAGCGTGGGGGGGACCCAGCCGCGGCCCGCCTCGTCGACCGCCACCGAGAGCATCTCACGCATCGTCGCGAAGCCATCCGCCAGCAGGTAGCGCTCCCCCGGGGTGCCGCGATCGAACGCCGCCAGGTTGCCCGCCGCCACGTCGTCGACGTGGACGAAGGTCATCCCGCCCGGCGGGACGGCTGGCAGGCGGCGCCTGATCGCGTCGCGGATCGGCCGGTCGAGCCCCGTGCCCTGCCAAGGCCCGGGCCCGTAGACGCTCGATGGGTTGGTGATCACCACCTCGATCCCGCGCTCGGCCTCGGTGAGCACCAGCTCCTCGGCGCGCTGCTTGGAGCGCTCGTACGGGGTTCCCTTCGGATAGCCGGCCACGCTTGCCTCCGACACGGTGCCGCCGGGCTCGGTGTGGAAGACGTCGAAGGTGGAGAGGTGGACGGCTCTCCTCGCGCCCGCCTCGCGGGCGGCCGAGATGACGTTGCGGCCCCCTTCGGCGTTCACCCGCTCGAAGATGCCCGGGTCGGGGAACCACTGCTCGAACAGGCCCATGCAGTTGAACGCCCCCTCCGTGCCCTCGGCGGCGGCGCGAAGGGACTCGGGGTCCGCGACATCGCCGCGGGCGACACGCACCGCCTCGGGGAGAAGCTCGCGCGCCTTCGACTCGTCGCGGACGAGCGCGACCACCTCGTCGCCGCGCTCCACCAGGCGGCGCGCCACCGCGTTGCCCACCTTGCCGGTCGCCCCCGTGACCAGACAGCGCATGGCCGGAGCCTATCCATGCCCCGCCCTACACTGGCGACTCCCATGCCCCGCTTCGAAGGTCGGCCCGACGAGCTGTTCGCTCGCCTGAACCACTCCATCGGCTTCGACCGTCGCCTGGCGCCGTACGATGTCGCCGCCTCGAGAGCGCACATCCGCGCCCTCGAGGCGGCTGGCGTGCTCACCGCGGAGGAGCGCAAGCGCCTCGACGAAGGGCTGGGCGCGATCGCGGACGAGCTGGAGGCGGGGACGTTCGCGACCGAGGCTCACGACGAGGACATCCACATGGCGATCGAGCGTCGGCTGACCGAGATCGTCGGGCCCCTCGGAGGCAAGCTCCACACAGGGCGCTCGCGCAACGACCAGGTGGCCACCGACCTGGCGCTGTACCTGCGCGACCGCTGCGACATCGCGATCGAGCGGCTCGGGGGGCTAATGAGCGTCCTGGTCGAGCTCGCGCGGCGCCACGCGGCCTGGACGATGCCGGGGTACACCCACCTGCAGAGGGCCCAGCCGGTGTACCTCGGGCATCACCTGCTCGCGTACTTCTGGATGTTCCGGCGCGACGCGGTGCGCTTCTCCGCGGCGCGCGCAGCGGCGGGGGAGCTGCCGCTCGGCTCGGGTGCCCTCGCCGGGCTCAATTGGGAACTGGACCGCGACATGCTCGCGCGCGAGCTCGGCTTCGCGGGCGTCGCCCCGAACTCGATCGACGCCGTCTCCAGTCGCGACTCGGCGCTCGAGTACCTCGCCGCGGCCGCGATCTGCGCGACCCACCTCTCGCGCCTGGGCGGCGAGCTCGTCCTGTGGTCGAGCGAGGAATTCGGATTCGCGGAGCCCGCGGACGAGTTCGCGTCGGGATCCAGCATCATGCCCCAGAAGAAGAACCCGGATGCGGCGGAGCTCCTGCGGGCCAAGTCCCCGCGGATCGTGGCGGACCTCGCGACGCTGGCGGGCGTCCTCCACGGTCTGCCGCTCGCCTACTCGAAGGACCTCCAGGAGGACAAGGAGGCGCTGTTCGACGCGGCGGACAACCTCGAGCTGTGCGTCGAGGCGGCCGCGGGGTTGCTCGCCGGGATCCGCTTCGACCGCGACCGCCTCGCCGCCGCGGCGGCCGACGAGTTCCTCGCAGCGACGGACGTGGCCGATCTCCTGGTCCGCAAGGGGATGCCCTTCCGGGAGGCTCACTCGGTCGTGGGCGGCCTGGTGCGCGAGGCGCTCCGCGACGAGAAGCGGCTCTCCGAGCTCAGCCCGGAGGACCTGAGACGCCACTCCGAGCTCCTGGACGACTCCTACTACGAGGTGCTGGCGCGAGGGCAGTGGCTTGAGTCGAAGCGCTCGGCGGGGGGCACGGCCTCGGTGCGGATCACCGAGCAGCTGGATGCGGCCGAGGCCGCGTTGGCCGCACTACGAGAGGGGTCCTCGTCGTGACGGCCCCCACGACCCGGCGACTCGCGGCCGACGATGGGCGGCCTGCCGACCCCGGCGGGGCCCCCTCCGGGCGCCCGCTCGAGGCGCTCTTCTTCGAGCGCTCCGTGCACGATGTGGCACGGGATCTGATCGGCTGCGCGGTCTTGTTCAACGGCGTCGGCGGCGTGATCGTCGAGACCGAGAGCTACGAGCGTGACGACCCGGCGTGCCACGCCTTCGTTGGTCTCACGCAGCGAACGGCGCCGCTGTTCGGGCCGCCCGGACGCGCGTACGTGTATCGCTCATACGGGATTCATGCCTGTCTCAACTTCGTGTGCGAGCCGGAGGGGGAGGCGGCCGCGGTGCTGATTCGCGCTCTCGAGCCTCGGTGGGGGCTGGGGCCGATGCGTCGTCGCCGCGGACGCGCCAACGCGCGGGAGCTCTGCTCGGGGCCCGGCAAGCTGACGGAGGCGCTCGGCATCGGGCTCGATGCCAATCGCGCGGCGCTCACCGAGCCACCGTTCGAGGTTCGCGCTCCGGAGGCGGGCTCGGAAGGCGCCGAGGTGGGCACCGGGCCGCGGATCGGGATCACGCGCGCCGCCGAGCTTCCCTGGCGCTTCTGCGCCGTCGACAGCCCCTACCTCTCCCGGCCGCTTCGCTAGAACGCGATTAGCCGGTCACGCCGCCGCCGCTGGTGGCCGGGGCGCCTCCGGTGCTCCCGCCGCCCCCGCTCGGCGCCGGTGCCGAGGGAGCCGGCGCCTGGCCCTGCGGCTGCGGCGCCTGCCCCTGCGGCTGCACGGCCTGGCCCTGCGGCTGGGAGGGCTGGCTGGGTGAGCCGTTCGATGGCGACGGCGGCGAGGGCGCGGGGGCGGATGGCGCGGGGCTTGATGGCGCCGAGGACGTCGGTGGCGGGGTGGTCGTCGTGCCGGATGCGCTCGAGCTCTTCTCGCCTGCCTTGCGCTGGCTCTGCAGTTGCTCGTAGGCCGTGATCACTTCGTTCCAGATGAGCGCCGGGATCGTCCCGCCGTCGACCGGGGCGCCGCCGTACTCGGTCTGCATGGGCGTCACCGAGTTTGCGTGTCCGACCCACACCGCAACCGTGACGTCCTTGTTGGCGCCCACGAACCACGCATCTCCGTTGTTCTCGGTGGTCCCGGTCTTGCCCCACTCATTGGGGTCACCCGTATAGGCGTTGCGCCCGGTCCCGGACGTGACCACCGTGTGGAGGATCCCCCGGGCGGTGGCCGCCACCTCCGGAGGCACTACCTGCTTGGCCTCGACCTTGTCGTAGCCGGGGCCGCCGTTGTTCGGCTCGATCAGGTTGCCGCTCTGGCCGGGGGGCTGATCGCGGACCGCGGCGATCCCCACGGGCGCGTTTGGCGAGTCGGCCATCGACCCGCTCACGAGCTGGCCGTTGTGCTGCAGCGTCTGGAAGGCATGGGCCATCTCGAGCGGGGTGACGCCGGTCTGCAGGCCGCCGAGGATGAGCGCCGGGTTATAGGGCTCGAAGGGGCCGCCCCCGACCGAGTACTTCACGCCGCTGGAGGTCGAGAGATCGGTCTGGATGCCCATCTTGTTCGCGGTCGCGGCGACGCTGGCCGGGCCGCCATCCAGCGACATTCCGAGCTGGGAGTAGACCGAGTTGTCCGAGTACGTGGTCGCGGTCGCGATCGACGCGGAGCCGAGGTACTCGTCGCCGTAGTTGTGGACCTTGAAGAGCTCGTTGACGATCTTCTGCTTTCCGCCCTTGGTCGGAACCTGCGCCTTGAAGGGGAGCTCCTGCGGGGCGGAGGTGAACGTCTCGTCGGGCGAGCGCCCCTGTTCCAAGGCCGTCACCAGGGTGAACGGCTTGAACGAGGAGCCCGGCTGGCGTTGTCCCTGGGTGGCGAGGTTGAAGGGCTGCTTTTGGAAGTCGTAGCCGCCGACCATGGCCTCGACCCCGCCGGTTTGGTTGTTGAGGACGACCACCGCGGAGTTCAGTCCGACGCCGGCGGTGTGGTCATAGGCGATGCGCTGCACGGCCTCCTGTAACGGGAGATCGAGGGTGGATTGCACCTGCAGGCCGCCGCCGAACGCCTCGCCGGCGCCGTACTCGTCGACCAGCTGCTGGCGCAGCCACGAGGTGAAGTAAGGGGCCTTCGAGTCCTCGGTCGGGGTCCTGATCTGGGAGGGCTTCGGGAGCGGCTGCTTCGCGTACTGCTGGTACTCGTCCTGCGTGATGTAGCCCTGGTCCGCCATGTTCTGGAGCACCAGGTTCCGGCGCGCCAGGGCGGTGCTGGGGTTGGTACGTGGGTCGTACGCGGAGGGGTTCGAGATCAGCCCTGCCAGCATCGCCGCCTCCCACGGCAGGAGCTGGGAGGCGCAGCGATTGCCGGGGCCGCCGCAGCCGGGATGGTTCCACCCGAAGAAGGTCTTGGCGGCGGCCTCGATCCCGTAGGCGCCGTCGCCGAAGTAGATCTCGTTCAGGTACTCGGTGAGGATCTTGTCCTTGTCCCAGTGGCGCTCGAGCTGGTATGCGAGGGCGGCCTCGCGAAGCTTCTCGAAGACGGTCCTGCTCCCCTGGGCGCGGAGCGCGTTCTTGACGAACTGCTCGGTGATCGTCGACCCGCCCTGCTGGGCACCGGTGTGGAGGACGTCCTGAAGGACGGCTCGCCCGATTCCCTGGAAGTCCACCCCGTTGTGCTCGTAGAAGCGCTGGTCCTCGATCGCAACCGTGGCCTCCTTCATGACGGGAGCGATGTCGGCCGAGTTGATCAGGATGCGGCCCTGGTTGTTGGTGAGGGTCGCGATCTTCTCGCCGTTGACGTCGTAGACGATCGAGTTCTCCGCGTTCGCGAATTGGGCGCGATCCTCGAGCTGCGGCAGGTCGCTGGCGACCGCCATCATGATCCCGAAGATCCACGAGACGAAAGCGAGGAGCCCGAGGCCGAGGATGACCAGCGCAATGCGGAGCTTCTTCAGCTTCGGGCGGCGCTTCGGCGGGCGCGGCTCCGACGAAGGCGGCAGGGTGGCGGTCGGGCGCGGGGGCCCGCCGCCGTTCGACCCGTCCCCGTTCGTGCCCGACGGGCCGGAGGGAAGGCGTCGCGGCGTCGTCCCGCGCCCGTCGCCGTCCTCGGGGGCCCGTGGGCGCCGGGTTGGGAGCCTAAGCCTGGAAGCCATCTGGTCTCGGTCTCGTGCTCGTGACCATGTCGAAAACCCGCTCAGCGGCGAGCGAATGAGGCAGCGGGAGAAGCCGCCGAATCGGGTCGATCACCCTAGGGACAGGACCGGCGGGTCGAACCCGCCACGCCGGCGCGTCAGTCTAGCATTGGCCCGGTGACGAATCCGGGGGTAGCCGAGGAGGCGCGGCGCCTGCTCGAGGGTGCCGTGGACGTGCTGCCCGAGGGCCGCCTCGAAGAGCAGCTCGCCGAGGGTCGGCCGCTGCGGGTGAAGTTCGGGGTCGACCCCACCAGCCCGGACATCCACCTCGGCCACTGCGTGGTGCTGATGAAGCTCAGGGCGTTCCAGGATGCGGGCCACACGGTCGTCTTGATCATCGGGGACTACACCGCGCGGGTGGGGGACCCGAGCGGTCGCGACGAGACGCGGCCCGTGCTCTCGCTCGGCGAGCTCGAGCGCAACGCACGCACCTACGAGGAGCAGGCGTTCAAGGTGCTCGACCGCGAGCGGACCGAGCTGCGCCACAACAGCGAATGGCTCGCGATGCCGAGCGACGAAGTGTTCGGGCTCCTGCGGCGCTTCACGGTGGCCCGGCTCCTGGAGCGCGAGGACTTCGCACGGAGGATGGAGCGCTCCGAGGCAATCACGGCGCTCGAGCTCCTGTATCCGGTGCTCCAGGGGTATGACTCGGTCGCCGTCCGGTCGGACATTGAGCTCGGGGCGACCGACCAGAGGTTCAACCTGCTGTTCGCCCGCGACGTCCAGGATTCCTTCGGGGTCCCGGCGCAGTCGATCCTCACCATGCCCATTCTTGTAGGTACCGACGGGACGCGGAAGATGAGCAAGACGTACGGTAACTACGTCGGCGTGACCGACCCGCCGGAGGAGATGTTCGGCAAGCTGATGAGCATCCCCGATGAGGCGATGGGGGATTACTACCGGTTACTGCTCGGCCGCGAGCTGGATGCCGAGGCCCACCCCGCGGAGGCGAAGCGCGAGCTGGCCCGGCGGCTCGTGGAGCGATTCCACGACCGAGAGATGGCGGAGGCGGCGGAGCGGCGGTTCGACCAGGTCCACGTGCGCGGCGAGGTGCCGGAGGACATCGCAGAGGCGACGATCGAGGCGAGCGGCCCGAACGGCTCCGTTCATCTTCCCGCGGTGCTCGCCGATCACTTCGGCATCAGCCGCAGCGAGGCGCGCCGGCTGATCGAGCAGGGCGGGGTGCGGCTCTCGGGAAGGGTGCTCGAGGGGGGAGAGCTGGACCTGCCCGCTGCGGAGCTCGATGGCGAGGTGCTTCAGGTTGGCAGGCGCAGGCACGCGCGGCTTCGGGTCTCGGGGCCTCCCCGCCACACGGGCAGGGGCGGCGGCTAGGAGGTCTCCCGCGCCGGCCGCCTCTCCCGACGCCCGCTAGACTCGCACCGACCCTGACGTCCGATGCCGTTTCGAGCGCGGGGGGCGAGCGTCGGCCGATATACTTGTTGGCCGCCCTCGGGGCGAGTCGCGGCTGCTCGAAGAGCCCCTTCGAGCGGGTGCGGTGCGGTCCTTGAAAACTGAGCAGCGCGCGAGCCGCGGACTTCGTTCCGAGGCTCGTGACCACGTCCGACCCGTCGTCGTGGCTTTTGGGCCATGCGCGACGGGCTATCAACCCTGTCATGTCGGTCGCCGGATTGTGTACTCGGCGACCCGTCAGGCATGACGACTCTCTGAGACTGAGGAGCCGGCGCTCTCTGACGAAAGCGTCGGACTGATACCTCGAGTCACTTTTTACGGAGAGTTTGATCCTGGCTCAGGACGAACGCTGGCGGCGTGCCTAACACATGCAAGTGGAGCGACGAACCAGGGCTTGCCCTGGGGCAAAGCCGCGAACGGGTGAGTAACACGTGGGTAACCTGCCCCGATGACCGGGACAACCCGAGGAAACTCGGGCTAATACCGGATGTGCTCACCACACATATGTGTGGTGAGTAAAGGAAGCTTCGGCCTCCGCATTGGGAGGGGCCCGCGGCCCATTAGCTTGTTGGTGAGGTAAAGGCTCACCAAGGCAACGATGGGTAGCTGGTCTGAGAGGACGATCAGCCACACTGGGACTGAGACACGGCCCAGACTCCTACGGGAGGCAGCAGTGGGGAATCTTGC
>JBKPIV010000172.1:0-6196 GCA_046730395.1 Actinomycetota bacterium | reverse complement strand
CCTGCCGAGTGACGCGATCGTCCAGGAGGAGGCGCCCGTCGACCGGCCCGAGCTCGCGTTCCGGCTGCCGGCGCGGGAGCCGCTCGGCTACGTCAGCGCCGCCCAGGGCGGGCTCGGTTTCGCGCTCCCGGGCTCGACGGGCCTCCGGATGGCGCTTCCGAACCGGCCGATCGTCGCCGTCGTCGGCGACGGCTCCGCGATCTACCAGATCCAGGCCGTGTGGAGCGCGGCTCACTACAACGTCGGCGCCGTTTTCGTCGTCCTATCCAACGGTGGCTACGCGGTGATGGACGTGCTCGCCGAGCTCCAGGGCGGCTCGGGCCCCTGGCCGGGCTTCCCCGAGGTCGAGCTGGCGGCGGCCGCGCGTGCCTTCGGCTGCCCCGCCCGCCGGATCGAGACCTACGACGAGCTCGTCGCGACGCTCGACGAGGTGGTTCCGACGCTCCGCGACCGCACCGAGCCGCTGCTGCTCGACGTCGCGATCGCGCCCACGCGCACCTTCAACTACTGACCGGCGGCGCCCCGAATCTGTCGAATATGTCGAACAGCGTCTTGCATAGGTGCGCGCTCTGCGAGAGGATCAGCGCCTCGGCATCCCGCTCGCCCGCGCCGCGAGATGCCCGTCCAGCCCTCGGACATGGGAACCCACAGCACAGAGTGAAGGAGGAGGAGGGATGAAGCTTCGCAGGATTGCCCTCGCGGTCGCTCTCCCGGTCGCAGTGGTCGCGACCGTGCTGCTCGCCACCGCGGCGAGCTCGAGGTCGACGGCGAAGGTCGGCTCGGCCGCCGCGGGCGTGACGGTCAGCAAATGCGGTGCAGGCACCGGAAAGAAGGCCACGGGCGCACCGATCAAGCTCGGCGGGATCGACATGCTGATCCCGGGCGTCGACTTCACCACGATCGGGAAGGTGGCGAAGGCGTACTTCGACTGCGTGAACGACAACGGCGGCATCCGTGGTCGGCCGATCCAGTACATCCTCTACAACGAGCAGCTGAACCCGGCGCAGGAGGCCGCGCTGGCCCGGAAGCTCATCGAGAGCGACAAGGTCGTCGGGGTCGTCGGGAATACCAGCTTTGCCGAGTGCGGCGTGAACTGGAAGTACTACCAGTCCAAGGGCTACGTCGTCATCGGCGCCGGCGTCCAGGCCGAGTGCTTCGGCACTCCGCCGATCGTCGAGTCGAACATGGGCCCGCGCTACAGCGACATCGGCGCCGCGCAAGCGCTCATCCGGGCCGGCGTCAAGAAGATCGCGATCGCCTCGCCTGAAGCAATCTCGGCGTACGCCGACGGCGGCGTCGTCAAGCTCGGCGCGGCGAGGGGCGTCGCCGTCAAGGTCTTCCCGACGCACCTGCCGGTCACCGACGCGAAGTCGCAGCTGCTCCAGATGTACCAGTTCGCCGGCGACGGCAACGGGATCATCATCGACTTCACGCCCGACACGGCGCCCGCGTTCATGAACGCGGCGATCGCTATGGGCATCGTCAACAAGATCAAGTGGGGCTCGTCGACCCCGATCGCCAACACGTTCATGGCCAAGCAGTTCCCGCAGTTCGAGGGCCACCTCTGGATCAACCAGGAGTTCTCCAACCTCGACCCGTCGGTCGGGCCGGATACCCGGCTGATGCTCGCGATCCTGAAGAAGTACGCACCGACGATCGCCCCGCAGGCGTTCGCCCAGATGGGCTTCATGGACGCGAAGTTCGCGACCACGGCCCTGATGAATGTCAGGGGCGCGGTCACGGCCAAGTCGTACAACCGGGCGGCCCGCAACCTGAAGAACGTCAACACGGACATCCTGTGCAAGCCGTGGTACGTCGGGAACGCGCTGCCGTACCACATCCCGAACAACACGGACATCACGGTCGACTACAAGGACGGCAAGGTCGTCGTAAAGGAGAAGTGCTTCAACATCGCTCCGGTCGACAAGGAGCTGGCCCAGACCCGGATCTGGGAGAAGAAGTTCAACCTCAACACCAAGTAAACGGAGACACATAGCCGAGATGACGATCAGGGCGCCCGAGGGCATCCGATGACCAGCCTCCTCGCCTTCAGCGTGTTCGGTGTGGACTGGCAGCTCCTCAAGCCCTTCATCGTGATCGGGCTGGCGCTCGGGGGCGTGTACGCGCTCTCGGGCGTCGGCCTGGTCGTGCTGTACCGGGCGACCGGCGTGCTGAATCTGGCGTTCGGCGCGATCGGCGCGGCGGGCGCACTGATCGCCTACTACATCGTCCAGCACACGGGCTGGCCACACTGGCTCGCCTACACGATCTGCGTCCTGTTCGGAGGGGTCGTCAACCTCCTCTACGGGATGGTCCTCGGCCCCGCCTTCGCCCGCCGCGACCCGCTGGTCAAGATGATGGGGACCCTCGGGCTCGCCCTGATCCTGCTCGGACTGATGTCCTGGCGGGCACCGGCCGGCGGAGCGTTCGCCCGCCTGCTCCCGCTGCCGAGCTCGACACACCTGTACACGATCTGGGGCGTGGGAGTCAGCCTGACGCAGATCATCGCCCTCGTACTCGCCTTCGTGATCACGGCGAGCGTCACTGTCTTCCTCCGTGCCACGAAACTCGGCACCGCCATGCGGGCCCTCGCCAACGACCGGGAGATCACCTCCACGCTCGGCGTGCCTGTCCGGCAGGTCGAGGCAGTTGCCTGGTTCGGGTCGGGCATCTTCTGTGGCATGGCCGGGCTGCTGCTCCCCGACCTGCTCATCTCGCTCGACTACTCGGCTCTGACCTTCCTCGTGATCTCCGCGATCGCCGCCGCCCTGATCGGGCAGCTGAAGTCGCTCTGGTGGACGCTGTTCGGCGGGATCGCCGTCGGCGTGCTTCAGGCGGGGCTGACCCCGTACAACGGCAACACGCCGATCGCCTCGGTGAGCAGCTACCGAGCGGCGGCGCCGTTCGTCCTCGCGATCATCGCACTGCTCTACATGTCCCGCCGGCGCGTCGTCACGCTCACCCGGACGACGTACTAGGCAGTGACCGAGGCACAGGCAGCAGAGGGGCACGCCCGGGCACGCCTCGGCATCGACATCGACCGCCGGACGGTGAGCAGCGGCGCGGTCGCTGTCGGCCTGATCCTGTTCGCACTCTTCGGCCTCCCGGCGCTGTTCGGCTCGGCCTATATCACCGAGTTCACGGCCGTGGCCATCTACTCGATCACCGCTCTTGGCTTCGGCCTGCTCTACGGGCGGGTCGGCATGATCTCGCTCGGCCAGGTCGCTCTGCTCTCGATCGGTGTCTGGACGGGCACCCGCCTGGCGTACGCGACGTCGATCCCCTTTCCGCTGTTGCTGATCGTCGTCGGCGCGGTCGTGATGGCGATCGGCCTGCTCGTCGGATTGACGGCGATCCGCCTCTCCGGTCTCTACCTCGCGCTGGTCACGCTGATGTTCGCCGGCGCCACGGAGGTGGTGCTGTCGGTAATCGACTTCCCGAACGGCGGCGGCGGCTTCACCGGCCACACGTCGAGCGCGAACCTCTCGGGGCTCGCGGGCGTCCGCAAACCGAGCATCGCCGAGGGCATTACCTCCTATTACCGCTACGTCGTGATCGTCGCGGCGATCCTGTTCGTGCTCGCACTGCTCCACGTCGCGGGCAAGCCTGGGCGCGCGTGGGCGTCGATCCGCGAGAGCGAACCGGCGGCGATTGCGGCAGGCGTGAACATCACGTTCTACAAGCTTTGGGCGTTTGCGCTCGCCTCGTTCGTGACCGGCGTCGCCGGTTGCCTGCTCGCGGCGCTGAACGGTGTCTCACGCGCGATCAATTTCCACACCCAGGACTCGCTGACGCTGGCCGCGAGCGCGCTGATCGGCGGGATCTTCAGCGTGTGGGGCGCGCTCATCGCCGGTGTCTTCAAGGAACTGCTCCCCTACCTCTTCCAGACGGAGTGGGGCGTCGACCCGAACCTGCTGCTGGTCGTCTTCGGGGCCGGGCTGCTCCAGGTGCTGCTGAGCGCGCCCGGCGGCCTGATCGACCAGTTCCCGAAGGACATGGCCAACCTCGGGCGGCTGATCACGGGCAAGGTGCCGGTGACCCGCCGGGCGCTACTCGGGATCGGCAGCATCATCGCCCTCATCCTCGGGATCGTCTTCCTCGCCACGGTGACGCCGATCATCGGCGTCCTCGTCGTCATGTCCTCCCCGATCCTCGCGGTCTACTCCCTGGACTGACACATGATCGAGATCAAAGACCTCACCGTTCGCTTCGGAGGCGTCACGCCGATCGACGGGATGTCGGTCGTCTTCGAGAGCGGGACCTGCGGCCTGATCGGGCCGAACGGCGCGGGCAAGACGACCTTCTTCAACGTGATGAGCGGCTTCGTCAAGCCTGCCGACGGCACGATCACGGCGTTCGGCGAGAACCTGCTCAAGATGACCGATTACCGGCGCGCGCGCTGGGGCCTGCGGCGGACGTTCCAGACCGAGATGGCAATCGAGCAGCTCTCGATCTACGACAACGTCGCGATGATCCACGAGCACTCCTCGGCGAAGCGCGGCACCCGGCGAGACGACGTGCTCGCCGCGATCGAGTACGTGGGGCTCACCGCGTCGCACAGGGTCAAGGTCGGAACGCTCAACGCGCGCGACCGCCGGCTGGTCGAGATCGCCCGCGCCGTCGTCGGCAAGCCCCGGCTGGTGCTGCTCGACGAGCCGGCGGCCGGGCTGCCCGAGGAGGAGACCGGTCACATGGCCGAGGTGATCCAGAAGATCCCCGCCGAGTTCGGCGCCCTCGTGATCCTCGTCGATCACGACATGAGCCTCGTTTCCGCCTGTTGCCAGACCACCGCCGTGATCGACTTCGGGAAGCTGATCGCGTCGGGCGCGACCCCCGATGTGCTCAGGAACGAGCACGTGATGCGCGCCTACCTCGGCACGGAGACGGAGATTTGAGCGAGACGGCTGCCACCCTCAAAATCGAAGGGCTGAAGATCTCCCGCGGCGGCAAGGAGGTCCTGCACAGGATCTCGCTCGAGGTCCCCCAGGGCGAGATCACCACGCTGCTGGGCCCGAACGGCGCCGGCAAGTCCACGATGGTGCTCGCGGTCGGCGGCGTGCTGCGGCCGACCGGAGGCGAGGTGTCGGTGGCCGGGACCCCGCTGACGAAGCTCCGGCCGGAGAAGATCCGCCAGGCCGGAGTCGCGATCGTGCCCGAGGGCCGCAGGCTGCTCCCCGACCTGACCGTCGAGGACAACATGCGCGTCGCCACGTACGCGCTCGGCCGGGACGAGGCAAAGCGCGGCATCGAGTACTCCCTCGAGCTGTTCCCACTCCTCGAGACACGCTGGAAGGCGACCGCACGGACCCTTTCCGGAGGCGAGCAGCAGATGGTCGTGCTCGCCCAGGCCCTCGTCTCCCGCCCGAAGTTCATGCTCGTCGACGAGCTGTCGCTGGGGCTCGCACCGGTCGTCGTCCAGCGCCTGATCCCTGCGCTGCAGGAGGCGGCGGCGCAGGGCGTGGGTGTGCTCCTGATCGAGCAGTTCGTCCACGTGGCGCTCGGGCTCGCACAGGGGGCGTACGTGCTCGAGAACGGCCGGATCGTCTACGAGGGGACCGCGGCCGACCTGAAGGCCAACCCGGACAAGCTTCACTCCGCCTACCTCCTCCGCGAACGCCGGGATGCCGCCGAGCTGCTCGAGCATGTCGATGTCGACTGACGAGCTCGAGATCCGCAGGCTGGTCGAGAACTGGGTCGTCTGGCGCGACGCAGGCGACTGGGACCGATTCCGGACGGTCTGGCACGACGACGGGCGGATGATGGCGACCTGGTTCCAGGGGAGCTGCGACGACTTCATCCGCGCCAGCCGCGAGGGGTTCGAGCGCGGCGTACGGATCCTCCACTTCCTCGGCGGGACATCGGTCGAGGTCGCAGACGCTCGCGCCGTCTCGCAGACGAAGATGACGATCACGCAGCGCGCCGCGGTTGACGGCGTCGAGTGCGACGTCGTCTGCACCGGGCGGTTCGTCGACTTCCTCGAGCGGCGCGACGGGCGTTGGGGCATCGTCCTGCGCCAGCCGATCTACGAGCAGGACCGGATCAACCCGGTCGACCCGGCCACGCCCCCGTCGCTCGACCGGACGCTGCTCGAGTCGTTCCCCGTCGGCTACCGGCACCTCGCCTACCTCCAGACCCGGAACGGATTCACGGTCAAGCCGGACATGCCCGGGCTCACCGGGGCGAAGGTCGAGGCGCT
>JBKPIV010000171.1:0-17255 GCA_046730395.1 Actinomycetota bacterium | reverse complement strand
GCTACGGCGGCTGTACGCGAGCTTGCGGTCGGCTCTTCGGGACGACCCGGTCTACATCGCGGAGCAGGGAGGCTGGACGGATCCGGCGTTCGCGCTGCGAGTCTACGCGCGGGCGGTGAGGCGCCGTGACCGGCTAACCGGCGCCGCGCTCCGTGAGTTCGACAAGGGCCTTGAATGGGCAGAAATGGGCAGAATCGAGTCCGCAGACATTGACGCGCGGCCAGAGCCGAGCGTCACGCAAACGCCAGAAACGGCTAGGTAGAGCCGTAAACTGGCACGAGCCCCGATAGCTCAGCTGGATAGAGCGACTCCCTCCTAAGGAGTAGGTCGCAGGTTCGAATCCTGCTCGGGGCGTCCAGACCAGATGATTCCCGAGGCGCCGATCCAAAACACCGAAAGCGGGATCGTGCCCGCCGGTGAGGGATGGTTCGTCCTCAACGCGCGAGAGGCGCGTTGGCGCCACGCCCAGGGACGGGGAGCGCGGCTCGACTTCGAGGGCGAGGCGGAGTTCCCGCAGGTCGGCGTCAATCTATATGTGCTCTCGCCGGGCGAGCCAATGGGCATGTACCACTGGGAGGCCGACCAGGAGGACTTTCTCGTGCTCTCCGGCGAAGCGGTGCTGATCATCGAGGGCGAGCAGCGGCCGTTGCGGCAGTGGGACTTCGTGCATTGCCCTGCCGAGACCGATCACATCATCGTCGGCGCCGGAGAGGCGCCCTGCGTGGTCCTCGCCGTGGGCGCGCGCGAGCACCAGGCGGGCGCCGGCTGGGGCGGCTACAGCGTCAACGAGGCCGCGCTCCGGCACGGCGTGGGGGTCGAGCAGGAGACCACCAAGGCGGAGGAGGCCTACGCGCGGGTCCCCGCTCGCGAGCCGACGAGATATCGCGAGGGCTGGCTTCCCGATAGCTAGCGAGGCCCCGGGCGGTGGCCGGAAACCGGGAGTGGCGCCCTTCCGACGGTGGGGGTTCCAAACGCGCCGCCCTCGCTTTGGGCCGTGGGAGACTCTCCTCGTGGGCGGGGTGCGAGAGATGGTCGCCGTGGCGCCGATCGTCGCCCTGATCGTCGCCGCCACGGGGTGCGGAGGCTCGAGCAGCGCTCCACCTCCCACCACGACCACAGCCCCGGAGACCGTCCAGAAGCTGCCGAAGCTTCCGCCGAAATGGAAGGCGCACCGTGACAGGTCGATCGGGTACGCGATCGGGATCCCGCCGGGCTGGAAGCTCGACTCGCACGGAGGGAAGGTGCTGATCCGCTCGCCCGACCACCTGGTCGCGGTCACGGTCGCGGTGGACCGAAACGCGGCCGCCTTCGAGCTCTCCGCCAACAAGTTCGCCACCAGGGCCCTTGCCGCTCTGCAGGGCTTTCGCGCCCAGCTCGTGCCGAGCAAGCCGAAGCGCTTTCGGGGCACGCCGCTCGAGGCGGTCGAGACCACCGCCAAGGGCACCACGAAGCCGGGCCGCGTTCCAGAGCGCGCGACGCTGATCGTGCTGCGCCGCGACCGGGTGGTCAACTACACCGTCGCGGTCCTCGAGAACCGCCAGCGCCGCGCGTCAAGGCTCGATCGCGCCTACGCGCTGCGCATGGTGAAGACCCTGCGCGACCAGCCGGTGCAGTCGCGCGCGTCGCCGGAGTCGCTCTAGGCGGGGCGGTCCGGGCGCTCGGGATAGAGCTCGTCGATCGTCACGAGCGCGCTGAAGGGGGCGCCTGCGGCTTGGGCGATTGCCTCGCCGCCGCCGGCCAGTCGATCGACGACGCAGAGGGCGCCCACGATCTCGAGCCCCTCCTCCCGCATGCGCTCGATCGCCGCCACCGTCGACCCGCCGGTCGTCACCGTGTCCTCGACTACGAGGCACCGCGTCCCGGCGTCGACTGGGCCCTCCACCCAGCGCTGAAGCCCGTGCTCCTTCCGCTCCTTGCGGACGAAGAAGCCGACGAGCTCGTCGCCGCCCGGCACTGCGATCGCAGCGCAGGCGAGCGGGATCGCGGCCATCACCGGCCCGCCCACCGCCTCGGCGTCGGCCTCCGCTGCCGCGGCCGCGATCAGCTCCCCCGCTGCGCGAAAGCCCGCCGGGCGCATCAGGGCCCGTCTCGCGTCCACGTAGTAGGCGGCACGCTGTCCGCTCGAGAGCGTCACCTCACCGATCACCAGCGCGTGCTCCCGAAGCTCGGCGACGAGGTTCGCCCTCGCCTGCTCGAGTCCCTGCACGTCAGTTGTAGACGTAGATCGACATCCCGAGCGACACCCAGTTGTAGGCGAACTTGGCGTCCGGGATCTCGTTGCGAACGCAGCCGTGGCTGGCCGGGTAAGGCGGCACGGAGGCATAACCGTGGATCGCATAGCCGCCGTGCCAGTAGACGGAGTAGTACATCCCCTCGGAGTTGAACCCGGGCGTGCGGCTGTAGAAGTGGTAATGGCCGCGGATGGTGGGGGTCGCCGGCGCCCCGGTCGAGACGTGGAACGTGTACTGGGCCTTACCGTGGTTGGCCAGCACCATCACCTGGCGGGAGATGTCCACCTCCACGTGCTTGCCGGCGCTCGGGTACTTGAGATGGAAGCGGCCCTTCCCGGCCGCCAGCGCCTTGAAGATGTGTGGGTTGGCGTTGAAGGTGCGCTTCATGCCGTTCACCTTTCGGAACGCCATCACCGCGAAGCTGGTCTTGTTGCTGTAGCGCTTGCCGTGCGTCGAGTAGTAGCCGTCGCGCACCAGCAGGTGGTTGAAGAGGTGAACGGCCCCGTTGCGGTCGCCCGGATCGAGATCGGGGTAGCGAATGTGGAACTTCGGCGACCGCGCGACCGCCCTGCCCTGCTTGGGGCTGCGGAAGTGCTGGGCGATGATCCGATAGCTGCCGGGCATGATCAGCGGCGAGGAGCGGAACTTGTAGCGGCCGGCGTTCTGCCCCTTCACCTTCTTCGCCTCCGGGTTAAGGCTCTGGACCACGTGGCCGTGGCGGAGCAGCTTGACGTTGACGTGCTGGCCGGCGACGAATGGGCGCAGGTAGCCGATCGCGCGGGCGCGCCCGTCGACCCTGACCTTGCCGTGGTGGAGGCCGTGGACGTGGACGCTCAGGTGGGCGGGCTTCGCGCCCCCCTTCTGGAGGAGGTCCTGAGGCTGCGCTGGCGGCGACGAGGCGCCGCTTGCCCCGGTGGCGCCGGTGGCGGGAGCGCCTACGTCCTGAGCGCCCGCCAGCGCCGGAAGGGCAAGGATCGGGAGTGCCGCCAGGACGAGACCAATCCGGAGCCGGCCAATCACTGGCGGGCATTCTGTCATGCGCGCTGGCGCGTTCGAGGCGCCCGCGTCAGCGGGGCGGGTTAGGGAACCAGCCGCGCGCGGAGCGCTCGCACCGGGACCGGGAACAGCGCCGCGGTCACCGCCGCGAGCCACGCGGCGTGCACCAGGATCTGGACGCCGTCGGGACCGGTGGCCAGCCCCCTCGTGATCTCGACCAGGTGGTAGAGGGGGGTGAACCAGGCCACGACCTCGACCCATCCCGGCAGCTGGTTGAACGGGAAGAAGATCCCGGAGAACAGGAACATCGGCGTGATCCCGAGGGTGAAGAAGTAGCTGTAGAGGTCGATCTTCGGGATCAGCGACGTGAACGTGTAGCCGATCACCGAGAAGCAGAGGCCGCCGAGGGTGACGAAGGGCGGGATCAGGATTGCCCACGGCGATGAGAGCAGCCCGAGGGCGGCGACCACGATCAGCACGACGATCCCGTAGACCGTCGCCCTGGTCGAGCTCCAGGCGATGTCTCCCGCCACCAGGTCCTGGGTCTCGACCGGGGTCGACAGCACGTTGTCGTAGAGCCGCAGCTCGTTCATGCGGAAGTAGACGTTGTAGGTGGTCTCGAAAGCCGACGACCACATCGCCGCCGAGGCGATCAGTCCCGGGGCGACGAAGTCCTTGTACGGGATGCCGTTGATCCCGTGCGCGATGTAGGTCCCGAGCCCGAAGCCGAGCGCGAGGAGGTAGAAGAACGGATCCAGGAAGGTGGGCAGCAGCGCCCCCTTCCAGAGCTTCGAGAAGACGAGGGCATTGCGGCGCCAGATCGCAGCCGCGTGCCGGGGTGAGGGCAGGAGGTCGCGGACCCCGGCGCGGGGGGCAAGGCCGGCGTATCCGGGCTCATAGGTCATCGCCATCTCGCTACTCCCTCAGCGTCCTTCCGGTCAGCCGCAGGAACACGTCCTCGAGCGTTGCCCGGCGGACCATCGCCGACTCGGTGGGAAACCGGTCGTGGTCGAGCGAGCGAAGCAGCTCCTCGGCGTCGTCGGCATAGAGCGTGAGCGCGCCGTCGTGGAGCTCGTGCCCGTCGGCACGCTCGCCGAGCGCCGCGACGAGCGCCTGGGGATCGCACTCCTGGGCCAGGTCGAGCTCGAGGGCCTCGCGGCCCGCGTACCTCCGGACCAGCTCCGCCGGCCTTCCCTCGGCGACGATCCTGCCCTCGTCCATGATCAGCAGGCTGTCGCACAGGCGCGCTGCCTCCTCCATGTAGTGGGTAGTGAGGAGCAGCGTGACCCCGCGTCGACGGAGCCGCTCTAGCGCCCGCCAGACCGCGAGCCGGGCCTGGGGATCGAGGCCCGTGGTTGGCTCGTCGAGGACGATCAACTCGGGGTCGTTGATCAGGGAGCGCGCGATCAGCAGGCGGCGCTTCATCCCCCCCGACAGCGCCTGGATTCGCTCCCCGGCGCGGTCGGCGATGAGCGCGAACTCGAGCAGCTCCCCGGCGCGAGCGCGGGCCACGTCCGAGCCGATGCCGTAGTAGGTCGCCTGCTGGAGCAGGTTCTCGCGCACCGTGAGGTCGCCGTCGAGATTCGTCTCCTGCGGCACCACGCCGATCCGGGCTTTGATCCGTCGTCGCTCGCGGGTGGCGTCCATGCCGAGCACGCGGAGCTCGCCCCCGCCGACGGTGGCGAGCCCGTAGATCATCTTCATGGTCGTCGTCTTGCCGGCGCCGTTCGGGCCGAGGAAGCCGAAGCAGATTCCGGGCGGCACCTCGAAGTCGACGCGATCGACCGCCAACCGGTCGCCGTAGCTCTTCTCGAGCGCGCGCGCGGAGACGGCCGGCCCTCGGTGCTCCGCCGTCATGACGTCAAGACCGCGAAGGCGATCGCGTTGTTGAGCGCGTGGATCGCCATCGTGGGATAGATCGAGCCGGTCTCCTCGTACACCCAGCAGAGCGCGAGGCCGAGGACCGCGAGCTGCGGCACGACGGTCAGGCTGCCGGGCCCCGTGTAGTGAAACAGCCCGAAGATCCCCGCCGAGATCACTCCGGCGACCGGGAAGGAGAGGGTGCGGCGCAGGCCGCCGAAGATGAAGCCGCGGAAGAAGATCTCCTCGGAGATCGGGGCCGCGATCACGATTAAGAGCGCCGCGGCGATCGTCCCCAGGCTGCCGTGGCCGAACCCGAGGTCGCGCGTGACGTCCTTCTGGTGCGGATGGGTGAGGGCCGAGTAGGCGATCGCGAACACGAAGTAGCCGAGATACGCGGCGGCGGCCGGGCCGAACGGAGAGCGCCTCGGCGCTCGCATCCCGAACGCCTGCGGCGAGGCGATGCCCCTGCCCTCCGCGCTGACCGCGAAGGCGACGCCCACCAGCGTCACGGCGAGCAGCGCTTGGGTCGCGAGCCTGGCGCCGAGCGAGCTGAGGTCGGGATCGAACGCCGAGACGATGCCCACCTCGAAGACGGTGGTCAGGAGCAGCGCGAGGATCCCAACCACGACCCGGCCCGGCCCCCAGGTGGGAGTCGAGGGTGCGGGCGCGGGGCCGCCCCAGGTCGGAGGCGCCTCGGGCGGCGGGGTCGAGGTCGGAGCCGCGGGCGACGGTGGGGGGGATCCCGAGGGCGCTTCCGAACCGCTCTTGGCGAGAACCAGCGTGTGCGCAGCGCGGTCGCCCAGACGCTGCCCCCGACCGGAGATCGGGATCATGACGAGGCCGGCGACGGCATCCACCGGGAGGAGGAGGTTGCGGCGCAGGGCGCCGCTCCACGTCACCGGGTCACCGCTCTCGCCGACGACCCGGATGCCCACCGCCGCCTTGCCCACCGTTCGGCCCCATCGCCACTCGCCGATCACCAGGTAGGCGAACCAGGCCGCGATCACGGTCGCCGCGATCGCCCCAAGGGCCGCGGTCTCGTGCGGGGTCGGATCGTTGCCGATCGCCCCGGGGACGAGCACGTTGGCGGCGATGGCCAGCACTACCCACGCGAGGACGGCATCGATCACCATCGCGGCCAATCGAGGCAGGAGCCCGGCGTACCTGGGCGGGGGGCGTGTGGGGGCGAGCTCGTTCACAGATCGAGATGGTGGCGGATGGACTGGAGCGAGTCGATGTCGCCGCCGCCGCCGCGGTCGAGGAGAAGGGCTCGGATGCCCGCCGCTCGCGCCCCCTCGACGTCCTCGGCGGGGCTGTCCCCCACGTAGAGGGCCTCGCCGGGCGCCGCGCCGGCGAGCGCAACCCCCGCCTCGAAGATCGCCGGGTCGGGCTTGCGCGCGCCCGCCTCGGCCGACGTGAGGACACCGTCGAGCGCCGAGGCGAGGCCGCACCGCGCCAGCACACGGGGCAGCGAGCAGTCCCAGTTGGAGACGCACACGAGCCGCAGCTCGAGGTCGCGCAGGTCGGCGAGCGCCCGAGCGGCGTCATCGAAGGCGCGAAAGCGGATCGCGCCCATCATCTCCTCCACCGAGACCTCCCGCCCGAGCTCGTCCGAGAGGATCCGCGCGCAGCGCTCCCGCAGGTCGGCGAGGGATCGCGCGTCGCGGCCCTCGTGGCTGTGGTCGCGGTAATAGCTCATCTCCGCACGCACCGCCCGAACGAGGCGCTCGTCGACCTGCGTCCCCATCGCCGCGGCCAGGTGCACCCACGGCGGCTCGAGCTCGACGAGCGTCCCCAGCGCGTCGAGCAGCACCGCGCGCGTGCGGGTGGCCACGGTCATGGGAGCATTCTCACGACCGCGCGAAGGAACGCGGCGGCCAAGGGGCGAACCCCCAGACAATGGACGACTCGTTCTGGCACAACCACGGCGACCTGATCTCGGCCCTGATCACGATGGTGGTCGCGATCGTGGTCGCGCTGGTCGTCGATCGGTTTGTGATCGCGCGGGCCGGCCACGTCGCGGGGCGGATGACCGAGGTGCGCGTCTCGCGCGCGGCGCAGACCAGGCTGCGGCTGATCCGTCGCCTCGTCTTCGTGGTCATCCTGCTCATCGGGGTTGCCCTGGCGCTCTCCAACTTCACCAAGATCCAGCGCCTCGCGGCCGGGATCCTCGCCTCGAGCGCCGTGCTCGGCCTCGTGATCGGCTTCGCGGCGCGGCAGACGATCGCCAACATGGTCGCCGGGATCCTGATCGCGGTCACGCAGCCGATTCGGATCGGCGACACGGTCACGATCGAGGGGGAGACGGGACGCGTCGACGACCTGACGCTCTCCTACACCTACATCGACCCCGGCGACGGCCGTCTGGTTGTGGTGCCGAACGAGAAGGTCGCGGGAGGCGTTCTCTTCAACCATTCGACCGGCGACCGCACGGCGCCGGCCACGGTCTCGGTCTGGGTGCCGCCGGCCGCGAACCTCCACGAGGCGCGGGCGGTGCTGAAGCCGGCCGGCGCCGCCGAGGTGAGCATCGCCGAGATGACCCCGGAGGGCATTCGGCTCGAGCTCAAGGGCCCGCGTGACCGCGAGCGCACGCAGGTGGGGGACGAGGAATCGGCGCTTCGGGAGAGCGCCCAAAGGGCGCTGCGCGAGGCCGGCCTCCTCGACTGGCCACCCGTCGAGCAACGGGCCTTAGGTGAGGAGCTTTAGCTCCGAAACTGGCTGGTGCCGTCAGTGGATTTTCGCCTCGGTACGCTTTTCGGTCACACTCGATGACCCAGCGAGCACGCAAACGGCTACGTCGCTCGCGTCGATCGGCTGTCAAGAGGATCCTGATCGGATTCGGCTTCGTCTTCTTCGTCGTCCTCGTGGCGGCGGTCGGCGCGGTCATGTGGTTTCTGCACATCTGGGACAGCACGCCGTCGATCGCGTCGCTGAAGCCCATCCGGCAGGGATCGAACTCGGTCGTCTTCGCCGCCGACGGCAGCCGCCTCGGCTACGTCCAGTCGGACACCCTGCGGCATCCCGTCCACGGCTCGAAGATCCCCAGCGACCTGAAGAACGCCACGGTGGCGATCGAGGACAAGAACTTCTACCACCACGGCGGCGTCGACTACGGGTCGATCATCCGCGCCGGTTGGGCCGACCTGAAGGCCGGCGCCCCGGTGCAGGGCGGCTCGACGATCACCCAGCAGCTGGTCCGCAACCTCTACATCGCCCATCCCCAGGAGGACATCGAGCGGAAGATCCACGAGGCGAACCTGGCCGAGCAGTACGAGAACAAGTACACGAAGGACCAGATCCTCGACAAGTACCTGAACACGGCCTCCTACGGGACGACCGACGGCCGCACCGCCGTCGGCGTGCAGGCCGCCTCCCAGACCTACTTCTCGAAATCGGTGAGCAAGCTCAACCTGCCCGAGGCGGCGCTGATTGCCGGCCTCCCCCAGGCGCCGTCGGAATACAACCCCTTCCTTAACCCGAGGGCCGCCCTCGGGCGCCGCAACGAGGTGCTGCAGGCGATGCTCGAGCAGGGCTACATCAGCCAGGGTGAGTACGACCAGGCTTCGCGAGCCGGGATCGGGCTCAATCGCGGGCACAAGTACCAGTCGATCCGCGAGCCCTACTTCTTCGACTACGTGACCCAGCAGCTGATCGACCGCTACGGCGTCAACACGGTCAGAAACGGCGGACTCAAGGTCTACACGACGATCAACCCGCAGCTTCAGGCCGACGCCCAGCGGGCCGTGGACTCATGCGCGGTCTGTTACTCCGGTGGCGGGCCGGCCGCGGCCCTCGCCTCGCTCGACCCCAGGAACGGCCACATCCTGGCGATGGCCTCATCGCAGCCGTACTCAGCGGGGTCCCAGTTCAACTTCGCCGCCAACGCCCACCGCCAACCCGGATCCTCGTTCAAGCCCTACGTGCTGGCCACCGCTCTGAGCCAGGGGATGAACCCCGACACCACTTACTACTCGGGCAGGAGCCCGATGACCCTGACGCTCGACGACGGCACGACCTGGACGGTGAACAACGCCGAGCGGGCGGGGGCCGGGACGTTGAGCGTCAAACAGGCGACGATCGAATCAGTGAACGTGGTCTTCGCTCAGCTCGACCTCGACGTGGGGCCCGAGAGCGTCCGCCAGATGGCCTACAAGCTCGGGATCACCACCCACCTCGATGGCATTCCCGCAGAGGGAATCGGAGGTCTCCGGATCGGGGTCACGCCGCTAGAGCAGGCGGACGCCTACGGTACCTTCGCCGACGGCGGCATCCACCACCCCGCCACCGCGATCAGCAGGGTCGTGTTTCCGAACGGAAAGACCGATGTCCCCGACCAGGGTCAGAGCACCCGCCCGATCTCCGACGGGCTCGCCTACGAGGTGACGAGCATCCTCAAGGGCGTGATCACCCAGGGGACGGGGGCCGGATACACCGATTTCGGTTGCCCCGCCGCCGGCAAGACGGGGACGACGGAGGGCGAGTCCGACGCCTGGTTCGTCGGCTACACGCCGCAGCTCGCGGCCGCGGTATGGGTCGGGCACCCCACCTCTCGTGCCACCACCGGCTTCGGCGGCCCCACCGCGGGACCGATCTGGCGCGCGTACATGGAGTCGGCCCACGGCAGCTTCTGCGGCGACTTCCCCCAGCCACAGACCCCGATGCAGTTCTCCTCGAGCTGGAGCGGCGCGCACGCCGTCTCGTCCCGGAGCTCCTCATCCTCGTACTCCTCCGGCGGCGGCACCGGGACCGGCACCTACCAGTACCAGCCCCCTGCCCCACCGCCCGGCTCCACGACCACGCAGTACCCCCCGCAGTACTACGCGCCCGGCGCCGGGCAGGGGCCCGTCCCGAGCCCGGGCGCCACCGGCAACGGGAACTCCGGGGGCGGCGGTCCCCCCGGCGGCGTCCCGCCGGGGCAGGCGGGCGGCACCGGCGGCTCTCCGTGATCTCGTGAGCGCCGTGCGCGCACTGGCGAACGCGGTCATCTCCCGGTCCGCGATCTGCGCGATCGCCGCGCTCGGCGTCGCGTGGGGGCTCCTCATGCACGCAAGCGGCTGGGCCCAGTCGTCCTTCTATGCGCAGGAGCGCGCGCTGGCCGCCGGCCAGTCCGAGATCGACCCCTGGAAGTGGCAGGCCAAGGACGAGGCCTGGGTCGATCATCACTTCTACTCGGTCAAGGCCCCGGGCCTCGCCGCCCTCACGCTGCCCGTCCACCTGGCCCTGGATGCCGTCGATGCGCAGTCCCTCGCCAGCACCGCTGCCCGCAACGCGCGCGCCACGGCCCACGATCACTGGCACTCCCACGCTCCGCTTCGCTACTTCGGCTTCGACGCGCAGCGGCGCACGCGGGTCGAGAACGCCGTCGCCCAGCACACACCGATCGTCTGGGTGCTGACTCTGTTCGGGGCGGTCCTGCCGGCGATCGCGCTGCTGCTCGTGGTTCGCTGGGCCGCCGAACGGATCGAGCCCGGCTTCGGCACCGCCGCCGCCCTGACGCTTGGAATGGGAACGATCGTGATGACCTTCGCCTCCGAGTACTTCGCCCACATCGCCTCGGCGGCGCTGGGCTTCGGGGCCTTCGCGCTCCTGATGCGCGAGCGCGAGGGACCGCGGCGGCTCGGCTTGGTGGCCCTAGCGGGACTCCTCGCCGGCCTGGCCGTGTGCTTCGAATATCCCCTCGCCCTTCTGGGCGTGGTGCTGTTCGGCTACGCGATGTCGCGCCCGAACCGCGTCAGGCGAGGCGCCGTGTTCGGGGCCGCCGCCGCCGTCGGCGCGGTTCCCGCCCTCCTCTACAACCTGTGGTCGCTCGGGTCGCCCTTCCGGTTCGCCTACTCCCACGCGATCGCCGTGAGCGGGCGCAGCGGGCACGCGGTGCTGGGGCTGAACTCGTCGGGCTTCTTCGGCATCGGCGTACCCAAGCCGGGCGCAGCGATCGACCTCCTGCTCTCCGGCCGCGGCCTTCTGACGCTCACACCGGTGCTGGCCATGGGGATCGTCGGCGCGATCCTCATGCGGCGCAGCGGCCGCCGCGCCGAGGCGGCGGTGATCGCCGCGGCGACCGCCGTCTTCCTCCTCTACAACGCGGCCTACTGGCAGCCGCTTGGCGGCGGCACCCCGGGCCCACGCTTCCTGATCCCGATCCTGCCGTTCCTGGCGCTGGGGCTCGCGCCGGCCTATCGGCGCCATCCCGCGCTCACGCTGGGACTCGCGATCCCCTCCGCCCTCACCATGCTCGCCGGGACGCTGACGTATCCCCTCCTGGGAGACGGGGGGACCACCACGTGGGTCAGCTGGCTCGTTGACGGCAATCTCGAGCACACCCTGCTCACCGCGTTCGGCGTCACCAACGCCTGGCTCGCGGTGCTGCCTGTCGTCGCCGCCCTCGCCGCGGCCGTGGCTCTCGGGGCGCGGGCGACCCCACGGGTTGCCCTCGGCGGCATTCGAGGAGCGCTGTGGGCCCTCGTCGCCTGGACCGCCGTCTCGATCGTCGCGCCAACGATCGCCGGCGACCCGGTGACGCCGCTTCACCGTGGTTACGCGGCGCTGGCGCTCGTGGGCGCCGCCGCGGCGGTCTCAGCCCTCGTCCTGCTTACCCTGCGGCGGCGCGAGTCCGCCGGCGAGCGCGACATCGATCACCGGCTGCCGTTCGAGCCGCCGCTCGGCGAGCCGAGCTCGTAGCGCGACCTCAACCGCCGGCACCTCGCGGCCCCTCGATGAGCGATGGTCCTCGAGCAACGGCGGCTGGGTAGGGGGGTGGCGCGCCGACAACCACAGGCGGCAAACCTGGCGACCCATCCAGACGCGGACGTCCTCCGAGCAGCGGCGGCTGGGTAGGGGTGGTCGCCGACAACGTCGACCGCATGCCTCGCTCACGCGACGCGTCGCAAGTTAACGGCGCATGCGCCGCAGACACGCAACGGGTGCCCCGGCGGCGCGATGCGTATGCAAGTTTGCGGTAGGCCGCGCACGCCGCGCCCCACCCAGCCAGAGCCACCCCGTCTGGGATGCGTACCGGATTGAATATCGGCGTGGCCGATCTCGTCGAATTCGAGCTGATCGCCCGGCTCGTGGAGTGCGTGGAGCGAGCGCGCGGCGACCAGCCCGCGGGCTGGGGGACCGAGGTGCGGGTGGGAACCGGCGACGACGCCGCGGTGACCGTTCCCGGGGGCGCCACGGCCACATCGGTGGACGCGCTGGTGGAGGGAGTGCACTTTCGCCGGGATACCGCGTCGCCCGAGTCCGTGGGCAGAAAGGCGATCGCGGTGGCGCTGTCGGACCTCGCCGCGATGGGCGCCGCGCCGGGCGAGGCATACGTTCAGCTCGGCGTCCCCAAGGACCTGGGCGACGACTACTCCCTGGAGCTCGGGGCCGGCCTGGCGGCCGCGGCCGCGGAATACCGGGTTGCGGTCGTCGGGGGGGACGTCACGCGTGCCCCGGCCCTGCTCCTGGCGATCACCGTGGTTGGGCATGCCGCCTCGGCCGACGCGTTCGTGCTGCGCTCCGGCGCGAGACCGGGCGAGGTGCTCGCGGTGACGGGCGAGCTGGGCGGCGCGGCGGCCGGACTGCTCCTCCTCGAGCGTCCCGAGGTGGGCGACGGGCTGCCCGAGGAAGAGGCGGTGGCGCTTCGCCGTCGCCACACCCTTCCCGTTCCCAGACTGGCGGCCGGACTGGCGCTTGCCGAGGCGGGTGCGACGGGGATGATCGACGTGAGCGACGGGCTCGGCGCCGATGCCGCCCACGTCGCGGCGGCGAGCGGGGCGCGCCTCGTCATTGACCTGGCACGCGTGCCCGTGCAGGCCGGGGTCCGGGAGGTCGCGGCGGCGGCCGGGGCCGACGCAAGGGATCTTGCAAGCGGCCACGGCGAGGACTACGAGCTGCTCGTGGCGTTGCCGGCGGAACGGCTGGCGACCGCGCGCCGTGCGGTGGCGCAGGCCGGCACGAACCTGACCGAGATCGGCTGGGTGGAGGAGGGCGAGGGGGCTGCGCTGCGTCAGCCCGACGGAACCGAGCTGGAGCCGCGCGGCTTCGACCAACTCCACCCCGATTGATCGAGTGTCGCCTTAGTCGGCTCCAGGCCGACTAATCCGACACTCCATGGTGTGGGGGGTCGCCGCCGGCTGACTCGTCAGCCAAGAGGCCGCGGCGGCCCAGGCGGATGATCCGCAGCTTGAAGAGGATCTCCTGCGCAACCGCGTCCGGATCGACGCGATACTTGCGCCGCGCGATGTGATGCTTGAGCCGGGTCACTCGCTCCCTCTCGAACGCCTCCGAAGGATCCGGACGGGCAACTGTCATGCCGACGGTTGTCTTCCCCGTTGAAGATCGTCAGGGGCATCCCGCGACGCGATAGGAGATGCGTCCAGAACGCTGCCGACGGGCTCGCCGGAGGGCGGCGAACCTACGCGCAAGCGGGCGGACGGCGCCGGTCGGGACGGGGTCTTCGGGCGTAAGGACAGCGCCACGATCCCGACCAGGCCGCCGATCAGGAGGCACAGCGCGAGCGTCGTCCAGAACCCGATCTGGCCGTCGTCGACCATCAGCAGGAGCAGCCAGGGGGCGTTCGCCCCGAAGTCGAGGCGCCCCGCCAGATGGGCGAACGCGGCCGCGAGCGGAAGCAGCGAGAGGGCGGCACCGAGCGCGACCAGGGGCCACGGGAGGGGCCCCGCGCGCCGGGCCCCCAGGAGCCATACGTGTGCGACCGGTACCGCCAGCAGCCCGAGGTAGGGGTTGGCGAACCACGCGATGAGTCCGCCGAGGAGTGCCGCGGCGCCGAGGGCGGGCGCCGCAGCCGTCGTCGGCATGGCCCCCGGACCACGCCAGCCGCGAATCGCGTAATAACCGGCGAGCGCCACCGCCCCCAGGAACGTCATCGCGACCGCCTGCCCCGGTCCGACGTCGAAGCTGTTGGGGTCGAACGGAAAGTCGGGGCGCGCAACGATCCCCACTGCCGCCATCAGGTAGAGGAGGATCAGCGCGCCGATGAGCGGCAGAGCCCGGGAGAGGGACCAGGCCAGCGCCCACCCCACCCGCTCGCCGGAACGCATCGCGCGCGCGAGGCCGTCGACGCACGCGAGCGCCGAGGGCAGCAGCAGGGTCAGCGCGAGGAGGGACAGCGTCCAGCCGGGAACCAGATTTCCGGCCAGGTTCAGATACGCGTCCGGGCCGTGCTCAGGCGGCGCAGCGGCGCCGTCCATCGTCCCCACGAGCTGCAGTGCCGCTCGGCCGATGCCCCCGAGCGTGTCGGGAGAGAGGTCCTCGGGCTGGTCCTGGGAGACGTGCAGCGGCCGCTCGCCCGCCGACGAGAGGGCCACCGCCGCGACTCCCGTCTCGATCAGCGGAGCCTGCTCGCCCAGGCCGCTCGGCAGTGCGAGCCGCGCGAGCTCGCCGAAGATCCCCTCGCCGCCGGGAGCACGGCTGGTCTGGTCGGTAAGGGCAACGCGCGCCGTGCTCGCCAGCTGGGCCGAGGCGCTTTGCGGACCATCGGAGGAGTCGACGAGCGACGGCTGCATGGGCGTCGCCGATCCGGGTTGCGAGATCACCACCACGCCGTCCACCTGGTCGCGCAGCGGGTAGTTGTCCGCGAACTCCTTAGCGCCCAGGGCGCCGTCGCTGCCCGCGTCAGTCGAGACGAACACCAGCGTCTTCGTATGTCGGGAAAGGCGCACCTCGTTTACGAGCTCGAGCAGGGTTGCGGTCGCGGCGGCGCTCGATGCCGCGCCCGGGCCGGCGGCGGAATCTCGTGGCGCCATCACGACCACGGTGCGCGTGGTCTGCCCGGGCAGGGTCAAGATCACGTTGCGCAGATCGACCTGATCGCCGTCGAGGCTGCCCGAGAAGCGCTGCTCGGCCACCTGGCCCTCGCTCACGTGCCTGAACTGGCCCTCCACCATGTCGGCGATCGCCGAATCGCCGCTCGACCCCGGTGGACGGTCGGGCGCGGTCGCGAGGATCTCCCGGGCTGTCGTCGCCGCGGCGGTCTGGTCGAACGCGGCCGGTGCCGCTACCTCCGGCAGCGGCCCGGGCGGCGACTGGAGCGCGAAGAGCAGCGCGACGACGGCCACGAGCGCCGGGAGGTACCCGGCGCGGTAGATGCGAAAGTCGACCACGGGGGAGAACGCAAACTACCCTTTGGGCACGCACCACCGTGCCCGTCGCCGTTGACACCGGATCGGCTCGCATCCTGCTCGTCGACGACGAGCAATCGGTCCAGACGCTGCTCTGCTACCCCCTTCGCAAGGACGGCTACGTGGTCGTCACCGCCCATGACGGTCGCGAGGCGCTCGACCGCTTCGCCGAGCAGCGCTTCGACCTCGTCGTGCTCGACATCATGCTTCCGAAGCTCGACGGCATCGAGGTCTGCCGCCGAATGCGCAGTCGCAGCCAGGTCCCGATCATCATGCTCACGGCCAAGGACGACGAGATCGACAAGGTGCTCGGCCTCGAGATGGGCGCCGACGACTACATCACCAAGCCCTTCTCGGTCCGGGAGTTCCGCAGCCGCGTGCGCGCGGCGCTGCGCCGCGCCGAGATGCTGGGCGGGCGACCGACGGGCGACGAGCCGATCGTCGCCGGCGCCCTGAAGATCGACTTCGAGCGCCGGATCGTCACCATCCGCGGCAAGCAGGTGCGCCTCACCTACGTCGAGTTCGAGGTGCTGGCGGCACTGGCGCGGGGGCCCGGCCGCGTATACACGCGGGAGATGCTGCTCGAGCAGGTCTGGGGTGATTCGGCCTATCGCGACCCGCGGACCATCGACGTCCACATCCGGCACCTTCGGGAGAAGCTCGAGCGCGACCCGCGTTCGCCGGAGTACCTGTTCACGGTCCGCGGCGTCGGCTACCGGTTCCGCGACAAGGACGATTGAAGGTTGTTCTCCAGCGTTCGCAACCGCCTCGCGGTGCTGTTCTTCGTGATCACAGCCGCGGCCGTCGGGGTCATCTACCTCTACGTCGTCCCGCAGCTGCGCTCGAGCCTCACGGCGCAGAAGCTCCAGCGGCTCGAGCAGGTGGGGGCGGACGAAAGCGCCACGTTGGCTCGAGCAATGCGGCGAGGAGCCTCGCAGGCGGAGGTTCGTCGGCTGGTGCGGCGAATCGCCCAGCGGACGGACGCGCGGGTCACGGTGCTGACGGTGCGGACCGGCTCCGCCGCCCCCCAGCCCGGGACCGTCGTCGCGGACTCGCGGCTCGATCGGACGGCGGTGCTGCCGAGCTTTCCGCCGGCCGCGGCCGCGGCGGTAAGCGGCCACGTCTCCTCCGGCGTCGAGCGGGTCGCCGGAACTCGAACGGGCGAGACCGCGGTGCCCCTGCCGCAGGCGGGGCGCCCACGCTCGGTGGTGGTGTTTTCGACCTCGCTGTCGGACGTGGACGACAGCGTCGCCCTGATCAGGCGTCAGATCCTGATCGCGGGGGCGATCGCCCTCTTCGCGGCCCTCGTGGCCGGGTGGCTGGCCGCCCGGGCGCACGCGAAGCGGCTCCGCGACCTGGACGCCGCCGCCGGGAAGGTCGCCGAGGGCGACTTCTCGACGCCGATCCCCGGCGAGGGGGTCGACGAGGTGGGGCAGCTGGCCGGGACGCTGGAGGAGATGCGCCAGCGGCTTGCCCGCCTCGACAGCGCTCGGCGGGAGTTCATCGCCAACGCGTCCCACGAGTTGCGCACCCCGATCTTCTCGCTCGGCGGCTTCGTCGAGCTCCTCGACGAGGACGAGCCCGATCCCGCGGTGCGCGCCGAGTTCGTGCGGACGATGCGCGAGCAGGTCGCCCGGCTGACGAAGCTGACGGCTGACCTCCTGGACCTCTCGAAGCTCGATTCCGACGCGATCGAGATCGCCGCCGAGCGGGTCGATCTCGGCGAGCTCGCAGGGCGCGTCGCGGGCGAGTTCCGCCCGGCCGCCGAGCGCCATGATTCGCCCATCGACGTTGACGGGACCGGGGCCGCCGTGGCGAGGGCCGACGCCGACAGGGTCGCGCAGATCATGCGTATCCTGCTCGACAACGCGCTTACGCACACGCCGGAAGGAACCTCGATCTCGGTAACAGCCCAGCGCCATGACGGGGCAGCGAGCTTGGTCGTGAAGGACGACGGCCCCGGCATCGGCGCCCACGAGCTGGCGCGGGTCTTCGATCGCTTCTACACGGGCGATCGAGTGAGCGGCTCCGGCCTCGGCCT
>JBKPIV010000170.1:0-16279 GCA_046730395.1 Actinomycetota bacterium | reverse complement strand
GCGAGAAGGGTGCCGGTTACTCCATCTGTGGTCTGCATGTCCGCCTGTTTTGCATCGAGAATCTCCTTGCTCGGAGTCTATGCCGCCACCTGGACGAAGCTTCCGCTGCCGACCCGAACCGCGAGGCTCGGGCCGGCGGCGGCGATGCACGTCAGGCGGACGCGCGATCAGCCTGCCACAACGGGGCAACGACGTCAGGTAACGGTTCAGATGCAGTCCCGCCGCCAACCGTTACCGGCGGCTTGCGCGGCACATGCGACCCTCCAAGGGGCAGGACGCCAAGCTTTTGGCCCAAGGCACACGCAAACGAAGCCGGCATCTACGCGGCTACACCAACGGGCACGTCGCCCGACGCCGCCAACTTGCACCACTCGTCGCCACCGGGAAAGTCGCCTGTTGCCGCTGCGGCGAGCTCATCAAGCCCGGCGAAGCGTGGCACCTCGATCACCGTGATGATCGCCGCGGCTACCTCGGTGCGGCTCACGCGACCTGCAACCTCCGCGCCGCCGCACACAAGACGAACAGCAAGAGGAAAGACACGCCGCTGATCTGGTCGCGGGTCTGGTACGAGCCGATCCCGCCGAATGTCATTGTCGGTGGCGACCTGGACGCAGACGATCCCTACATCTTTTGAGCCTTACCGTTTCCTTAGGCCGTGCACGCATAGTCGGCTTCTCCTGGCGTCTATCGTTGGCTGGCTGGAGGCGTGGGATGTCGGTTGGCGCTGAATTGCCCGTCGGAAGCGAGCTTCTCGGTTACCGCATCGAGGCTGTGCTCGGCCGGGGCGGGATGGGAATCGTCTATCTGGCCGAGGATCTGCGCCTGAAGCGGAAAGTAGCGCTCAAGCTGCTCTCGCCCGCACTGGCGGAGGACGAGCGCTTCCGCGAACGTCTCCTGGCGGAGTCCGAGCTCGCCGCTTCCCTCGACCACCCGAACATCGTGCCGATCTACCAGGCCGG
The DNA here is from genome assembly GCA_046730395.1 of Actinomycetota bacterium. Classification (GTDB taxonomy): domain Bacteria; phylum Actinomycetota; class Thermoleophilia; order Solirubrobacterales; family 70-9; genus AC-56. Next base: position 15,320 of record JBKPIV010000170.1, on the reverse strand, counting down.
CGAGGCCGACGGACAGATCTTCATCTCGATGCGCTACGTCGAGGGCGATGACCTCAAGCGCGTGCTGAGGAATGGGCCGCTCTCGCCCGAGTACGCGCTCGCGATCACCTCCCAGGTCGCGAGTGCCCTCGATGCGGCGCATGCCCGCGGTCTGGTGCACCGGGACGTGAAACCGTCGAACGTGCTGCTCGCGCCGGCGGCCGGCCACGAGGGCGCCGACCACGTCTACCTCGCCGACTTCGGCCTGACCCGACGCCTTTCCGAACAGGAGCTATCGGCCGAGCAGGGTCAGCTGATGGGGACGGTCGACTACGTTGCCCCGGAGCAGATCCGAGGCGAGGCCGTCGACGGGCGCGCCGACGTGTATTCGCTCGGCTGCCTGCTGTTCGGGTGCCTGGCCGGTGCTCCTCCTTTCCGCCACAAGTCCGACGTCGCACTCCTGTTCGCCCACCTTCGCGAGGAGCCTCCGTCGCTGACCGCCCTCCGCCCCGAGCTCCCGCGCGAGATCGACTCCGTGATCGCGAAAGCGCTCGCCAAGGACCCGGAGGCCCGCTACGAGACCTGCCGCCAGCTGGTCGAGGGGGCGCGCGAAGCGCTGCCCGCCCCTGGGCAGGCGCCTCGTAGTCGGATCCGCCGTCGGCGGCGTCTCGCGGCGAGCGCTCTGGTTGTGGCCGCTGCCGGCCTTGCTGCCGGGCTTGTCCTGAGCTGGGGTGGGGGAGCCTCGAGCGCGAGGATCTCGATCGGGATGGTTGCGGCCAAGACCGGGTGGGAGAGCATCTTCGACTTGCCGGCCGGTCAGGCGTTCATGCTGCGGATCGGCGAGATCAACAAGTCCGGCGGGCTCCTCGGCAAGAAAATCGACGTCGACTGGGTCGACACGAAGTCATTCGAGCCGCTTCCCGGCACGACGACTGCCAAGTTCGAGCCGGGTCTGACCGTGAATGAGCTGATCTCGAAGGGCGCAGCCGCGATAGTCGCCGGCTGCCAATTCTCTTGGGCTCGTCCGGTTCTCGCCGCCAGCCGCGACCGCAGCGTGCCCGCCCTTTCACTCTGCGGAGACACGTATCGGGCGTCGGCGCCGGCCGTGGTCGGTCCGTACGCAGGCGCGATGGCGGGCGCGGATGGCGAGGCGACGAGCATGGCCGAGTGGCTGCGGAAGCACAGGCCGAAGTGGAAGCGAGCCTACGTGCTCGAAGACACGACGGGCGAGTATCCGAAACAGGCGGCCAAGTACTTCCTCGTCAGGTGGCTCGAGCTGGGCGGCAGCATCTCCGGCGAGGACACCTTTCGCTTGGGATCAGCAGCCCTCCCTCTGAGCTCGCAGCTGACGCGGCTACGGGCCAAGCTCAGGCAGACGGATCTGATCTATGTCCCCACGTACCGTGACGGTGGCGCGGCGATCCTGCAGATCCGCGGCGCCGGGATCGAGTTGCCGATCGCCACGACAAGCACCGTCGAGGGAATCCCGCTCGGCGCAGAAGCGGGCAACCCGAGCAACGTCTTCGCGCTCGGCGCCGCTTGCCTCCCCAGCTACTGCAGGGGCGCAACACCCGCGGTCGGCCGCTTCTTCGCCAACTTCAAGAAGCGGTACGGCAGCGTTCCCACCGGCTCGGACGCGGTCCGCGGCTACGATCTCGCGACCGTCCTCGCCGCGGCGATCAGGAAGGCGAACTCGACCGACGGGCCGAAGATCGCCGAGGCGCTCTTCTCCGGCCTGACGATCGAGACACTGACGGGCCGGGTGAAGTTCAGCGAGCAGTGCCACCGGCCGCAGCCGCCGCGCTACATCCTCGAGCGCTCCACGAACGGCAGGGCAACCGCGCTTGGGCCTGTGTATGCGCACAGGATTCCTACCATCGGCGACGGCAATCCGTGCGCGGGCACGCAGGCACAACCACTGCAGTAGCTACGACCGCAGTGACCAGGTGAAGCGGGTCAGGCTCTCATTCGGAGCGAGGCCGCCGGGACGGAGACCGCTTCTGACCAGGACGACCGGCGGCCGCGCCTGCGCGGTGAGCAGCCCCCGTACTGGTCCGAGCCCCTTCTCTTGCCAACGCTCGGCGAGGCCGACGACTACGACGCCCGCGTCCTGCGCCCGCGCGAGCAGCGCTTGCGCGCTTGACTCCAGGAGCACGGGCTCAGCGGCAACGCCAAGCGCACGCTGGACAGCAAGCGTTGCGTCTGCGAGAAGACGACTGGCGTCGCGCGCCTTGGCGCCCTCGCGCGGGCCTGCGAGCAGAAGCGGGGCGCCGACTGCTCCCGCGAGCCAGGCTGCCACCTCGACCGCGGCCCAGTCGTGGTCGGCGCCGACGAAGGGGACAAGCACGGGCCCGGATAGCGATCTCGCCCCGGTGACGATCGCCACGTCGCAGGGCGCCTCCGCCAGGACGCGCTGCAGCATCGGGTCACCGAGAGGGTTGTCCGGCCCATGCACGAGCACGAGATCGACTCCCTGCTCGGTTGCGATCCGGACAACATCCGATTCGGGCGTCTGCGAGACGAATGCGGCGGCACGGGCCGAGACTCCGCGTTCGATAAGGCCTGCTCGCTGCTCTTGCAAGCCTGCGGCGGCCGCGCCGAGTTCGTCCGCGTCTGCAACCACTTGGGCCAGGATCAGCTCCTTGGGAGGCTTCCGGGCGAGCGCTTCCGCGAGGCTGAGCAGCGGTTCGAGGCTTGCCGCGTCGCGTGCCACGGCCAGAATCGAGCGCTCCGGTATCGGCAGTTGGCTGAGGGCGAGCTCGGGGTCCTGGCGCAGAATCGCCGTCTCCAGCTCCCGGAGCGGAGCGCTGGGCTCGATCCCCAGCTCCTCGAGGAGGGCGCTCCGCGCCGATCGGTACGCCTCGAGAGCCTCTGCCTGGCGACCCGAGCGGTAGAGCGCGAGCATCAGCTGGCCGCGCAGGCGCTCGCGCAGCGGCTGTTCGCCAACGAGTTGCTCCAGCTCTCCGACCAGCTCCGCGTGTCGGCCGAGTGCGAGATCGACCTCGATTCGTTGCTCGAGCGCGGTCAGCCGTAGCTCCTCGAGCCGGACGATCGCGGCCTGCGCGAACGACTCATAGGCGAAATCGGCGAGTGCCGGGCCCCGCCAGAGCGCCAGCGCCTCCCGCAGCTTCTCCGCCGCCACGAGGGGCTCGGCGCGCACTGCCTCTTCGACGAGGTCGCTGAAGCGGTCGACGTCGAGCTCGCCCGGAGCCAGGCGCAACCGGTACCCGGGCGGCTTCGTCTCGAGCCGCTCCGCCGCCGCCCCGAGCGACTTCCTCAACTGGGAGATACGAACCCGTAGCGCGGCCACGCCCGAGCCCGGAGGGTCACCAGGCCAGAGCTCGTCGATCAGGCGGTCGACCGATACGACCTCGTTCGCGTGCAGCAGTAGGAGGGCAAGAAGCGCCCGCTGTCCCGCTCCTGCCACCGGACGCAGGTCGGCGCCGTCGAGGACTTCGAGTGGGCCGAGGATCCGGAACTCCATGAGCCGCCTCCACGTTTCGAGCCTTATCGCATGCTTAGCGATGGCTTACGGCCTGCCCGCATTCTCGCTCGCACAACGACCGCACGGGGCGGTCGCGAGGAAAGGATCGACATGGATCGTCGCGCAACCCACCTCATCGCGCTCCTTGTCGCAGCCGCAATCGTCGCCGTAGCAGCTCCGATCGCACAGGGCGGCAACCGCAATCACCAGGCCCCCATGCCCGATCAGGTACGCGCCGCTTACACCGCCGCCTGGCAGGCCTACCGCGGCCTACCGGGCGGGCCGCCGGCACGCACCGCGCCCGACCCTCGGCAGGCCTACACCGCCGCCTGGCAAGCCTACCGCGGCCTACCGGGGGGGCCGCCCGCAGGCACCCGAACCGGCTATCAGCAGCTCGCGACCGGCCTCGCCAGTGCCCAGGGATCCAGCTACGCGGCTTCTATCGGCCAGGCGCGGGCCACGCCGCCCACGGAGAACGGCTCCGGCGGCTTCGACTGGAGCGACTGGGCAATCGGCATCGGAACCGGGCTGGGGCTGGCACTGCTCCTCGGTGGCGGGCTGCTGATTGGACGACAGCTGCGGCACCGCGGTATCCAAACTGCATGAGGTTCCCTTCCTCGAAGAAAAGACCGAGCGGGCCCGTCAGGCCCGCTCGGTTCCTCTTCTTGCCTTTTTAAGCCTGGCGCAGACCTGGTACCCCGCGGTCAGAAATCCCCCCCGTTCGCGCGGCAGGCAACGGGTCGCCGCGGATCGCTCGTGATCGCCGCGAGGCCTGCTCATGAATCGCCAGATTCGGCCGAATTCGGGGCGTCCGGCAGGATTGCCACTCTGACCGGGCAGGAACCCGGACCCGGTGATCCCTACCAACCTGGTTGTTCTTCTGTTGTTCTGAGCCACGCCGACGTAAGCATCGCGGTGAACGCAGACGGCGAACTGCTCCTGGAGTTCACGGCGACGGCTGTGACTTTTCCACCGCAGGGACCGCGTTCCGGGCAGGCCCGATCTTACGAATCGGCGATCGGCACAACCGGAGCAGTATCCGGTTGCAGGGCCGGAGCCGGAGCGAGTGGGACGTTCCGGAAGCCGAAGTACAGACCAAGGTCGTAGACGATCTTGATCGCCCCGGCGAACAGGAACGGCAGGCCGAGACCGGCACGGATGGCGACGCCAGCGAGTATCGGGCCAAGCGGTCTGGTCAGGTAGCGGGCGGCGTTCGTGTAGGCAGCCGCGGCGGTTTGCTCGCTCGGATCGACGACTGCCATGACGTACGCCTGGCGCGCTGGCACGTCCATCTGGCTGAGCGCGAAGCGGGCGAGCAGGAGGACGATCGCGGTCGGCAGATTCGGAGCGAACGCGACACCGATGAGGAGCAGGTTCGACGGCAGGTGGCTGAAGACCATCGTGATCAGCAACCCGAAGCGTCCCGCAAGCCTGACCGCGACCTGGAACGAGACCGCCTGAAGGATCCCGATCGAGAAGAAGACGATTCCGAGCGTCTCGGGCGAGGCGCCGTACTTGCGTGTGAACAGATATGCGATGAGCGTCTGGGGCACGAGCCCTCCGCCGAAGCTGTCGAGCGCGAAGAGACCTGACAGCCGGAGAACGATCCCGCACGATCGATGGAGCGGCGGTCGCTGTTCGACCTCGAGCTCGACCCCCCGCTCGACGCTCGCTGACAGGTGCGCGCTCGCGAGCAGGCCAGCGGCCGCCGCTACCGGATACGCGAGCAACCAATGCGGTGACGACCCGGCGATCGCGATCAACGCCCCGGCCGAGCCCGCGAGGGTGGCGACGCTGTTGTAGAGCCCGAAAAGCCGCGTTGGATCGGATCCGGCGTGCGGGAGCATTGCCTGTTCGAGCGACGTGAACGGGCCTGACTCGACGACATCGGGGGAGAGCGTTCCCGTCAGGGCGACTAGGACGAGCGCGGGCAGCCACTCGGTGAGCGCAAAGACCGTTCCGGCGGCCGCCATCGTGACGAGCAGGATTCGGTAGCAGCGCCGCCGGCCGAGTCTGTCGCCGTACCGGGCCAACAAGGTCGACACGAGCGCGGCCCCTGCCAGCAGCGATGCGAGCACACCCCCAACCTCAGCCCCGGAGAGGCCGCGGCGGGCGAGCGACTCGCCGATCAGAACAGCACCGAGCCCGTAGGCGACTGCCCGGAACGCCTGCACGGCTATCAGCCGCCTGGCGTCCGCGCTCAAGCCGAGCATCGTCTAGCCCGGCGCGTACACGGCCGCACCGCCACTGTCGGGACAGAAGACATACACGTAGTGCGAGACGGGGTCGACCGTGAGTGTGTGGGCACCAGTCTCTGTCCCGGTGGTACCGACCTGCGTCAGCTCTCCATCGGTGGAGAAGGTGCACACGACGCCCGGCTCACCCACGGCGACGTAGAGACGGCGGAGATGCGGATCGTGCCAGACCACGTCGGGGATGCCCGGCAGCGGCAGCGACTGGAGCACTACTCCGCTGTCGCGGTCGAGCGCGACGAGCCGCCCGCCGTCCGCTGCGCAGAGGAGCCTGGTGCCGTCTAGCCAGAGGCCGTGCGGACCGTCACTCGGGATCTCGTACGCGCGGACGATCTCGACCCGTCCGCAGTCGATGACCACGATCGACGCGGGGTCGCGGACGTTCGCATAGACGACCCGGCGCTCTTCGTCGTACACGGCCCAACGCGGACGACCGGGCAGCGGCAGCTCGGCCACCACCTCGAACCGGTCGAGGTCGACCACCGACGCCTTGCAGTCCTCGCCAAGGGGCTCGCCGAGGTTGAAGCTGTACAGGCGCCGCCCGGCGCGGTCGTATGCGAGACCGTTCGGGTGCGGGCCGACGGCCACCTGACCGAGAAGTTCCTCGTCCGGGCAGCGGAAGACGCTGACGCGGGCGCAGCCACGGTCGGAAGTGAAGAGAAGGTCGTCGGGCGCCTCGATCAGAACGCCGGCGACGCCGGGGAGATCCGGCAGTGACCGCACGTACCGCTGGTCTGCGCAGTCGACGACGTCGACGCGATTCGCGCCGGTATGCGCGACATAAAGTCGGCGTCCCGGCGCGTGGACGTCTGCGTGGTCGAAGCCCGCTTCATCGCCAGGCTGCAGTGGTACGAAGCCGATCCGATCGAGCGGCATCAGCTGGTGACGCCGCTCTCCACCTCGTGCCGGCACCAGGCGTAGAGCGCGTCGTAGACGGGCAGCGACAGCTCAAGCTGGCGATGGTCGCCCAGCTCGAGCAAGTGGAACCCTTCCGCGACGGCGAGCAGCCCGCGCGACTGCGGTGTGGCGTCGCGGTCGTCGGCGACGTCGGCGCCGTGGACGATCCGCGCCAGCAGCTTCAGGGCCGGGTCGTCGAGCTGGTACTCCTCGACCAGCACCTCGAACGAGCAGAGGCCGTCCCGGTGCGTGTAGCGAGCGTTCGGAGCGTCGTAGGAGTAGCCGCCCTCGTGCTCGGCGACCTCGAGAACCTGGTCTGCCGGCACGTACAGGAACTCGGCCTCGGGATCGATGAACTTCCCGATCAGCCACGGGCAGGCGATTCGATCCGTCTTCGGCCGTTCACGGGTCACCCACTTCATTGCTTTCTCCCTTCTCGTCTATGCTTGTCTGAAGCAACCGTGGTTACAGAGTCTAGACCAGCGCGTGCGCAGTGGGTGCTGCTCGCCTACCGGCTTCCGCGCGAGCCCTCCACGCCGCGAATCGCCGTCTGGCGCAAGCTCCGCAGGCTCGGCGGGGCGCAGCTCCTCGACGGGCTCGTCGCCCTGCCGCTCGACAGCCGCAACCGCGAGCAGCTCGAGTGGCTTGCCGGCGAGATCATCGAGGCGCATGGCCAGGCGACTCTCTGGGTCGGCGAGCTGGCAAGCCGCGCGCAGGAGCGGGAGCTGGTCGCACGGATGGCCACGACGGTCGCCAGCGAGTACGCGGCGCTGATCGCCGACGCGGAGCACGCCCTCGAGCAGGCGCCCGGAAGTCGCCGCCGCTCGCTCGCCCGATTGCGGCGGGAGCTCCGTCGGATCCGGGGCCGCGACTACTTTCCTCCGCCCGAGCGCGAGCGGGCGCAGCGGGCGATCGACGCGCTTGCGCAGGTGGTCGAGGAGGTCGCGCCGTGAAGTGGGCCACGCGCGCGCACTGCCATGTCGACCGCGCTGCCTGCGCCTGGCTGATCCGCCGTTTCCTCGACCCGGACGCGGAGTTCGTGTTCGTCGATGACCCCGACGAGATTCCCGACGACGCAACCCCGTTTGACATCGCCGCCGTCGAGCTCTCCCACCACAGCGGCGAGTGCAGCTTCGAAGCGTTCCTGCGTCAGTTCGACCTGGCCGACCCCGTTCTCTGGGACATCGCCCAGATCGTCCACGAAGCCGACCTCGCCGACGAACGCTACGACGCACCCGAGGCAGCCGGTCTCGACGTTCTCCTGCGCGGCCTGTCCATGATCCGCGGAGACGACGACCTGCTCTCCCTCGCCGCACCTCTGTTCGACGGCCTCTACGAGTACCGCAAGCGCGCGATCCTGCTCGGCCGCGAGCCATCCTGACTCTCAGGCTTACCGCTTCCCCTGCCGAGTAGAACCCTGTCTCTGCTGACGGTTCCTTGCGCCACCCTCGCGCGCTGCCCCCGGAACACCGATGGGAAGCGTGCCGGTGGTGGGAAGGTTGAGCGCGTCGAAGTCGACGTCGGGCATTCGCCGATCGAAACCGACGGCCTTATGAGTGAGTGAGAGGGAGAGGGCGACCGCGACGTCCGCCCTTATCAGGCCGAGCTTGCGCGCGGCGACCGCGATGCGGGTCTGACAGCGTGCGTCGATCGAATGGATCGCAGCGGTCTTTGCAGCCGATCCGACGGCGATGCGGAGATCGATGTCTCGCAGGTTGCACTGCGGGCCGACGAACTCGAGCTCGTCGGAGTCGCGGCGAAGGTCCTTCGTGGCGTGCATGAACTCCGCGCAGGTTGCGTAGCCGCATGCGCCGCAGTCGTAGACGGGCGGATACCAGCCGGCGAGCGAGGAAGACAGCACAGGCCAACGAGCGGCCTGCGACGGACGAGGTTAGCGCTGAGGCGCGGCACGGCCGCCGTCGCACAGCCTAATCGGATCGCGGGCATCGTCCCGGATCGCCGGCATCGTCCGCGCGAGTGCAGCCATGGCACGCGTCAACGGCGGCTTGATGTGCTGCTAGTCGTCCATCGACGACGGGCGCGTCCGTTGTCGCCGGCATCAGATGGCCGCGCTCGACCCTCACCGCTTCCCCGGTTGCGCCGGCTCGGGTTGCTCCGATCGAACGTTGCCGACGGCGAGATTCCCCGCCGGGGAGCGACGGCGGCGCAACCTTTGCACCGTCAGGGCCTGGGGTAGGAGCTGCCTGATCGGGACGTCGTCTGGGCCGTTTGGCTCGAGAGGCCGCGAAGGATGGCGGCGATCGTCTGCGCGTAGAGCTCGTCGGGGGCGGCCTCGGGATCGGCTAATCGCTCGATGGTGAAGCCGTTGCAGAACGCGATCAGGGCGGTCGCGACTTGCTCGCGGGGGAGCGCGAGCTCGGATCCTTGGTCGCGGGTGGCGCCTTCGACGATGCGCCCGATGATGGTGCGCAGGCGCGCGTGGCGCTCGGCGAACCTGCTCGCGGCCTGTGGATCTCGCACAGCCTGGTTCCAGAAGTCGACCAGGAGCACGAAGGCTTCCGGCTCCTGCTGGAGGATCGAAAGGAACCTGCGGGCGGTCTCGAGCGGCGCGTCGCCGCGGCTGAGCTCGGAATCGGCGGCCTCGAAGACGCTCGCGAGCCGTGCGTCGATCCGCTCCTCGACCAAGACGAGGAAGAGGTCGGCCTTGCCCTTGAAGTTCGAGTAGATGGCGCCGTGTGTGTAGCCCGCTTCCTCGGCGATCGCCTCGACCGAGGCGCCACGGAAGCCCTCGCGGGCGAACACGCGCTCGGCCGCGTCGAGGAGCTGAGCGCGAGTCAGCTCGCGCCGCTCCTCGCGGCGAAGTCGGCGGTGGCGTTTAGCTTCACCCACTTCCGTTATGCTGCAATCCGAATTACATGAACATCGAAATGCATAGGTGGCTTCCCGAATGCTTGCATTCTCGCGGTCATTTCCGGTGGATGCTGCTCGAGGCGCCAGCGTGGCGGTGAGGCTTGCTGCCAGGCTCGAAGGCGGGCCAATGAAGCTGTCGGACGGGGCCCGTCGGTAGTGGGTCGCGATGGACGCGCTTGCGGAGATCGAAGCTCTCGTCGCGATTGAGAATCGGTGGGCGGGTACGGAGGGCGAGCGGCGGGCAGCCGAGCACCTGGCGGGGCGTCTGCGCTCGCTTGGGCGCGAGGCCGAGCTCGAGCCGGCGATCGTCCGCCCCGACTACCCGTCGACCTATGTGCTGCACATCATTCTCGCGCTTGTGGGCGGGGCCGTCTCGATGCGCCGGCCAAAGCTCGGCGCGGCAGCGCTGGTAGGCACGATCGTCTCGGCGTTCGGCGACAGCTACGCGCGCTTCCATTTGCTGCGGCGTCTGACCAGGCGCGCGGTCACGCACAACGTGCTCTCGCGCGACCAGACGGACGGAAAGCCGGGAGTGCTCGTCCTGCTCGCGCACTACGACGCAGCGAAGACGGGATGGCTGTTCGACCCGAAGGCGCTCGAGCGGCGCGTGCGCCTGGGCAGGCGCCTGGGGGTCGACATCGGCCTGTTCGAGCCCTTCACCTGGTCGCTGCTCGGACTGCTCGCGCTCGCCCTGCTGCGCGCCGCAGGCGTCCCGCGCAGGGCGCTCAGCCCCGCGCGGATCCCGCCGATGCTCACCCTGGCGGCGCACGTCCCCCTCCTGCTCGAAGTCCGTGCCTCCGCGCCCGTCCCCGGCGCGGCCGACAACGCCTCGGGTGTCGCCACTGTCCTGCGACTGGCCGAGCGGTACGGCGGCCGTCTGCGCCACTACCGCGTCTGGGTGCTGTTCACCGGCGCCGAGGAAGGCCTGCTTCTCGGCATGCGCGAGTGGGTGCGCCGCCACAGGCACGAGCTCGAGCCGCGGCGGACGATCTTCCTGAACGTCGACGAAGCGGGCTACGGGACCGTGCGCTATGCGACCAACGACGGACGCGACTCCGATCCCTCCGACCGCCCGAGCCTGCTGGAGCTCTGTGACGAGGTCCGAGAGGAGGACCGTGCAGGCCGCTTCGGCGCGCAGCCGATGCCGCAGCTCGGACTCGCCGAGGGCGCCGTGGCCGCGCAGCACGGCTTCAGAGCGATCCGGATCGCGTGTCTGCCCGAGCCTACATTCGCGCCCGAGTACCACCGGCCGACCGACACGCCCGACCGGCTCGACCGCCAGGCGCCCGAGCGGGCCTTCGAGTTCTGCTTGCAGCTGATCGAGAGGATCGACACGCGGCTCGGCCCTCGTCTCGCTGGCCCAGCACGGTGAGCGCAGAGGTGCCCCCCTTCCCGGAAGGAGGCGTGCGATGCGCATCGGCGGATTGGGCCGCACCCTGAACGACGATCCCGAGACAGCGCTGGCTTCGCTGGATCGGCTCAAGGCGATCGATGCCGAGCTCGTCCTCTTCGCCCACGGAGAGCCGTGGACCGGTGGTCTTCGCCGGGCGCTCGGTAATCGGCCGCGACTCAACGGATGGGCCCGCCAGGGGGCGGCGACGGGTCTCTAGGTGACAAGCGAGCTGCCGAGGTGGCGGGTGATGCGATGACCGTTGTCATGGTGGTGATGATGGTCATCGTGATGGGCGGCATGGTCGCGGGTGGCGCCTGGGCGATGATCCGCCGGCGGCGAGGGAAACGCGACGAGCGCGAGCGCTAACCGCGGTGAGCTCCCGTACGAGGAGCGAGGCAAGGGTGATGCCGTGCTGCTCATACCCGGCACGGGTTTCGGCGTGCCGAGCTGGGACGAGTTCGGTGACTTACTGACAACGCGCAGGCTGGTAATTGCCTACGAGCGGCGCGGTTTCACATCGGCGGCGCCGGAGGAAGCCAATGACATGCGCGTGCACGCCGAGGATGCACAGTCGATCCTGGAGCGCGCCGGGGCCGTACCCGCTGACGTCGTCGGCTGGAGTGGCGGCGGGCTGGTCGCCCTGGCGCTCGCCCTCGAGCACCCGGCCGCCTGCCGGTCGCTGCTTCTGATTGAGCCCTCCGTCCACGGCTTGCGCGCGATCACGCTGTCGGCGGTCGGCATGACGCTGCGCGCCCAGGCGGCGAAGCTAAGGGGCGGCGAGTGGGCGGCGACCGACGTGGCTTACCGCTGGACCTTCGCCTATCGCGGGCTCGGGCGCAACTCCTGGGAGGAGATGCCTGACGATTGGCGCGAGGGCGTCCTCTCCCGTGCCCACGCGGTGGCCGCCGAGCAGTCGCACGAGGTCACCCTCCGCTACCCGACCCGCGCCGCGCTTGGGCGTCTCGACCTGCCGGTCACGATTGTGATTGGCGAACTGAGCCAGCCATACTTCCACCGTATTGCTCGGCGCCTCGAGCGGCTTCTGCCGCATGCCGAGTTGCGCTCGATTGCGGGCGCTTCCCACGCCGTGCACCTCGACGCGCCGGGGCAGTTGGCCGAGCTCCTCGTCGGCGGTTAGACCGGCTCGAGCGCGGCCCGCGCTCCCGCGACCCGCGGGTAACGGACTTGATCGAAGCGGCATGATCGGTTAGGTCATCGACGCGCCGAGCACGGAGCGCGACTAGGTCGAGGTTCAGCCTGAATGCTCTACACGGAAGCGGACGGTCAGTGGGCTGTGCGGGCGAAAGCGCCACCGGCTCGGCGAACTTCTGGTCCGATCCGGCGACGAGGTGCATCGCTCGCCGCATTGGCAGCGCTGGCGGGCGGGCCTGACCTCCGGCCATTCTGTGGCGGCCGGGCCGCTTCGGCGGTCGCTCTCGTCGGGCGAGAAACGGCTTCAAGTGGTGACCACGAGATCGGCTTTCGGGCCGTTCTCGTCCGTTACGCGCCGCCCGGGACACCCGCGTGTGTGGGGTCGGCGTGTGTGGTAGGAGCCTTTTTCGACTGGAGCAACGGAACCCGAACCCGCGACCTCGGCAACAGGGGTGGAGGGACTGCGACCACGAGCATCGCGCCGGCGCGGGGAGGTCACGCACTCGTCGTCTATCCCCTACGTTCCCAGATCGACGGACCTGCCGTGGCACGAATCGCCGGCTACAACGTCGAGAATCTCTTCGCGAGGCCCAAGGTCTTCCGCACCGCTGACTGGACTGTGGGGGAACCGAAGCTCGCCGCGTACGAGCAGGTGAACTCCCTCTTCAAGAAGGACGCCTACTCACCGCAGGACAAGGCCAAGATGAAGAGCCTGTTGGTCGAGCTGGACATCTACTTCGTCAACGAGCACGGGGCAGTACGCCGGAGAGAGACGTCGTCGCCGCGATGGGCCTGGCTTCGAAAGAACCGGGGCGGCTTCGACCGACAGCCGGAGGACAAGACGAAAGACGTCGAGATCATCGCGGGCGGCCGGGACGACTGGATCGGATGGGTCGAACTGGCGAAGGAGGCGGTCGACGAGACCAGCACGCGGATGACCGCGAAGGTCATCGACGCGGGCGTCAACGCCGAGATCATCGCGGTCATCGAGGCAGAGGATCGACCGTCGTTACTGCGGTTCAACGAGGAGCTGCTGGGCAAGAAGTACCGGCACATCATGCTCGTCGACGGCAATGACCCACGCGACATCGACGTCGGGATCATGAGCAAGAGCGGATTCCCGATCCGCACGATTCGATCCAACGTCGATGCCGAGGACGCGCAGGGGATCGTGTTCTCCCGGGATTGCCCGGAGTACGAGGTGGTCACGCAGAACGGCGCGCATCTGTTCGTGCTCGTCAACCACTTCAAGAGCCAATCGGGAGGAGGGGGCGCAAAACGCAAGAGGCAGGCCACAGAGGTTCGGCAGATCGTCGATCGCCTCGTGGGCGAGGGGAAGCACGTGATCGTGCTCGGCGACCTCAACGAAGGACCGACCGCGGTGGGGACCCAGGTCGCCAACTTCAGCGCCCTCTTCGATAACAACAGCCCGCTCGTCGACGTCTACTCGCTGCCCGGCTTCGACCTCGGACCCCGACCGGGCACCTTCGACTCGTGCGGAATCCGGAATCGGCTCGACTACATCCTCATCTCTCAGAGCCTCGTCTCGGCGTTCAACGGCGGTGAGATCTTCCGCAAGGGACTGTGGGGCACGCGAGTCACCCGGCCCACAGCTTGGGAAACCTATCCCGAGATAGAAAACGGTAACCAGCAGGCATCAGACCATGCGGCCGTGTTCATCGATCTCAATGTTTGAGCGCGGCTTCGCGACTTTCGGCTAGTACCAGATCGCGACCGGTCGCCCATCCTGCACCGGGGGGTCAGCCGGAAGCGTCGCTGCCTCGCCGCGTTCCTTCCGGGCCGCCGACCAGGCCACGATCGCCGCATCGAGCACGTCGTCGGCTGCCGCGTGGCCGGCCGTCAGCTCGTCCGGCAGCTCGATGCCCGCCGAGGCGAGCAGCAGCCGCCGTTCCATCTGGCCGTTCCAGCTGCGCTTCGAGTTGCGGAGCGGCCGCCCGGCAAGGGCAGCGAACGAAACCTCAGGATGAACCTCGATCACGCGCTCCTCGAGGCAGGCCTCGACCTCGAGGATCTTCTTGCCGAGAGCGAACGACTGTGCCGACAGCGAGGGCAGAACTGCCCGAGCCTCGGCATATGTCGCGGCGACCAACGCCGCCCGCGGCGGGGTGGGAAAGACGCTGCTGCGCCGGGGCCCGACGAACACCCGCGCTGCGACATCGGCTGCACGCACGCCGTCGCTCGGTAGCCCGATCGGAATGTCGACCCCGACCACCCTTGTGTCCGCGACCCTGCGGAGGAGCTCGACGAACGTCGGCGCGGAGATCGAGTCGGCGAACTGGTCGGCGTCGAGGACGACTGCGATCCAGCCACCACGGCAGGCATCGACTCCGGCGACCAGCATCAGCGGATCGTCGCAGCTTCTCCGTACTTCGCCTCCCGTGCATCCGATGGAGCTCGACCCGGAGGGAGCCGGCGGGCTGCGCCCGAGGCCGCGCCTGGCGGGCCGCTCGGTGTCCGGGTGGAGGCTGAAGCCGCGCGTGTGGCGCCGTCCGGCGTGGACAGGGCCAGAGAGGGGAAGCGCCGGGTCTGAGCTAGCCTCGCCGGTGCTGGCGCACACGCGCGCCCGAGTGGCCACGGGGGCAAGACGAAGCAAGAGAACCCGGCCTCGGCCACATCGCCACCGTCACGCTGAAGCTCTCGGCTGCTCGAGCGGGAAGCTTCGCCGCGTCGACGTGAGGGACGGTGAACTCGTTGAGCCCGTAGGCGGGGCTGTAGATGAGGCCCTTCTCGATCAGGCGGGCGCGGGTGGGGGCGACGCTTTCGGGGCCGGGGCGGCCGAGGGCGGCGGCGATCTCGCCGGAGCGGTAGGGGCCGGCGCCGAGGCTGGCCATCGCGGCGAGGTAGGCGAGCTCGGCCTTGCTGGCGCGGCCGACGCGGACCTGGAAGAAGCACCAGTCCCCCGTCCTTCCGGCCGACCAGGGCCAGGCCGAACGGGTCGGAAGCGAACGCCGGATCAAGCCCCGCTACCCACCCGGACGCCTGCTCGGGTAGAAGCTCATCACGATCAGCAACCGCCGCGCGGATCACCTCCGGGTCGAGGAACGCGCCACCAGAGCCGACGAACTCGCCCAGGTACTCCGACCGGAAAACAGGCGCACTCGTCTACGCCGACGCCGGACTGCTCACGGCGGCCGGCGTCTCGGCCGGGATCGATATGGCGCTCCACCTCGTCGGACGGCTCGGCTCGCCGGACAAGGCTCGCGAGGTGCGGCGCTACATCCAGTACGACCCAGCGCCGCGTACTAGCTCGCCCGCTCGAGCCATAGCGCGG
>JBKPIV010000169.1:0-23657 GCA_046730395.1 Actinomycetota bacterium | reverse complement strand
GGTCGCCACGACCAACCGCCGTGAGCGATACGGTCCGGCGCCCCAGGCGCCGGGGAACGCGGTGGTGGTCGACTGGCTCTCCTACTCGCAGGTGATGACGGAGGCCTCGCTGGTCGTCTCCCACGGGGGGCATGGGACCGTTGCGCGGGCCCTAGCCGCGGGGGTCCCGGTGCTTTGCTGCCCGCACGCGGGCGACATGACGGAGAACGGTGCGCGCGTCGCGTGGGCCGGCGCCGGGCTGATGCTGCCGTGGCGGCTCATCGGGGCCGGGCCGATCCGGTGGACGGTCAGGCGGATGCTCGCGGATCTTCGGTTCGCCGAGCGGGCCCGCGAGATCGCCGCGTGGGCGACCCGCAACGGCGGCGCGGAGCGAGGCGCTCGGCTCGTTGAGGGCATCGTCTCAGGATGAGGCGCGTTGGGCGCGGGCCGTTGAGCTCCCGGGGTGGGACTCGAACCCACAACCGTCGCCTTAACAGGGCGCCGCTCTGCCGAAGTTGAGCTACCCGGGACTACACGATCATGTAATCCGGGGTTCGCTACCCCGGATAACCGTTTAAACGGACAATCTACGGTAGCGCCACGACACCTGCCTCCACCTCGGCGTGGCAGTTCGAGCAGAGCAGGGCGCACTTCCGCGCTTCGCGACGGACCTCCTCCAAGGCCCTGGTAAGCCCTCTGTGGGCGAGGCCGAAGTCCTTTTGCACCGGATCCCGATGATGGAACTCGAGAGCAGCGATACATCGGTCGTAGCCGCACAGCACACATCTGCCGCCTGCCTCTTCGACGAGGATGCGCTTGACCTTTCGCCGGCGGCGTTGCACCGCGTGGGCCCGGCACTGCTTACACCGGGGGTGCCGGTCGGATCCCACGAGAGCGAACTCGGTCATGCCGTGGCGCTTGCAGTGACGGATGATCGTCTGCCGCGCGGAGTTGACGGCCTCTCGGATCTCCCGCCGACGAACGTGAATCGGCTGACGGAGGCCATGACGCTTGATCCAGTGACGAATCGCGCTGACACTTCGGTCGAGCTCTCTCGCGATCTCCCGCACCGGAACGCCCCGCTCCACGAATCCCTCGAGCTGTTCCTTCGTCAGGCCGCCACGCGGCGCGTACTTCGACTTCCCGTTCGCCACGAGGCTGTACTTCTGTACCCAGTAGCCCACAGTCGAGGGGTGGCGGCCCGCCAGCCTGGCGATCTCCGGGAGCGAGAGGCCCTGGTCGAGCCACTGCTTGAGCTGGTCGCGATCCATGAGCGCATTCTGCCGGTCCGGTCGGACGGCAAAGCGCACATGTGTTCGCCACGATTATGGCTCTACAAAGCCGTTACTGGCCTGTGAGGATCTCAGCTTGTTCCGGCCGTCTCCCAGTGGGCGATGCGCTCGGCGAGCTCGGCCCGGCGGCGCTGGAGCTCCACGGGGGGGTCTCCCCCCCGCCGTTCGGCGACGTCGATCTGCCCCTCGATCGCCGCCTGCTCGAGCTGGAGGAAATTGAGCTCCATCGCCTCGTGGCTTCCGGGTTCGCGCTCCGAGCGCACGTTCAGGTCGGCCATGACCGAGACGAGGTCGGCGTCGTCTCGCGGGAGTCCCTGGAGCGGGTTGTCCAGGTGTCCGGCGAGCCAGTCCCTCGCTCGCGACATGACCGGAGATGACAGGTGCTCGGGCCTCAGCCGCTCGATGAACTCGCGACCGTCCCCGGGCGAGGCCATGCACATCGCGAGGAGCGCCCGCTCGCGGCGCTCCCGGACGCTGAGCGGTCGCGGCGGCGGCGCGGGCTCCGAGCCGCCGTCGCGCTCGGCGCTCGATGCCCTGGGTGAGCGCTCGGCCGCCGCCGGGCCGTGATCCACCTCTCGCTTCACCCGTCGCATCACCAGCCCCGGGTCGGCGTCCAGCCGATCGGCCACCAGCCGAGCGAGCTCGTCGCGGCTGATTGACTCCCCCATCGCGGCGAGCACCGGGACCACCTCGTCGAGCGCCCGGTCCCTTCCCGCCGGTGAGTTGAGGTCCGCCTCGTCCAATGCCCAGCGGACGTGGAACTCCGGCATGTCGAGCGCTTCCGCGATCAGCTCCCGCACCCGCTTCGGCTCACCGTCGCTGAGCATGTCCGCCGGGTCCTCACCCGCCGGCATCGTCGCCACCCGCAACCGCAGCTTGCGGCTCCCCGCCACGCGCTGCGCGCGCAGCATCGCCGCCCTCCCGGCGCGGTCGGCGTCCAGCGCCAGCACGACCTCCTCCGTGTAACGGGAGAGCAGCCCGAGCTGCTCCGGGGTGATCGCCGTCCCCATCACCGCCACGGCCTCCTCGATCCCGGCCTGATGCGCAGCCAGGACGTCCGTGTATCCCTCGACCACGACCGCCCGCCCCGCCTTCGCGATCGACCCCCGCGCCCGGTCGATCCCGTACAGCGTGGCACTCTTCCGGTAGAGCTCTCCCTCCGGCGAGTTCAGGTACTTCGGCTTCGAATCCGGGCGAAGCGACCGCGCGCCGAACCCCTGGACGCGCGCCCGCCCGTCGCGGACGGGGAACACGATCCGCGCGCGAAATCGGTCGTAGTGGCCGCCCCTCCTACCCCGCTGCACGAGCCCCGCCGCGAGGAGCTCCGCCACCGAAAACCCCGCCCTCTGGCCGCGCGTGAGCACCTGGTCCCAGGCGCTCGGCGCGTAGCCGACGCCGAACGAGCGAAGCACCTCCTCCCCGAGCCCCCGCGACGCCAGGTACGAGCGCGCCTTCGCCGCCTCGGCCGACTCCCACAGGTAGTGGACGTAGAACTGCGCGGTTCGCTCGAGCAGCTCGCCCAGCCGCGCTCGCCGCCTCCGCGCCTCCTCCGCCCGGGGATCGTCGCGCTCGCGCTCGATCTCCACCCCGTAGCGATCGGCGAGCGCCTCGACCGCGTCCGGGAACGCCAGGCCCTCCTTCTCCTCGACGAACTTGATCACGTCCCCGCCCACCCCGCAGCCGAAGCAGTGGTAGAGCTTCTCGCGCGCGTCGACGGAGAACGACGGCGTCCGCTCCTCGTGAAACGGGCAGAGCCCCATGAACCGCTCTCCCGCTCGCCGCAGCTCCGTATGGGCGGAGACGATGTCGACGATGTCGGAGGCGTCCTTCACGCGCTCCACCGTCTCCGGCGTGAACCTGCTCACAACCGGCTCTCCTCCGGCAGCGCGAGCCGCTTGAAGGTCGCGATGCAGTAGCGATCCGTCATCCCCGCCACGTAGTCGGTGATCCGCTGGACCTCGTCCGCCCCGGTTGCCCCCTCCGGCACCTCCTCCGGATGTTCCAGATAGTGGTCGAACAACACCCGCACCGTCCGGTGGACCCGCTCGTGTTCGCTGCGCGCCTCCTCGCCCAGATACACCCGCTCGAACATGAACTCGCGAAGCACCCGCATCGCCTCGCCGATCTCCTCGCTCTGAGCGATGTCGCCGGACCGCGCCGACTCCGTGACGATGTTGTGCGCGAGGGTGTCGATCCGCCGCGAGCCGGTGGCCCCGAGCAGCTCGATCTCCCGGGTGGGCAGATCGTCCGGCTCGATGATCCCCGCGCGCAGCGCGTCGTCGAGGTCGTGGTTGATGTACGCGACGCGATCCACCAGCCGCACCACCTTCCCCTCGAGCGTGAGCGGCTCCTGTGCCCCGGTGTGATTGAGGATCCCGTCCCGCACCGCCTCCGTCAGGTTGAGGCCGCGCCCGTCGCGCTCGAGCACGTCCACCACCCGCAGCGACTGCCGGTTGTGGCGGAAGCCCCGCCCGGCTCGCTCTCGAAGCGCCTCGTCGAGCGCCTCCTCGCCGATATGGCCGAACGGCGGATGCCCCAGGTCGTGCCCCAGGCCGATCGCCTCCGCGAGGTCCTCGTTCAGCCCGAGTGCGCGGGCGACCGTCCGCGCGATCCCGCAGGTCTCGAGCGTGTGCGTCAGCCTCGTGCGGTAGTGATCCCCCTCGGGGGCGATGAACACCTGCGTCTTGTGCTTGAGCCGCCGAAACGCCTTCGAGTGCACGATCCGGTCGCGGTCTCGCTGAAAGGGCGTCCGCATCGAGCTGTCGGGCTCCGGCTCCCGCCGGACCGCCGGATACGAAGGCGTCCCCCGCTCCCACAGGTACTCGGCCTCCCACGAGCGGACCCGGTCCTCGAGGGACCTTGCCGGGATCGTTTCCGATGGACTCGGGACGGTCGACACCTCGGAGAGAGAATAGGGTCACGACATGCCCGAAACCGCGCTCGTCACGGGCGCTTCGTCGGGAATTGGTGAGCAATTCGCGCGGCAACTCGCGCGCCGCGGCTTCGAGCTCATCCTCGTCGCCCGGCGCGCCGAGCGCTTGGAGGCCCTGGCGGCCGAGCTGCCTGTCCGCGCCCGGGCCGTCCCGTGCGACCTGGCGACCGAGGCGGCGTCGGTGCCCGAGCGGGTCGCGGAGCTAGGCGCCGCGGTCGACCTGCTCGTCAACGACGCGGGCTTCGGCACCTCCGGTCCCTTCCTCGAGCACGACCCCGCCCGCGACGCCGAGCAGGTGCGGGTGAACTGCGAGGCGATCGTCACCCTCACCCACGCGTTCCTCCCGGGGATGGTCGAGCGCCGCCGCGGTGGCGTCATCAACGTGGCCTCGAGCGCCGGCATGCAGCCGATTCCCTACGAGTCCGTGTACGCCGCCACCAAGGCCTTCGTGATCAGCTTCACCGATGCGCTCCACGTCGAGCTCCGAGGATCCGGCGTTCGCGTGCTCTGCGTGAACCCCGGGCCCGTGCCCACGGAGTGGCAAGGAATCGCGGGGTACGAGGAGGGGCGTGTCGGCGTCGTCCCCGGGCGGATCTCCGCCGAGCAGGTCGTCCGCGAGGCGCTCGACGCCTACGATCGCGGCCGCCGCTCCGTGATCCCCGGCCGCGTCATCCGCTGGTTCATCCGGCTCACCCAGCCCTCGCCCCGCGCCATCCAGCTCCGGGTCACCGAGCGCCTCTACCGCCCCAGGGGTTAAATGGCGCCCCTAAGCCGCGCTACGGAGCCGCACGTGGGCGTGGTACTCGAGAGTCTCGGTGACCGCGCGCTCCGATTGGAGCAGGGCGCGCTCCGAGGCGGTGGGGGCGTCGGCGAGCGGGCGGCCCAGCGCCTCGACCATGAACCAGTGCGCCTCGGGGGACAGCGGGAACGCCCCGCGCTCGCACGAGGCGCAGACCACCCCGCCGGCGGCGCCCGAGAAGCCGACGACCCCGTCCGCCTCCCCGCAGCGCGCGCACGACGCGAGCTCCGGGGCAAACCCGGCCGACAGCGCCAGCTTGAGCCGAAAGGCGAGCGCCGTCGCCGGCCCGGCCGCACCGTCGATGCAGGTGGATCGCGGGTCCCCCGCCTCCTCCCCGTCGAGCAGCGCCAGGTAACGGCAGAGCAGGTTGTAGGCGGCCGGATTGGCCTCGCCAGAATCCAGCAGCCGCAGCACCACGTCGCATCCGCGCGCCGCCGCCATCAGCGCCGGGCCGCTCGACCGCAGGCCTGGATAGCCGTCGACGGTCGCCGCCGACGTTACCGTCGCCAGCTCTCCCCGGCCCTCGTGGAGCACGAGGTCGAGGCGGAAGAAGGGCTCTAGCCGGCCCCCGAACCGCGAGCGCGGCCTCCGCGATCCCTTCGCGATCGCGCCGATCCGCCCCCGCGTGGCGCTGTAGAGGTGCAGCACCCGATCCGCCTCGCCGTAGCGGATGCTGCGCAGCACGACAGCCTCGGTCTTGTATGCCCCTGGCATCGAACCCGAAACGATGACGTCGCAACCGGACGGCCAGGCGCTGTGAATCGCCCGCTAGGGCTGGCGCACCGCATCGCGGATCGCGGCCGCGGTGACGGTGGCGGCGAGCGTTCCGACCGCGATCGGGCCGAAGCGGTCGGTGGCGCCGCGCCCTGCCGACACGCAGAAGACCACGTCGCCGTCGACGTCCGAGAACACCGGGTCCACCGCCCTTGCGACCCCTCCGCTGGCCATCCGGGCCACCCGCGCGCATGCTGCCTTGTCCAGCGCCGCGTCGGTCATCACGCAGGCGAGCGTTGTGTTGCGCTCCTCCATCGGCGCCCAATCTGGGGGGCGCTCCATCGCCGCGACCATCGCCGCCGTCGAGAGATCCTCGCCCTCTTCCCCCATCGGACCCGCCAGCACCGAGCCGTCCTCGCCGATCACGTCTCCGAACGCGTTGGCGACGGCCACGGCCGCAACGATCTCGCCCCTGCCCGTCCGCGCCGCCGCGTAGCCCACCCCTGCCGGCACGGACCTCTCGCGCCCCAGGATCTTGCCCACCGCGGCTCCCGTCCCGGCGCCTACCCGGCCGCGCCGGGGCACGCCTGGAGCCGCCGAGGCGCACGCTGCGTAGCCGGCGTCAGGGCCCGGGCGCGCGCGGGGATTCCCCTGCGCGAGGTCGTAGAGGACGGCCGCGGGCACGATCGGCACGAGCCCCGCGGGGGTCTCGTAGCCGCGGCCGTTCTCCTCCAGCCAGTGCGCGACCCCGTCGGCCGCCGCCAACCCGTACGCGCTGCCGCCGGTCAACAGCACCGCGGTGACCTCGCTCGTCCCCGCGAAGGGACCGACGGACTCCGTCTCCCTAGTACCGGGCCCACCGCCGCGAACGTCCACTCCCCCCCGGCTGTGGGGCGGCGCGATCACGACCGTGCAACCGGTCGCCCCCTGGGCGTCCGTCCAGTGCCCGACCAGGAAGCCCCCGGGCGGAGGAAGCGCATCGCTCATCCGACGATCTTCGCCCTCGGGCGCCGGCGCGCGCGGCGCCGCAGCCGCCGCTGGCACGAGGGGCAGAAGTAGGTGGAGCGCCCGGCGACCACGGTCCGGCGGATCTCGGCGCCGCAGCGCGGGCAGGGCTCCCCCTCGCGGGTGTGCACCAGGAACTCGTCCTGCATCGTGCCCTCCTCGCCGCGGGCGTCCCGGTAGTCGTCCACCGAGGCACCGCCGTTTCGCAGTCCGGCTTCGAGCGCGTCGACGATCCCCTGGCGCAGGCGGTCGCAATCCTCCAGCTTCAGCGAGCCAGCGGGCGAGAGCGGGTGGAGGGCGGCCCGATGCAGCGCCTCGTCCGCGTAGATGTTCCCGATCCCCGCCACGCCGAGCTGGTTCAGCAGAAACGACTTGAGCGGCGCTCGCCGCCCGGCCGCGCGCCGGCAGAGCTCCTCGGCGGTGAGCGCCGCCGACAGCGGCTCGACGCCGAGCCGGGCCGCGAAGTAGGCGTCGAGCTGGGCGTCGTCGAGAACGATGGCTTGGCCGAAGCGCCGAGCGTCGGTGAAGAGCAGGCGCCGATCCCCGTCGAGCCGGATGATCGCCCGCAGGTGGGAGGGCTCCATCGCATCGCGATCGAGGAGCAGGTTGCCCGTCATCCGCAGGTGCATCGCCAGCGTCCGGCCGCCGGCCAGCCGGAGCAGCAGGTACTTCCCTCGGCGCTCGACCGCCTCGATCGTCCGGCCGGTTATCGCCTCCTCCACCTCGCCGGGGGGCACCGGGCGCGTCCAGCGCTCGTCGAGCACCTCGGCGGAGAGGATTCGGCTCCCGGAGATCGCGGGCTCGAGCTGGCGACGGATGGTCTCGACCTCGGGCAGCTCGGGCATGCCCTTGGTTGTACTACGTCGCCGTCAGCGCGTAGACCGGTGTGTCCGGGTCGTGCGGGTCGAACTCGAACCCGTACTTCGCCTCGCACTGGACCGCGAACCTCCCCAGCGTGACTGCGTCGTGCACCCGAGTCGCGGTCCCGTCCAGGAGCTTGACCCCGTCCCGATCCGCTTGGGCGATGGTGGCGGGGAAGCTCCGCGGGTCGCCGTCGGCGACGCTCTCGGTGTCGGTCGAGAAGACCACGGCGCCATCCATCCAAAGCCCCCACGCTGGCAACGCGTGGGCCAAGCGGCCCGGCCCAAGCGCGCAGATCCAGTACCGGGGCTCCTCACCGGCCGGCGAGGCACCCGGCACCGGCGCCGCCTCGAGCACGATCGAGTCGAGCACCTCGCGGAGGCGATCCGCAGAGGCAGCGTCCGACTCGGGGTCCGGCGTGGGCAGGACCGTGAGCCTCGTGTGCATCGAGTCCTCCCGCTCTCCTAGCTGGCCACCGCGCGCGGGTGCGCCTTGAAGTAGACCTCGCGAATCCGCTCTCCGGAGAGGTGCGTGTACATCTGCGTGGTGGCGACGTCCGCGTGGCCCAGCATCTCCTGAACCGAGCGCAGGTCGCAGCCGCCGGACAGGAGGTGCGTCGCGAACGAGTGGCGCAGCGTGTGCGGGCTCATCCTGCCCTCGAGCCCCACCTCCTTCGCGTGCCGCTGGATGATCTTGTAGAGCCCTTGGCGCGTCAGCATCCCACCCCGGAAGTTGATGAACAGCCTCGACTGCGAGCGCGACCCGATGAGCTCCGGGCGCCCGGCGCGCAGGTAGCGCCTGACGGCCGCCGCCGCCTCACGCCCGAGCGGTACCACCCGCTCCTTGTTGCCCTTTCCATGGGGGCGGACGAAGCCTCGGGAGAGGTCCACGTCGTTCACATCGAGGCCGACGACCTCGGAGGCCCGTAGCCCGCAGCCGTACATCACCTCTAACAACGCGCGGTCACGGAGCGCGATCGGGTCGCCCCCGCTCACGCTCTCGAGCAGCCGCTTCACCTCGGCATAGCTCAGCACCCGGGGCAGCCGCCGGCTCTTCGCCGGGGGGCTCAGCGCCGCCGTTGGGTCGTCCTCGATCAGCTCCTCGCGCCGCAGGTGGCGGTAGAAGGACCGCAGGCATGCGGTCTTGCGGTTGATGGTCGCCGGCGAGCAGGGCGGATGTCCGTTGCCCGTCGCAAGCCCGGCAAGAAAGTCGGCGACGTCGCCGCGGTCGGCCTCGGTCGCTCCGCGGTGGCGCTTGGCCAGGAAGGCGCCGTATTGGAGCAGGTCGGTGCGGTAGGCGTCCAGGGTATTCCGAGCCAGCCCGCGCTCGAACTCCAGGTGCGCCAGGAAGTCGAGCACCAGCGCCTCGAAGCGCGCCTCCATCCCATCGTCTTCTCCCCGCCTCTCGACCGCGATCGCCATGCCCGGAGGTTCGCCCTCACCGCCGAGCACACCTTCCGGTGCAACCCGCTATGCGCCGTCCGACGCCCGCAGCTGCCGAAGGAGGAGCATCCCGATCAGCGACTTCGAATCGCGGCACTCGTCGATCGCGGCATCGAGTTCCACGAGCGGCCAGGGCACGACCTCGATCCGCTCATCGTCGGCGTCGGCGTCGGCGTCCGAGAGCCCGGTTGCGAGGTAGACGATCACCTCCTCGTCGGCGAAGCCGGGGCTGGTGAAAAAGCGCTTCAGCTCGCGCCATTCGGAAGCGGCCTTGCCGATCTCCTCCGCCAGCTCGCGATTCGCACAGTCGAGCGGCGACTCGCCCGGCACGTCGAGCTTCCCGGCCGGGAGCTCGAGCAACGCCTCGTCTCCCACCGCCTCCCGCGGCTGGCGCACCAAGTAGAGACGCTCACCATCGTGAGCGACCATGGCGACCGCGCCCGGGTGCCCCACGATCTCGCGGGTCGCCGTGGACCCGTCCGGATAGCGGAACTCGTCCTCTCGAACGCGCGCGATCCTGCCGTCGTACACCGTTCGCGAGCCGATTCGCTCCACCGCGCTCGCTAGCCCTCCGTCGGCACGGCGTCCGCGAGGGCCCTTCCGGCCGCGAGCGCGGCCGCGAAGAACAGCGGGTCCTCCTCGATCGTCCGGCCCATCGTGCGGGCGGGCAGCCCGCTCGCCGCGTATCCGGGCAGGTCGATCGGTTCGACCACCACGTCATGGCGATCGTCGCAGACCCGGTGAAGGGCATCGAGCACGCTGGGCAGGTCCACCGGATCCGGCCCGGCCTCTCCCGTCGGCCAGCCCTCGAGCTGGATCTCAGGCACCGGCACCCGCACCGATCCGAGGAGGAGCTCGAGCACCGTCGCCGTGTGGTGGGAGAGCCCGCGGTGGCGCGGGCGCGGGTCAGAGCTGGAGAGCCGCGGCGCGATCAGGGTCGGCATGCCGAGCGCGAGCGCCGCGTGCGCGCTCTCGAGCGCCGCGATCCCGCCGTGTCCGTAGGCGGTCGCCGAGCCCAGGATGCCGGGTCCCGGGCCGCACAGCACCGCATTCCAGCCGAGCCGCCGGTAGCCGGCATCCAACGCCCCCACCACCGTGAGGGCCTCGCGCTCGCCACCGTATGCCGGGCCCGCGGTGACGTGCCCGTCCAGAAGCCCGAGCTGCCGAAGCCGGGCGACATCCCGCGAGAGGGAACCGGGCAGCGCGCCGCCGGCGGTCTGCACGTAGCCCACACTCAATCCCGGCCTCGCCTTCGCGAGCGCCCACGCTGCGGGCGCCAGGTGGCCGTGCAGGGGCAGCACCAGGACCGGCGCTGTCGCGGGCCGCGTCTGGACCGGCTCCTCCACCCCCAGCTCGAGTGGCTCGACCGGATGCTGCAGCGACGTGTAGTTGAGTTTCATCACGTGCTCCCCGCCGGCCGCGCCCTCCCCCTCGAGGCCGCGGGTGAGGTTGGCATGGACGATGTCGAAGCCCCCGGACCCGAGCCCCAGCTCGAGCGCCTCCGTGTTGACGATCACCTCGTCGCCCGCGGCCACCTCGCCCACAAGCCCGCGGTCGGCCCAGGCGGGACGCTCGGCATCGCCGACCCTGACCGTCAGGGGATCGGCGGACGCGACGAGCCCCCGGCGAAGCCTCAGCACCGGGCCGCCGCCTCCTCCAGGAGCGCCTCGCACACCTCCAGCATCTGGACGATCCGTTCCGCCGCGACGCTCTCCTGTGGGGTGTGGTTCGCCTCGGTGCCGTTGGCGAGGAGCACGCAGTCGAAGCCCGCGGCGCAAAGCGCGTTTGCGTCGCTCCCACCCCCCGTCGCGACCTCGCGCGGCTCGACGCCGCAGCGCTCGAGCGCGGCTCGGGCGATCGCCACCGGGCCGTCGCTTCGCCGCAGGCGGTAGCCGCGGAAGATCTCGGTGACGGCCACGTCGACGTCGCACTCGTACTCGCCCGCGGCCCACGTGCACGCGTCCACCATCGCCCCGATCACGTTGCTCGCCCGGGGGTCGTCCAGGCTTCGAGCCTCGCCCTCGACGTGGCAGCGGCCTGGCACCACGTTGGACGCGGTGCCGCCCGCGATCACCCCCACGTTCGCCGTCGTTCCCTCGTCCAGGCGCCCGAGCTGCATCTGGGCGATCGCTGCGGCCGCCGCGACGATCGCGCTTCGGCCCTCCTCGGGGCGGATTCCGGAATGCGCCTCGCTCCCCTCGAAGTCCGCGGTCAGCCGCTTGTACGTCGGCGCGGCGGTGATCACCTCGCCGATCGGGCTTGCGTGGTCGATGACGAAGCCGAACCTCGAGCGCAGCGCCTCGAGGTCGAGCTCCTTCGCCCCCCGGAGGCCATCCTCCTCGGCGACCGTGAACACGAGCTCGACCCCAACCGGCGGCGGCGCGTGGGCATGGCGAGCCGCGAGCTCGACGAGCACCGTCACGGCTGCCTTGTCGTCGGCGCCGAGGATCGTCTCGCCGCGGCTCCGGAACGATCCGTCCTCAAACGTGACCTCGATCGCGTCCTCGTGCGGGACCGTGTCGAGGTGCGCGGCGAGCATCACCCAAGCGTCGCGCTGGCCGGGGACGCGCGCGATCAGGTTCCCCGCGCCCGCCCGTGCCGGGGCCGCCGCCCCGTCCTCCCACGCCTCGACTCCAAGCTCGCGGAGCTCGACGAGCACGGCGTCGGCGACGGCCCGCTCGGCCCCCGTGGGGCTCGGAATTTCGCACAGCCGCACGAACCGGTCGAGCATGCGCTGGTCGTCGGGCACCGGTCAAGGCTATGCGCTTCGGCATCGCTCTGAGAGGATCGCGCGGTGACCGCCGGTGAGGCGCTTCGGATCTGCTTCACGCGCGAGCACCTGCGCCGGACCGTGAGGATCGCGCTCGTGGTCGGGACGATCCTGACCCTGATCAACCAGCTCGACGTCTTCCTCAAGGGGGACGAGGTGGCGCTCACGTGGGTGAAGTGCGCCCTCAACTACTGCGTTCCGTTCGTCGTCTCGAACCTTGGGCTGCTGGCGGGGAAACGGGCGGAGGAGCATTTGATCGGACCGCACGCGGCAGTTAGAGTCGGGTGGCAAATACCGGTCGTGGTGTCCCCGTGGCGCCGGAAAGGGGTGACGCATGGCATGGCGGATCTCGGGCACGTATTACGCCCCCTGCAGCTGCAAGGTGGGGTGTCCCTGCCTCCTCGGTGAGCTGGAGGGCGACCAAGAGGGGGGCTGGTGCTCCGGCATCGTCGCCCTCGACATCAGGAATGGCGAGAGTGACGGCGTGGACCTCGGCGGCACCAGAGCGATGCTGATCGCGGATTGGCCGAAAGGCTTCCTCGCGGGCGACGGCACCGGGCGGATCTACGTCGACGAACGAGCTTCCGATGAGCAGGGGCGTGAGCTCGTCGCCATCCTCGGCGGTGAGAAGGGCGGCGTCTTCCAGGAGATCGGCGGGCTCGTCCCCAACGTCCTAGATACCAAGCGCGCGCCGATCGACATCGAGACCAGCGACGAGACGACGCGCATCAGCGTCGGTGACATCGGTGAGGCCGTGCTTGAGCCGATGAAGGGATCGAGCGGCGAGCGGACGCGGCTGCTCCACGGCGCGGCCGCGTTCCGCGACGATACGAACCTCGCCCGTGGCACCGGGACCCGGTTCCATGACCCCGACATGCGGGAATGGGAGAGCCTCGGCCACGGGGAGTTCACCGACTTCGAGTGGAGCGCCTAGCGACTCGATCCGCGGCATCGACGGGAGTCGCCACGATGGAGTCGGCGACGATCCGGCGGCCACCCCCCCTACCCGGCTTGATCCAGGCCGGGCTGCTCGCGGTGCTCCTCGCGCTTGCTGCCGTCGCCTGGCTGGTGACGGACGATCAGATGAGCGGCATGGACGCCGGCCCCGGTACCGACCCCGGGACGCTCGGATTCTTCATCGGCGTCTGGGTGGTGATGATGGCCGCGATGATGTTCCCGTCCATCGCGCCGATGGTCGTGATGCACGTTCGGATTCAGGAGGGGCGGCGCGAGCGCGGGCAGCCGGTGGCCATCGGGGCTACGACCCTGTTCGTGGCCGGCTACCTCGTCACCTGGGCGGCGGCAGGCCTCCTCGGCTACGGGATACTCCAGCTGGGGAAGGCGGTCACGGGCGACGTCTTCGCCTGGGACAACGCGGGGCCCTACCTGGCGGGCGGCATCATCGTCGCCGCGGCCGTCTACCAGCTCACGCCGCTGAAGGACGTCTGCCTGCGTCACTGCCGCAGCCCCTTCATGTTCTTGATGAAGCATTGGCGGCCAGGGCGCGTCGGCGCCCTGCGCATGGGCGTGATCCACGGCGGCTGGTGCGTGGGCTGCTGCTGGGCGCTGATGGCGGCCCTCTTCGCGCTGGGGGTCATGAGCCTCGGCTGGATGGCCTTCATTGCGGCGCTGATCGCATTCGAGAAGCTGCTCCCCTGGAAGGCGCTCGCCAACCGCGGCATCGCGCTGCTCTTTTTGGTCCTCGGGCTGGCCGTGGCGTTCAGCGCGAAGGACGTCCCGGGGCTGACCCTCCCTGGATCGCCGAAGGCCGTCCAGGCCATGCAGTCGATGGAGGGGATGGGCGGAGGCTCGATGAGCGGGCAGTCGAGGAACGACCATTCATCCGGCGGTGGCACGATGAACGGCACGTCGATGAAGGAAGGGGCGATGGGCGGCGGCTCGAAGGGCGCCGACTCGATGCACTAGACCTCTATCTCACCCGCCGGGCTCCTTTCTCTCGATATGCGAAGCAAAAGGAACCCGGCGGGGTGGGCACTTCGCTGGTGGGTTCCATTTGGCTCGGTATCCGGGTCAAAAGGAACCCAGCGGCTTTGGGGGCTGGCGCGAGCTACCCCCGCTCGCGGCGCACGCTCACCTCGGCCTCCTCGAACTCGGGCTCCTCGAGGGGGCCGCGCTCACGCGCGCGCTGGGCCGCCGCCCCCACGAACTCCCGAAAGAGCGGCTCGGGACGCGTGGGTCGCGAGTTGAACTCAGGGTGGAACTGGGAGGCGAGGAAGAACGGGTGGTCAGGCAGCTCGATCACCTCGACGAGCCGGTCATCGGGAGAGGTGCCGCTGGCGACGAGCCCCTCGTCCTCGAGGCGGCGGCGGAGCATGTTGTTGACCTCGTAGCGGTGGCGGTGGCGCTTGTAGATCACCGCCTCGCCGAAGATCTCGCGCGCCCTCGTGCCGTCGTGGAGCTTCACGGGATCGGCGCCGAGCCGCATCGTGCCGCCCATGTCCGACACCTCCTTCTGCTCGGGGAGGAGGTCGATCACGGGGTAGGGCGTCTCCGGATCGAACTCGGCGGAGTTGGCGCCCTCCATGCCGGCGACGTGGCGGGCGAAGTCCACCACCGCGATCTGCATGCCGAGGCAGACGCCGAGGTACGGGATCCCCTGCTCGCGCGCAGTCCGCGAGGCCCGGATCTTGCCCTCGATCCCCCGCTCCCCGAAGCCGCCGGGCACGAAGATTCCATCGGCGGCTGCGAGCCGGTCCGGGTCGAGGTCCTCGGAGTTCACGAACTCCACCTCAACGTTCACCCCGTGGTGGTAGCCGCCGTGGTTCAGCGCCTCCACCACCGACTTGTAGGCGTCCTCGAGCCGGACGTACTTGCCAACGAGCGCGATGCGCACCGTGCCCTGGCGGGCGTCTGCGTTTCGCACGAGCTCCTCCCATTCGGCGAGGTCCGGCGCCGGACCCTCGAGGCCGAAGTGGTCGAGCACGCGGTCGTCGGCCCCCTCGGCACGAAGGACGAGCGGAACCTTGTAGATGTTGTCGACGTCTCGGGCCGAGATCACCGCCTCCTCCGAGACGCTGCCGAAAAGGGCGATCTTGCGCCGGATGTCGCGGTCGAGGCCGCGCTCGGACCGGCAGACGAGCGCGTGCGGCTGGATCCCGATGCGGCGCAACTCGTTGACCGAGTGCTGGGTTGGCTTGGTCTTCAACTCTCCCGCGTGCCCCACGTAGGGGACGAGCGTCAGGTGCACGAACATGCACCGCTTCGGGCCCAGCTCCGTGTAGAGCTGGCGAATCGCCTCCAGGAACGGCAGCGACTCGATGTCCCCAACGGTGCCGCCGATCTCGGTGATCACGAAGTCCAGCGCCTGCGACTCGGCCAGGATCATGATCCGTTGCTTGATCTCGTCCGTGATGTGGGGGATCACCTGGACGGTGGCGCCGAGGTAGTCGCCCCGGCGCTCGCGGCGGATGACGGAGTTGTAGACGGCGCCGGCGGTGACGTTTGATGACCGCGACGTGTTCTCGTCGGTGAACCGCTCGTAGTGGCCGAGGTCGAGGTCCGTCTCGGCGCCGTCCTCGGTGACGAACACCTCGCCGTGCTGGAACGGGCTCATCGTCCCGGGATCGACGTTGATGTAGGGATCGAGCTTCTGAAGCTGGACCCGGAAGCCCCTGCTCACGAGCAGCCGGCCGATGGAGGCCGCGGCGATCCCCTTCCCGAGCGAGGAGACGACGCCGCCGGTGACGAAGATGAACCTGGTCTCGCCGGGCCTCATCTCCGGGGCTGTGCCTCCCTACTCAACTCTGCCCAGCGAGTCTAGTGAGCGGAGCAGCGGAACAGCATCGATCGTCTTCGAGATCGAGCGGAACTCGCCGTACAGATTGAGGCCGGCGACGACGGCGAGGGCGATCAACCTGGCATCGCCGGCGAGCGTCACGAGGAGGGAGATCCCCGCGAGCGCGCCGACGAGGTTGGCGCCCGTGTCCCCGAGCATCGCGCGCTCGCGAAGCGTGAACGCCGCCATCACCAGGACGGGGCCGATGAAGATGCCGAGGAGGTCCAGCGGGGCGATCGTCCAGGCCCCGACGCAGAGCCCGGCGAGCACCGCCACCAGGACCTTCTCCACGCGGCCCGGGCGGAGGTCGAGCAGGTTGAAGAGGTTGGTGGTCAAAAGGAGCAGGGCCAGGTCGGCGACGTAGCGCAGGTCGTGGCGGCCGAGCCCCGACGTCGCGTAGGCGGCGAGGGCGAGCGCGCCGATCGCCTTGATCGCCCCGGTGGAGAATCGCCCGGCGGCGAGCGCCCTGGCGTGGCCCCGCCAGCCCCGTGGGGCGAGGCCGTCCGAGCCCCGCCCGAGCGCGTCGTCGAGGAGGCCCAGGAGCGCTACGCCGAGCACGTAGGTGGCCCAGCGGCGCAGATCGGGATCGAGGAGGTCGAGGTCCGCTCGGTCGTCGAGGATGGCGAGCGGCGCCAGCGCGAACAGCGAGCACGCGATCAGCACGGCCCCTGCGGGGAACGCGACCAGCCGCCGGCGATAGTTGGCGCGCGCGAGCCCGGTGCGCTCCATGTCGCGGAGCCATGGCCCCGCGAACGCCGCCGCAACGACGAACGAGACGACCAGCCCGGACAGCCTCACGGAGGCGACGGTGTCGTGGTCGGCGGCGAGGGATGCTTCAGAGCGGGCAGGAAGCGGTCCGCGGTCGCCTTCACCCCGTAGTTGCCCCATGCCCCCGCCAGCGCATACGCGAGTGCGACCTGCCCGGAGACGAGATCGATGCTGTCGACCGTGGCCGGGAGGCCCTGCGACTCGAAGTAGCCGATCGAGGAGGTGTCCGAGTCGGAGCGCTCAACCCCCACCACCGGCGGCGATCCGGCGGCCTGGAGGCCGGCGAGGACCCCGGACTCGAGCGCGGACGTGGCAGCGGACTGGTTTTGGTTCATGTCCGTGGGCTGGGACCGAACCACGATCACGCCGGCGATGCCGCCCGGGCGACCGCTGACCCGGGACAGGATCGCGCCCTGAAAGCGGGCGAGCGGCGGGCCGCCGACCACCAACGCCTTCCCCACGCGTCGAGCGACCGCGGCCAGCGCTTTGGGGTTTCGGCCCGGGTGGCGCGCCGGGGTTCCGGTCGCGGCGGAGGTCACAGCCCGAAGGTCGGGGGGCTCGCCGACCACCGCGACCTCGCCCAGCGCCGCGCCGGTGGGGCTGCTCGGTCCGACGACGGACTCGATGTTGCCCTTCATATCGTCCGGCAGGCCGCCGAGCGCCACGACCGCGATGCGATCCCCGCGGAGCTGACCGCCGACGAGGCCGGGGAAGATCTGCTGCGAGAAATAGCGCTCCTGGTTCAGGTCGGCCTGCAAAGCGTCGCTGCGACCTCGGGCGTTGGAGAGGTCGCTCTTCAGGCTCTGCTCCAGGTCCTTCTGGGCGGCTGGGATCACGTTGTGGCCCAGGCCCACGCCGATCAGGATCCCGATCGCCAGCGCCAGGAACACGGCCGCCAGCGAGGCGGCGTGGTAACGGCCCGAATACCCCATGGTTCAGCCGTCGAGGATAGGAGCTGACGCCAGCGCCCGGGGCTACGCGATGCCCAGGATGATCTTCAACTTGAGCCAGATCAGGTCCGCGAGATCGCTCAGCGCCGGGGTGTTCAGGATCACGATCACGAGCAGGATCAGGCTCACCGCCAGGAAGAGCGACAGCTGCGGCGGAGAGACACCGGGGTTGTAGAGGCGGCTCACCCCCTTCGCGTCCACCAGGAGCTCGCCGATCCGCAGGCGGGTGAGGAAGGTCGACGACATTCCGGCGCGGCTTCGATCGAGGAACTCGAGCAGGTTGAAATGCGCCCCCACGCTCACGATCAGCCCGGCACCCTTCTCGTGAGCGAGAAGCATCGCCGCGTCCTGGCTCGTCCCCACGGACCGAATGGCCTGGTGGCGAAGGCCCAGGCGCTCCAGCCGCTCCGTCCCGGGCGCCCGGCCGTCGGGGTAGGCGTGGACGATCAGCTCCGCCCCACAGCGAAGCGCCTCGTCGCTGGCGGAGTCCATGTCCCCCAGCACGACGTCGGGCTTCAACCCCTCCTCGAGGATCGCATCGGCGCCCCCGTCGACGCCCACGAGCACCGGGCGCACGTCCCGGATGTAGGCGCGAAGGGCGCGCAGGTCCTTGCGATGGGTGGTCCCGCGCACCACGATCAGGGCGTGGCGGTCGCGGAATCGCGTCCGCGTGGGCGGAAGGTCGAGCTTGCCCGCCAGGAGCTCTCCCTCCTCGCGCAGGCGAGCCATGGTGTTCTCGGCGAAGGCGGCGAGCGCGTCGTCGATGCGCTCTCGCTGGGAATCGAGCTGGGTGGCGAGCTCGGGCTCGGCCAGCTCCCGGCCCGCGGCGAGCACGGTCCCGTTGCGGCGTACCTCGCCCCCGGTGATCACGACCGGATCTCCATCGCGAAGCTCCTCGAACAGCGGCGCGGCGGGCGCGTCGATCAACCGCACCCCCGCCTGGGCGAGAACGAGCGGCCCCGCGTTCGGGTAGCGCCCGGTGGAGAACGGCGCGACGTTGACCACCGCCCGCGCTCCGGAAGCGACGAGGTCCTCGGCGGCGATCCGATCGAGGTCGGCGTGGTCGATGATCGCCACGTCGCCGGGGACCAGGCGTCTCACCAGCTCCTTCGTCCTGCGACCCAAGCGCGCGCTGCCCTTGATCGGGACGTCGGGAGGTGGCGTCGCGGCCGCGCCGCGGCCCTTGAACAGGCCGCGCGCTCGGGTTTGGACCGGCATCGCCATCGGGTCGCCCTGATTATCCGGAAATCCGCTCGGCCTCGGCGAGAAGACGGTCGGCGTTGCGCCGCGCGTCCTTCACCCCCCGCGCCCTCCGCCACAGGCCGCGCCACGGGTCGCCCCTTGACTCGAGACGACGAGGAACGTTCGCCATCGTATGCGTCCGCGGCTCGACCCGTCCGAGCTCCTCCCAGTCGATCGGCGTCGACACGGGCGCTCCCGGACGGGCCCGCACCGCGTACGGCGGGGCGTAGGTCTGCGCGTAGGAGTTTCGCAGCCAGTCGACGAAGAGCTTGCCTCGGCGCTTTCCCTTTCGCATCTCGATCGTGAGCCGCTCGGGATCCCGAGCGACGGCGATCCGCGCGAGGTCTCGCGCCAGCGCGCGGACCTCGTCGAAGCCGGCGCGCCGGTTCAGCGGCACCGCGAGGTGGAGCCCGCGAGACCCCGTGGTCTTCACGAACGATGGAAGCCCCACCTCGTCGAGGAGCTCGCGCACGAGGCGCGCCGCACCCCGCACGACCGCGAAATCGTCGCCGCTCGGGTCGAGGTCGAAGATCATGAGGTCGGGGTTGTCGATCCGACCGGCGCGGCTGAGCCAGACGTGGGGCGTGATCGTCGCCTGATCGGCGAGGTACACCAGGGTGGCGGCGTCCGCGCAGACGACGTGCGTGACCGAGCCGCCGCGCTTTCGGACCCGCACCGTCCGAATCCAGTCGGGGAAGTAGTCCGGCACCTGCTTCTGGACCCAGTCCTCGCCGCCGATTCCGTCCGGGTAGCGGTGCATGTGGGCGGGGCGATCGCGGACGTACGGAAGCATCGTCTCCGCCACCTCGCGGTAGTAGGCGGCAAGGTCGCCCTTCGTGGCCCCGCCCCCGCCGAACAGCACCTTGTCGGGGCTCGAGACCTCGATGGAGCGCCGCCCCGCGCGCAGCGTCGTCGCGCTCATCGTCCCGCGCGCGCGGGCGCCTCGCGCACCACGTCGCGCGGGTCCTTGTCGGTTCGCAGCCCGAGGTAGCGTGGATGGCGGAGGCGGCCGTCGCGCGTCCACTCGGTGAAACCGACCTGGGCGACCAGCTCGGGACGGACCCAATGGATGTCCCGCTCCCGTGGCCTTGCGCCGTCGAGCGGGGAATCAGAGGTCTCCAGCGCTCGCAGGCGCGCGCCGAGATCGCGGAGTGTCCCGGCGGAGTAACCGGTGCCGACCTTGCCGGCGTAGCGAAGCCGGCCGCGATCGTAGTAACCGACCAAGAGCGCCCCGAAGTGGTGGCGCGTCCCCTTCGGGTCCGTGAACCCCACGATGACCACCTCCTGCTCGTTGACGCACTTGAACTTCAGCCAGTCGCGCGAGCGTCTGCGCGCGTAGCGAGCCGTCGCCCGCTTGGCGATCAGCCCCTCCCATCCGCGCGAGCACGCCTCACGGTAGTAGGCCTCGCCCTTCGCGTTCCGGTGGCGCAGGAGCCGCAGCCTGCCGCCGAACGAGAGCGCCTCCCCCAGCAGGGCCTTGCGGTCCCTGAGCGCCAGCGCCGTCGTGTCGTAGCGGTCCAGATAGAGGAGGTCGAAGAGGTAGAGGAACACCGCAATGCCTGAGCGACGGGCCTGGTCGGCGTCGCGCAGCTGCATGCGCCCCTGAAGCCGCGCAAAGCTCGTCTGGCTCCCTTCGAAGGCGACGATCTCGCCGTCGGCGACGAACCGGCGCTCTCCCTGGGCGGCGATCGACTCGACCAGTTCCGGATAGCGTCCCCCGATCGGGTTGCGGTTTCGCGAGTAGAGCTCGGTCTCGCGATCACGGCGGAAGACCAGGCAGCGCTCGCCGTCGAGCTTTCGTTCGAAGACCCAGTGTGGATCCGAGAAGCGCTCGTCGGTGAGCGTCGCGAGCATCGGCTCGACCCAGCGAGGCTGCGGCCGCGCTCGCAGGCCCGCGTCGCCCTCGCGCTCAAGCCTGTCGAGTGTCTTGCCGGCCACCTTGGCCGGCCTACGCGGCCTCGCGAAGCGCCTCGATCTCGCGCTCGTTCGCAAGTCGCTGGAGGGCCCGGCTCTCGAGTTGCTCGACCTCGCGGCCGGGGATGCCCAGCCTGCGGCTCACGCCCCGGATCGTGGTGGCATCGTCGCCGTTGATCCCGTACCGGAGCATGACCACCTCGCGCTCGGCATCGGGGAGGCGTGCAATCGCACGGCGAAGGGTGTCCTCGGCAAGCGCCACAGTGACCTCCTCCTCGGGCCCTGCCCGCTCGCTCGGCAGGAGCTCGCCGAGCGCGGTCTCGCCCTCCTCGCCCACCGGGCGATCGAGGCTGGTCACCGCCCGGGCTGCCTCCCTAACCCGCGCGAGGTCACTCGGATCGATCTCGGCCTGGGCGGCGATCTCGTCGTCCGTCGGCTCGCGGCCGAGCGACGCGGCGAGCTCCCGTTCCACCCTCGCGACCTTGCGCTCCCGCTGCGCGAGGTCGCCGGGGATCCGGATCGTTCGTCCCCTGGTGTCCAGGGCGCGCTGGATCGCCTGGCGAATCCAGAAGGTCGCGTAGGTCGAGAACTTGTAGCCACGGCGCCAGTCGAACTTCTCGGCCGCCCGGATGAGGCCCAGGATCCCCTCCTGGATCAGATCGAGGAGGGACAGGCCCTGTCCCTGGTACCGCTTCGCGTTGGCGACCACCAGGCGCAGGTTCGAGTTGATCAAGCGCTCCTTGGCGCGCAGGTCGCCACGCTCGACCCCCTTCGCGAGCTCGACCTCCTCCTCCTTCGTCAGCAGCGGATAGCGACGGGCCTCGTTCAGGAACAGCTGCAGGGCGTCCGTGGTCGTGGCCGCGAGCTCGTCATTGCGATACCGGGTCGCCTGGACCCCGTCGCGCCCGCAGTCGTCGCGAAGCTCGATCCCGCGGGCCTCGAGCTCGTCCTGTAGAGCCTGGGCCTGATCCTCATCGAGCTCGAGCTGCTCAACCGTGTCGTGCAGCTCCGAGAGCTCGATGCAGCCCTCGCTTGCGCCCTTCTCGAACAAGGCGGCGATCGGCGGTCGTTCGAGTCCCCGCTCCGGGCGCTCCGGCTCGGGCTCACGCTCACGGTCTTCTTCGGTCACTCTCGCACCTCCTTGGAGCCGTCGGCTCCCGGACTCGGCTACCCGGTCGCCCTGGAGCGAAAAGCGCGCTGCGCACCCTCAGCGAATCGGCGTGGCGTCCCGGGCCGGAAGGCTCATCTCGAGGAACCAGAAGTCGCGGCCGATCACGGGGACGGACACGTTGTAGACGGGGACCTCGCCGATTCGCCCCTCGAGCGTGCCGGAGTGGGCGTGACCGTGAAGGACCACATCGGGCTGGTGCTCGACGATCGGGGCCGCGAGGCGGTCGGTGCCGAGGAACACCCAGATGTCGCGCCGCTCGCCGGCGAGCGTCTGCTCGGTGGGCGCGTAGTGCAGGAGAACGATCCGAAGCGGGCAGTTCGCGACCTCTCTCAGCCCCGCATCGAGCGCCTCCACGTCCTGGGACGTCTGCGCGTATACCTCTCTCAACACGGGCTCGCCGAAGTCGGGCAGGTGGGAGGCGCCGAACCCGCCCACAAACCCCTTGCTGGCGACGATGCCGACCTCGTGGCCGGAGACCTCGTGGATCGTGGATGCTCGCTCGAGCACCTCCACCCCCGCCGCCTCGAGCGTGGCGGTCACCTCGTCAGCGCAACCGGCGTGCCAATCGTGGTTTCCCAGTACCGCCACGACGGGCACGGAGAGCGGCTCGCATGCCTCGGCGAGGATCGCCGCCTCCTTGGGATCGCCGCAGGTGGTGAGATCGCCGGCCAGCAGGACGAGGTCGGCGTCGCCTCGCAGCCCCGCGAACGCGCGTAGGATGCTCTCGCGGACCGCATCACGGCAGTGGATATCTCCCGCCGCCGCGACCCTGATCGTCTCCATCGAGCGCTCTGTGGGCTTGCCGTCGGTGCTCATCGTGCAGCGGCTACCCGCTTGCGCACCCGGGGCAACGGGTACCCGCGTCGCATGGAGGCCCTGATCGAGACTCTCAAGAGGTCAGCCGTCGCGCTGCAGCGGGCGCGAATTCCGCACCTGCTCGGCGGGGGCATCGCCTGCTGGGCTCGCGGTGCCCCGCTGGTGACCAACGACTTGGACTTCATGGTCAAGCCTCAGGATGCCGAGGAGGCGCTGTCGGCGCTGGTGGACGCCGGGCTGCGCGAGGAGCGCCCCCCGGAACAGTGGCTGCTCAAGGCCTGGCACCGGGATATCCTCGTGGACCTCATCTTCGAGCCCTCGGGTCTCGCCGTGACCGACGACCTCATGGCGCGTGGGGATCGGCTCAGCGTGGCCGGGATGTGGATCGACGTGATGTCGCTGGAGGACGTCCTGACGACGAAGATCGCGGCGCTCGAAGAGCACGCGCTCGACTACGAGAAGCTGATCCAGATCGCGCGGTCGCTGCGCGAGCAGGTCGACTGGGGTGAGATCCGGGCCCGCACCGACGGCTCGCCGTTCGCGCGCGCCTACCTCACCCTGCTGGAGGACCTCGGCATCGTCGACCGGATGCCCGAACGGGAGTCCGCCCGGCCGCGGGTGCGTGTGACCTAGTTGACTGCTAACGAGACGTGTTGACGTGGAACGAGTGGCGGATACTGCAGGGCCTGAACAGGTCGATGACGTAAGCGGAGCAGAGACGCGACACCCTCGGCTTCGAGGCCGAGGGCCAGCACATCGGGCTGGTGCCGGGCGGTGGACCGCAGGGCATGACCTCGCCGGTGGCCTACCGGCACGTGCCGGACATCGAGGCGAAGCTGGCCGAGGTGACCGCCGCGGGTGCCACAGTGAAGGAGCCCGTGCGCGAGGTAGGTGGCGGCCGCCTGGTGGCCACCGTAACCGACCCCGATGGCAACGTCCTCGGGCTGCTTCAGGACCGATGAGTGCCGACCCCTCGCTCCCGCGCTCAGCGTCGTCGCGACACCGAGCATCGGCTCACCCACGACATCGATGTCTGGGTGGCCAGTGCCTCGGCGGACGGTGCGCCCGTATCTGGTGCCGCTGTCCTTCGACTGGGACGGCGAGGCGCTGCTGGTGGCCACGCCGACGGACAGCCCGACCGGCAGGAACCTGGCTGCCACCCGAACCGTTCGGCTGGGGCTGGGCCACACCCGCGACGTGTCCATG
>JBKPIV010000168.1:0-5977 GCA_046730395.1 Actinomycetota bacterium | reverse complement strand
CCTCCGGTGGCGGCCGATCCGGTGGCGGCCGATCCACCGCCAAGCTTCGCCCCGATCAGCTTGCGGAACAGCGCGATTAGCCCGAACGGGGCCATCGCCGCCAGAGCCTTGGAGCTGGAGCGAAGCTCGCCGCGGTAGCGGCGGCAGCGGGCGCAGCCCTTCACGTGGCGCCTGACCGGGGCGGAGGCCCTGGCGAGCCCCTCGGCCGCCTCGGCGAGCTCCAGCCGCACCTCGTCGCAGGTGAGGATCCGCGCCTCACTCGCCTCCGCGAGCGCCATCCGCGCCCGCACCAGCAGGGACTTCACCGACGGCAGGGTCGTGCCCATGGCCTGGGCGATCTCGGTGTAGGAGAGGTCATCGATCTCCCGCAGCACGAGGGCGGTGCGCTGCGTCTCGGGGAGCTCGTGGACGTCGGCGACGATCGCCCGCAGCTCCTCGCGGCTCTGCACCTGCTCCAGCGTGGTCGTCCCGTTGGCGTGCGGATGGACGTCCATCGAGTCCTGGCCCTCCGCTGCCGGCCGGCGCAGGAAGTTGAGGGACCGATTGCGCGCGATCCGGTAGAGCCACGGCCGCGCGTTGATGTGCCGCTCGTCGGCCAGCATGGCCGTGTGGGCGGCCACGAACACCTCCTGCAAGACGTCCTCGGCGTCCTGCACCGAGCCCACGAGATGACGGCAAAACGTCAGCAGCCGCGACTGATAGCGGTCGAACAGGACCTCGAACGCGCGGTCGTGCCCGTCGCGAATCAGAGCCACGAGCCTCTCGTCGCTCTGCAGGCGGAGCAGCGGCGAGCGCCGCGCAAGCAGCCCGCTATGAGACGCGGTTGTGAGGGCGGAGGCCTCCATGGACGCCCGGACCAAAGAACACGCTATCGGTCAAAAGGTTGCTGTCAAGCCCTTGGGGGGCTCCTCTCCCAGTGCCCGGGGCGGGATTCGAACCCACAAGCCCTTTCGGGCGGCGGCTTTTAAGGCCGCCTGACTTCACCAGTTTGTCGACCCGGGCGCGGAACCGATCGTAGCGGCGCCGGGTCAGTCCGCCCGAACGACCCCGATGTTGAACGCGCCGGTGCCGAGCGCTCCCCATAGCCGCAGCCACAGCGGCAGGTACATCTCCGGGCCCCGGGCGCTCGAGATGTCGCCGAGATCGACCACGTTCTCCTCGCCCCAGCCAAAGCTTCGCAACAGCTCCGTCACCTCGGCCTTCGCGCCCTCGTCATTGCCGCACACGAAGATGTGCGTCGAGGAGCCGAGCTCCCCCGGCGAGACCATCACCGACGCGTTGACCGTGTTCAGCGCCTTCACGACCCGCGCCTCGGGGAAGGCCGCCTGGATCCGCTCCCCCAAGCTGTCGTCGTTGCACACCGCGAGCTTCGGCGGCCTCCCCTCGCTGAAGTCGAGCGCATTGGCCACGTCGATCAGGACCTTTCCGGCCAGGTTCTCCTCCCCGGCCGCCTGCAGGGCCGCCACCGACGCCTCCCCGGACGTCGCGTT
The DNA here is from genome assembly GCA_046730395.1 of Actinomycetota bacterium. GTDB lineage: Bacteria > Actinomycetota > Thermoleophilia > Solirubrobacterales > 70-9 > AC-56. Next base: position 4,487 of record JBKPIV010000168.1, on the reverse strand, counting down.
CACGACCAGCTCCCCGAACTCCGCCGCGTCGGCAAACGACCCCTCGCTCGCCCCTTGCCCGGCCTCGTCAGCCCACTTGACCGCGTTCTCGTTCCCGGCCTGCCGCGAGCCCATCCTGACCTCGTGCCCGAGTTCCACCAGCCGCCCGCCAATCGCCCGCCCCACCATCCCGGTTCCCAGCACGCCGACCCTCATCGCCGCCACCCTACAGCGACGCTGTGGTCCCGCGGGACCGCGCCGGCGCGCCATTCGTCACGATTGCGCGGTGCTTTCGAGCGATTCTCCGCGGCCCTCGCGCCGCCGCCCGGGGCATCCTCTCCTCCGACCCGGACCCTCCCGGGTTATGGCCATATTCGTGGCCAAAACCCGGGAGCGGCCCGGACGGAGAAAGGCAACACAGACCACCGAATGGCCCTCGATCGATCTCAGAGGATCCGTGAAGCGGGCGTGGCTGAGCTTAAGAACGGGGCCTCCGCCGTCCTGCGGGACGTGGTTCGCGGCGAGCGGGTGATCGTGACGAGGCACGGACGGCCGGTCGCAGTCCTCCTCGGCATCGAGGATGCCGCCGCGCTCCTGCTCGCCCACTCGGAGGAGTTCGTGCGCATGCGCCTCGATGCCCGCGACGAGCTGGCGTCGGGGCGGGCATGGGAGTGGCGCTGGGGCCGAGAGCCGGGCGAGTCCGGTTAGGCAAGGTTCGGTGCCAGGGCTTCAGGTTTACCTCGCCACCGAGGCGAGGGCCGCCCTGAAGGCGCTTGACCCTCAGCGCCGGGCTCGGTTGAGAGTGGCGCTGTGGAGGCTCGCCGCCTCGGCTCCGGAGGGGTTGGCGCAGGCGCGAACACAGCTCGACGTCGCCGCGTGCGAGGCCGAGGCCGGCGGGCGGGCGCTGCTCGTCTACGCCATCGTTGCAAGGCGGGAGGTCCTGCGCTCGCTCTGGGGGGTCGAGATCGACGAGCGGCTGAGGCGCAGCGAGGAGTCGCGGCTGCTTCACGGGCGCTGGTATTGACGATGACGGATTGCGCCCTAGAGCTGAACCCAGACGGTCTTCGTCTCGAGGTAGGCGTCCAGGTTCGCGTGGCCCTTCTCGCGGCCGATGCCGGAGGCCTTGTAGCCGCCGAAGGGGGCGGCGGGGTCGCCCGCGCCCCACGTGTTGACGTAGACGTTGCCGGCCTTGAGCATTGCGGCGAGCCGGTGGGCGTTGGAGACGTCCCGGGTCCAGAGGCCCGCGGCGAGGCCGTACTCGGTGTCGTTGGCGCGGCGGGCGACCTCCTCGAGGTCCGTGAACGGCATCGCGACGAGGACGGGGCCGAAGATCTCCTCGCGCGCGATGCGCATCGAGTCCTCGACGCCGGTGAAGAGTGTCGGCGCGACGAAGTAGCCCCCGCCGTTGCCCGAGTTGCCGCCCACAGCGAGCTCGGCGCCCTCCTGGACGCCGGAGTCGATGTAGCCCCGCACCCGCTCGAACTGCTCTTCGGAGATCAGCGGACCGAACTCGCTCTCCGGGTCGAGGCCGGGGCCAACCTTCGCCTGGCGCGCGTAGGAGACCAGCCGGTCGACCACCTCGTCGAAGAGGCCGCTCTGCACGAAGAGGCGGGAGCCGGCGTTGCAGGCCTGGCCGGAGTTGGAGTAGATGCCCTGGAAGGAGCCCGGGATCGCGCGGTCGAGGTCGGCGTCCGGGAGGATGATGTTCGGGCTCTTGCCGCCGAGCTCGAGCGTCACGCGCTTCAGGGATCGCCCGCACTTGGCGCCGATCTCGCGGCCGACCACGGTCGATCCCGTGAAGGCCACCTTGTCGATGCCGGAGCTGTCGACCAGCGCGGCGCCGGTGGTGCCGTCGCCGCTCAGCACGTTGAGGGTTCCCTCCGGGAACCCCGCCTCGAGCGCCAGCTCGCCGAGGCGCAACGCCGTCAGCGGCGTCTGCTCGGCCGGCTTGAGGACGATCGCGCAGCCGGCGGCGAGCGCGGGGGCGACCTTCCACATCGCCATCAGCAGGGGGTAGTTCCAGGGGACGATCTGGGCGCAGACGCCGACCGGCTCGCGCAGCGTGTAGCAGAGGACGTCGCGCGCGGAGACGGGGATCGTCTCGCCCTCGATCTTGGTCGGCCAACCCGCGTAGTAGCGCAGGTGGTTGACGGTGGCGGCGATGTCCCCGTTCGCGGCCGCGAGCGGCTTGCCGTTGTCGAGTGACTCGAGCTCCGCCAGCTCGGCGCCGTTCGCCTTGATCAGCTCGGCGAGCGCGTACATGAGGCTCGAGCGCTTCGTCGGGCTCACCTTGCGGAGCGGCCCCTCGAGCGCCGAGCGCGCGGCGGCGGCCGCCCGGTCTGTGTCCTCGGGCCCGGCGAGGGCGACCTCGCAGATCGGCTCGCCGGTGGCAGGATCGATGGTCGCAAACGTTCGCCCGTCGGCGGCCTCGGGCCGCTCGCCCCCGATCACGAGCCGGTGCGGACCCCGGTCGACGAACTCGCGGGCGGCCGCGGAGAGCGCTTCGGCGGTGGCGGCGGCCATCGCCAGGATCGTAGAGGGGCGCGACGCCCGGCGGCCCCGTCGGGGCGGGCAGCCGACACTCCTTATGCCACCGACTGCGAGAATCCCGAGCATGGCGCTGCCCGTCCTCACGCGCCTGTACCGCCGCCTCGGGCGCCGCTACCCCTACGCGTTCCTGACGATCGAGATGCAGAGCGCGTTCGTGATCACGGCCGCGACCCTCGGCCTGTTCAGCTTCTACTACAACGGCTCGACCGGGGAGTACCTGAAGATCATCTCGGTGGCGCTGGCGCTGACGGCGGTCGCGGTGATCGTCACCCTGCTTCGCACCTTCCCGCTCATGCGCCCGGTCGCCGAGTGGATCGACGGCGCCCGCGACGCCGAACACACCCGGGTGGCCTGGAGAGCGGCAGTCGGCCTGCCGCTGTCCCTGATCCGCCGCGACGTCGCGGTCCCGATCGGGGTGACGATCGTCCCGGTGTGCGCCTGGGCGGCGATCGTCCTCGGGCTGAGCTGGCCCGCCTTCTTCCCCCTGTTCGCGGGCTCGCTGGTCGCCCTCGGCTACTCGGCGATCCTCCACTACCTGGTGCTGGAGGCGGGAATGCGTCCCGTGCTCCTCGACATCGACGAGTCCGGGCTTGCGCCGCGCCTCTCGGCGCGGAGCCCGGCGATCCCGCTGCGGGTGCGGATGCTCGCCGCCCTCCCGCTCATCAACCTGATCACCGGCCTCGTCGTGGCGGCGCTCACCTCGTCGGGCTCCGGGAGCACGGCGCTCGGCCTCGACGTCTTAGTGGCGGTCGCCGTGGCGACGACGATCTCGCTCGAGCTGACGGTGCTGTTCACGAAGTCGATCCTCCGGCCGATCGCCGATCTGCAGCGGGCCACCGAGGCGGTGCGGGAGGGCCGCTATGAGGTCTCGGTGCCGGTGACCACGGGCGACGAGCTCGGGGAACTCGCCGCCTCGTTCAACCAGATGGTCGAGGGGCTCGCGGAGCGGGAGCGGATCCGCGAGGCTTTCGGCACCTACCTCGACCGCTCGGTGGCCGATTACATCCTCAGCGAGGGGTTCTCCGAGGAGGGGATGGAGCTGGACGTCTCGATCCTCTTCTGTGACGTCCGCGACTTCACCCGCTTCGCGGCGACCGCGAAGGCGAAGGAGGTGGTCGGCCACCTGAACGAGCTCTTCGGGGTGGTGGTGCCGATCATCACGCGGCACGGTGGCCACATCGACAAGTTCGTCGGCGACGGGCTGGTGGCGGTGTTCGGCGCCCCCGAGCCCTATCCCGATCACGCCGACCGCGCCGTGCGCGCGGCCTGCGAGATGGCCACCAAGGTCGACTCCGACGACGGTCCGATGATGAAGATCGGCGTCGGCGTCAACTCGGGCCGGGTGGTGGCGGGCTCGATCGGGGGCGCCGGCCGGCTCAACTTCAGCGTCATCGGCGCGGCGGTGAACGTGGCCTCGCGGGTCGAGGCGGCGACCCGGGAGCTGGGGGTGGACGTCCTGATCACGGAGACGACGGCGCGGGAGCTCGGCCCGGGCATCGAGGTCGAGCCGAAGGGGGAGCACGAGCTGCGGGGGATCGACGAGCCGATCGCGCTCTATCGCCCGCGGATGGGAAAGCCGGACGCGCTGCGGCCCGGCGAGGAGCCGCTGGCGGCGAGATCGCGCGACGGTCGGCCCGGCGGCGAGCTCGGGGCGACGCGGGGGGACCTCGGGAGGCGGCCGAGCGGAGGGCTGGCGCAGCTCTAGTCAATCCGTAGGTGGCGGGCAACGTAATCACAGAGACCTGGCTGGCCTACGCCTTCGAGCGGCCGGCGGCGCCGGAGCGCCTGCGCGCCGCGCTCCTCCGCGTCGGCGCCCACTACGGCAGGCAGCTCGAGGCGCCCCCGCCGGTGCGGGCGAGCACCGGCCGCACCGAGGGGATGGCGCTGTGGCGCCACAGCGGCGACGGCTCCCGCTGGCCGGCGTGGGCGGAGGGCGACGGCATCGTGGTCGCCAGCAC
>JBKPIV010000167.1:0-26440 GCA_046730395.1 Actinomycetota bacterium | reverse complement strand
GGGGGGGGCGGGGGGCCGCCGCGGCCCCCCCGGGGGGGGGGGGCGGGGTTTGCCCCCCACCCCGGTGGGCCCCCCACAACACGGCTGCCCAGCGATCGGGGAGCGGGCTCGGGCCGCCTTGGGGCGCTCAGGGGATCGCGGGCGCCTCGGCTGCGACGGGCCCGCCGCCGCGAGCGGCGAGGCCCTCCTCCTCGCGCGTCAACCGGTACGCGAGGTAGACCGGGACGATCGAGAGCAGGACCACGATCACCGCGACGACGTTGACGATCGGGATCTGGTTCGGGCGGAAGAGGTTGTTGAAGATCCAGATCGGGAGGGTCTCCTCGCCGGCGCCGATCGTGAACCGGGTCACGATGATCTCGTCGAAGGAGAGGGCGAAGGCGAGCAGCGCTCCGGCCACGAGCGCCGTGCTCATGTTGGGCAGGGTGACGTAGAGGAAGGTCTGCCAGGGGTCGGCGCCGAGGTCGGCGGAGGCCTCGTCGATCGACGCGGAGCTGCGCCGAAGCCTGGCGACGACGTTGTTGTAAACGACGACGATGCAGAAGGTCGCGTGCCCGACGATCACCGTGAACAGGCTCAGGCTGATGCCCAGGATCTGCGTGAACGTGTCGCTGAGGGCGACCCCGGTGACGATCCCGGGCAGTGCGATCGGCAGGATCACCAGGAACGACACGGTCTCCCGCCCGAAGAAGCGATGTCTCGCCACCGCCATCGCGGCGAGCGTGCCGAGGACGAGCGCGAGGACGGTAGCTACCAGGCCCACCTTGAGCGAGGTGACCAGGGCGCTCCGCGCCGCCGAGTCCTTGACCGCCTCTGGGAACCAGTGCAGGGTGAGCCCGGGCGGCGGCCACTCGAGCAGGTTCGAGGAGTTGAACGCGTAGATCGCGATCACGATCAGCGGGACGTAGATGAACGCGAGGCCGATCGCGACGGCGACGCGGAGGAGGATCCTCGAACGGACAGAAAGCCTCATGGCGCCAGCTACAGGTGCTCGAACGCCCCGAGGCGGCGGGCGCCGAGCAGGTAGAGGATCATCACGAGGATCGGGACGGTCGCGAACGCCGAGGCCAGCGGCAGGTTGTTGGTGATGTTGCTGAAGACGACGTTGCCGATGAACTGGCTGTTGGAGACCAGCGTCGGCGTGATGTAGTCGCCGAGCGTCAGCGAGAACGTGAAGATCGACCCGGCGACCACGGCCGGGAGGGACAGCGGCAGGATCACGCGGCGGAAGGTCGTCAGAGGGGAGGCGCCGAGGTCCTCCGACGCGGAGAGGAGCGAATCCGGGATCCGCTCGAGGCCGGCGAAGATCGGCAGGATCATGTACGGGAGCCACAGGTAGCTCATCACGAGCCATACGGCCGTCGTTCCGTAACCCGGCCCGTGAATCCCAAGCGGGCCGAGCGCCCAGTTGATGACCCCGTTGGCGGAGAGCATCGTCCGCCACGCGTAGACCTTCACGAGGTAGAAGGACCACAGGGGCATCAGCACGCCAACGAGTAGCGCGGCCCGCACCCGCGGGGTTGCCACCTTGGCCATGTAGAAGGCGATTGGGAACGCCAGGATGGCATCGGTGATCGTCACCAGCAGGGCGATCCGGATGGTGCGCCAGGCGATCGTCCTGTAGACGGGGTCGTCGACAAGGGTCTTGAAGTTGTCGAGGCTGAAGGCCTGCGAGACCTCGCCCGTCAGCGCGCTGACGTTCCAGAACGCGGCTATGAGGAGGACGGCGAGCGAACCGAGGTAGCCAACGACCAGCCAGGCAAGCGGCCCGCTCAGCAGCGAGCCGACCGCAAGCGTGGGCCGGCGGTGGAAGAGGCCGGCGAGCCTACGGCCCGCCGACCTCCTCGGCGCTGACGCGAGCGCGTCAGCTGCTTCCATCCAGCTCCTCGCTCATCGGAGCTACGAGGGGACGGTCACCCCTTGATGTCCGTCCACGCGTTTACCCAGTCGTTGTAGTCCTTGCAGTCGTTGTTGCCGTTTCCACAATCCGAGACCGGCGTCTCCCAGTAGTAGACGCGCTTCCAGAACCCCGGATCCGCGGCGTGGTACTGGTCGCAGAACTTCGGATTCGGCGGGTAGCCATCCGCCTTCGCCGCAGCCTCGAGCGTCGACGTGTTGCACGCCTTGCTCTGGGCCGGCGCCTCACCGAAATACTGCGCGACCTCCGCGTTCGCCGTCGGCGAGACGATGAAGTTCATCCACTTGTACATGCAGTTGGGATGCGCGGCGGATGAGCTGATCATCCAGGTGTCCGACCACCCGGTGGCGCCCTCGCTCGGCACGAACCCTTGGCTCGCGGGGCTCGAAGCCACCGGCTTGCCCTTGTCCCTCAGGGCGAAGTACTGGTACTGCCACGTCGTTCCGACTGTGCTGTCGCCGCTCGCGTACGAGGAGATCTGCTTCAGCGCGTCGGACCAGTACTCGCCGACGTACGGATGCTGCTGCTTCAGCAGGTCGGTGGCCGCGGTGAACTGAGCGTCGTTGAGCTCGTAGGGATTCGTGATCCCCAGGCTCGGCTTGTGCGCCTTCAGGTAGACGGCCGCGTCGGCGATGTAGATCGGATCGTCGTAGACCGAGATCTTGCCCTTGTACTTGGTGGCCTGCTTCGGGTCGAGGATGATCCCCCAGGACTTCGGCGCCGGCTTGACGACGTCGGTGTTCCACATCAGGAGGTTGGCCCCCCGCCCGTGCGGGATGCCGTAGTGGACGCCGTCGAACGTGTTGTACGGCTGGTCCTTGATGTCGGAGAACACGGTCTTGTAGTTCGGAACCAGATTGACGTTCACCGGCGAGACGTCCCCGCCGTCAACGAGGCGCTCGGTCGCATTCCCGGATGCCGAGACGCCGTCGTATTGGCCGGTCCTCATCAGCTGGACCATCTCGTCGGAGGTGCCGGCCACCTTGACGTTGACCTTGCAGCCGGTCTGCTTCTCGAAGTCGGACTTCCACGGGTTGGAGACGTAGCCGGCCCACGCCACCAGGTTGACCGAACCTTCGGGCTTGCCGACGCTCTGCGCCATCTCCGTGTTTCGCCCGGAGCTCGACGAGCTCCCGCAACCGACCGCGAACAGCGTCGCGATCAACGCGGCGGCGATCGTCCACGCCACCCTCGCCGGATGGCGCTGGCCTTGTCCTTTCACTGGGAATTCCCCCTTCGTGTGTGTTCCGAGACGGCCACCGTCTGATCCGGCCGCCACCCGACCGTCACCTGTCGCCCGCGCTGCTCGAGTGCCTCCGCCGACGAGGTCTCGAGGTTCTGGCGAACGACCTGAAGCTCCCCGCCCGCCTCGAGTTCGACTAGATACCGCGTCACCATCCCCGCGTAGGCGACGTCGCGAATCACGCCCCTCTCGGTGTGAAGGCCGGCGCCGTCCTCGCCCTGCTCCACCAGCCGCACCTTCTCGGGACGCACCGTGAACCGGGACCCGTTGCGCTCGATCATGTTGGAGACCCCGACGAATCCGGTGACGAACGGCGTCTGCGGGCGCTCGTATACGTCCGCCGGCGGGCCCACCTGCTCGACGCGTCCCTCGTTGAAGACCGCGATCCGGTCGCTCATCGTCAGCGCCTCGTCCTGGTCGTGCGTGACGTAGATGAACGTGATCCCGACCTCTCCCTGGATCCCCTTCAGCTCCACCTGCATCTGCTCGCGGAGCTTCAGATCGAGGGCGCCGAGGGGCTCGTCCAGCAGCAGTACCCGCGGCCGGTTGACGATTGCCCGCGCGAGCGCCACGCGCTGGCGCTGCCCGCCGGAGAGCATGTTTGGTTTGCGTGGCTCAAAACCTCCAAGGCGCACCATCTCGAGCGCCTCGGCGGCACGCTTGCGGCGCTCGGCGCGGCCCACCTTGCTCACCCGCATTCCGTACTCCACGTTTTCGCCCACCGTCATGTGGGGGAAGAGCGCGTAGTCCTGGAACACCGTGTTGACCTCTCGGTCGTAGGGGGGGAGGCCGGTCATCTCGCGACCGGCGATCTCGACGGTCCCCTCGTCGGGCTCGTCGAAGCCGGCGATCATGCGGAGCGTCGTCGTCTTGCCGGAACCAGATGGGCCGAGCAGCGTGAAGAACTCGCCCGAGGCGACCTCGAGGTCGATGCCGGCCACCGCGACCACCTCGCCGTACGACTTGCGCACTCCAGCGAGGCGTACGTCGGGGGTGGTCCGCTCGCTCGAGGGCCCTGCGGGCGGCGCGGGCCGCTCCGGTACCCCTTTGTCAACGGTGATGGCTGCGGTCTCCTCCACGGGAACGAGATGCAGGATTCCTGAAACGGCACCAGCCAGTTTCGGAGCTAAAGCTCCTCACTGGAATCTCTGCGCCTCACCGAAAGAAGCTATACGAAGCCCCTTCCGGGATGTAGTCCCTCGGTGGACAAAGTTCCGGCCTGCCGATGGCCGCAGTGGAGCAACCCACGCGGCGCGGAGCGGCTCCACGAGCTGTTCCGCTTGGACGGTTCGTCTAGAGGCCCGATGTCGGATCCCCACATCAGACCTTCTGGGGTTGTTGCGCGCCCTCGCGGCAGAGTGAGACCGCTCAGGCCGGGCTCGGAAGGGCGCGCAGCCGCGGGACCGGCGACGGCACGAGCCACAGCACGCTCGCGAGCCCGGCGACGGTGACGAGCCAGAGCGTGGGGCGCAGGCCGATCGCGCCGCCGAGCGCGCCGCCGAGCAGCGCCCCCAGCGGCCTCACCCCGTAATTGACCACCATGTAGGCGCCCGAGACGCGGGAGCGCAGGCGGTCCGGGATCAGCGCAGCGAACAGCGAACCCAGGCCGATGTCCAGGACCATGACGCCGAATCCAGAGCCGAACTCGGCCGCGAACAGGAGCGCGAGCACGATCGGCTTGGCGCCGCCCGCCAGGGGCACAAGGATCAGCGGGGCGGGGAAGAGTACGAAGCTCGCCACCAGCGAGCGGCCGATACCGAGTCGTCGCACGAGCCGGCCCGTGAGCGCGGCGCCGAGCACCCCACCGACCGCCCCGGCCCCGAGGACCAGCCCGAGCTCCGCTGGGCGGACGCCAAGTGTCCTCGTCGCGTAGAGGATGAAGATCGCGAAGAAGGCGAAGTTGAACAGGTTGACCGTGGCGGTCGCCCCCAGCGCGGCGCGCATGATCCGCGAGCCCGCGATGTAGCGGATGCCCGCGGCGGTGTGACCGGGCCCGCCGGGGTCGGTTGAAGGCTCCTCCGGAGAGATCCTGCTGAGGAACAGCGCCGAAGCGATAAACGACGCGGCGTCGGTGAGCAGCGCGAATGGTCCGGTCAGTGCCTGGACGAGCACCCCGCCGAGGCTCTGGCCGCCCACGAACGAGAGGGCGCGGCTGCCGTTGAGGAGCGAGTTCCCCTCGACGTAGCGCTCCCTCGGCACCAGGGCGACGAAGAGTGTGTTGTAGGAGACGAAGAAGAGGACGGTGAGCGAGCCCACGCCGAACGCGACGAGGTAGAGCTGGGCCATCGTGAGGGCGCCGAGGGCGTAGGCGAGCGGGATAGTGCCCAGGAGCCCTGCTCGGCCGAGGTCCGAGAGGAGCATCGCGAGGCGCCGGTGCCCACGGCGGTCGACCCACGCGCCCGCGTGCACCGAGAGGAGCAGGTTCGGCACCAGCCCAGCGGCCGTCAGATAACCCATCTGGGCCGGGCCGGCGTGAAGCACGAGTACCGCGACGAGCGGCACGGCCAGGATCGAGACCTGATCGCCGAAGAGCGAGATCGTCTGGCCGATCCAGAACAGCGAGAATGGGCGGTTCTCCCGCAGGAGCGCGGGGACCGGGCGTCGCCTCGCCACTACGCCTCCGGCGGGCGATCCGGCGGAGTCGGGAATGCCACGTGCAGCACGGTGACCAGCCGGGATCGGGGCGGCCGGCGGTCCGCGTGCGGCAGCCGGTCCACGTAGGGGTCGATGAGGGCCCGAATCCGGCGGCCGAGCTCCTGCAGCTCCGCCACGGTGAGGTAGACCAGCGTGTCGCCGAAGAGCGCCGCCTCGCGCCACTCCGCCGGCTCGCCGCCGCGCTGCTGCTCGAGCCAGCGCATGAGCTGCTCGAAGTAGCGCTCCGCCACGACCGCATCGAGGAGCTGCGAGGCCGCGTCCATGTCGGGGTCGCCGCCGACGTTGGGCCAGTCGGTGAAGAGCGCCGTCGCCTTCCACGGCCGCTCGCGCCCGCGCCCGCCGCCGGCCTCCTCGACCAACCCATACTTGGCGAGCTGACGCAGATGGAAGGAGCAGCTCGCCGCGCTTTCGCCCAGGCGCTCGCCCGCCTGCGTCGCCGTCAGTGGCCCCTCGCGGCGAAGCAGGCCGACCAGCGCCAGACGGGTCGGATGCGCCACGGCACGCAGCGCCCGCGGGTCGGTGAGCCTGACCGTGCGGCGAGTCGGGTCCTCTCGGATGCTAGAAAGATATCTTTCGAAAGAAGTGTTGTCAAGCCCCCCAGCCGAGGCCAAGCGCCCGTCTCGACGCGCCTTCCTTGCCGATTCCTCGCCCGGGCCGGCCAGCGTCTAGACGGTCGCCCTAAATGCGGAGGGTTGCCCTAAAAGCGGCCCTTGTGCCGCTTGCGGAAATCGCTCCAGCGCTCGGCGTGGATGTCCTTGCTCCAGCCGGGACCCGAGCCGCGAACCATCGAGGTGTCGAAGCGCAAGCCGGCGACCACCATGAACGCGTGGCTCGGGTTGGCGAACACGGTGATCCACTTGCCCTTGCGACCTTGGGCCCAGTGCATGAAGCTGCTCGAATCGAGCGGGTGAGCCAGCAGGCGCCCGCCGTGGAGGGCGTACGAGACCGAGCCCGAGCAGTCATATCCCCGGTCGTTCCATTTGCCGTGGCCGCCGCCGTAGACGTACGGCTTCCTGCGGATGTGATTGGCCGCGTCGATGACGTCGACGACCCGCTGCGGGGCATCCGCCGGTGGGATCGCCTTGCCGTTGACCAGGCGAGCGTGACCGGTGGGGGCGCTGGCGGTGCTCGTGCCCGTACCGCCATCGCTTGCCTGCGCCGAGGCGATCGGGAACGACGCGAGCGCCGCGGCCGCAGCCAACGCCAGCTTCGCCTTCGGCTTCCTGCGCTGAGAGCCTGGGGTGTGGGTAGCCAGACCAGTCTCCTTCGTCGGCCTACGGGGTTAGCTGTCGGGCTGGCGCTAAAGGAGCCTGCGCCCCCACACTGGTGGGTTCGCCCCTCTCGTTGGTTCCCCCGCTCCCCGCCCTGGTCGGGCGGGGACTCGGCTTTACCGGTTATCGATGGCGCGGCAGACTACACGATCGGGCCGACGTCTGCTCACACAACGCTCACAGTTCGGCGCCGAGGGGCAAAATTCCTGCAATTTGCGGCACCGAGGGCAGCCTCCACGCCCGCGAGAAAGGGCTGGGTAGGGGTGGCTGGGCGTCGAGTGTGCGGTCAGGGAGGGCCCGCCTGATCCGTTGTCGGGTTTGTTCGCCTGAGGGCAACCAATCCGACACTGGACTGGATCCAGTGGAGGAACCGCGGCCCCATGCCGAGCCGGCCGGGTCCGAGCGGGACGGAAGCTGGACCCCGGTTGGTACGTTCACTGCGTGGAGCTCGCGGGCAAGACGGTGCTGCTGACCGGGGCCACCGGGGGGCTCGGGAGGGCGATCGCGAGGGCGCTTGCGGAGCGGCGGGCGACCCTCGTTCTCAGCGGGCGGACGCCCAGCGCCCTCGAATCCCTCGCCCGCGCGCTCCCCGGCGAGCACCGAGCGTTGGCGGCGGACCTGGGCGAGGAAGGAGCCGCCGAACGTTTGGCTAGCGAGGCGGGCCCGGTCGACGTGCTGGTCGCGAATGCTGCGGTTCCCGCCGGGGGCCGACTCGAGAGGTTTACGCAGGATGACCTCGCTCAGGCCCTGCGCATCAACCTCGAGGCGCCCGTGAAGATGGCGCGAGCGCTGATTCCGGGGATGCGGGAGCGCGGCTCCGGGCATCTCGTCTTCATCTCCTCGCTGCAGGGAAAGGTCGCCTTCCCGCACAGCTCCGTCTACACCGCCACTAAGTTCGCGCTGCGGGGTTTCGCGCTCGCCTTGCGCGATGAGCTCCGGGCCTCGGGCATCGGTGTGTCCGTGGTCCTGCCCGGGTTCATCCGGGAGGCGGGGATGTTCGCTAAGTCGGGCGCGAAGGCGCCCGCAGGCCTCGGCACCTCCTCGCCGGGGGAGGTTGGCCAAGGGGTGGTGACGGCGATCGAGCGCGACCGCGCGGAGGTCGAGGTGGCCCCTCTCCTGCAGCGGCTCGGCGCGGCCTTCGCGCACCGTCGCCCCCACCTCGCGGCCCGCGTCACCCGCCGGCGCGCGGGCCGGGTCGCCGACCGCGTTCACGAGGGGCAGGCGGGAAAGCGCTGACGCCGCTCGTCCGTATCCCCTCGGACAGCGCCCTACGATGATCGTCGGGAGGTGATCGGATGAACGACAGCTTCGGCGCCCGCGACACGCTCGAGGTCGGCGCGCGCGAATACGAGATCTACCGACTCGACGCTCTCCAGGAGAAGTACGACGTGGCCCGCCTGCCGTATTCGATCAAGGTCCTGCTGGAGAACGCGCTCCGGCTCGAGGACGGCGAGTCGGTGATGCGCGACAACATCGAGGCGATCGCGATGTGGGACGCGAGGGCGGAGCCGGCCGCCGAGATCCCGTTTCAGCCCGCCCGCGTGTTGATGCAGGACTTCACCGGTGTGCCCGCGCTGGTGGATCTGGCCGCGATGCGCGATGCCATGGAAGAGCTTGGCGGGGATCCCGCCAGGATCGACCCGCTCGTGCCGGTGGACCTGGTCATCGACCACTCGGTGCAGGTGGATGCGTTCGGGAACCCGCGCGCCTTCGCCATCAACGCCGACCGCGACTACGAGCGAAACGGCGAGCGCTACGCGTTCCTCCGCTGGGGCCAGCATGCCTTCGACAATCTGCGCGTCGTCCCGCCGGCGACCGGTATCTGCCACCAGGTGAACCTCGAGTACCTGGGCCAAGTCGTGTTTCGACGCGAGGTCGACGGCGTCGTGCAGGCCTATCCGGACACGCTCGTCGGGACGGACTCGCACACGACCATGATCAACGGGCTCGGGGTACTGGGCTGGGGGGTGGGCGGGATCGAGGCCGAGGCGGCGATGCTGGGCCAGCCGATCTCCATGCTGCTGCCGCGGGTGGTGGGCTTCAAGCTCACGGGCGAGCTGTCGGAGGGCGCCACCGCCACCGACCTCGTGCTGACCGTCACCGAGATGCTGCGGGAACGCGGCGTGGTGGGCAAGTTCGTTGAGTTCTTCGGCCCGGGGCTGCACACGCTGGGTCTGGCCGACCGCGCCACGATCGGGAATATGTCGCCCGAGTTCGGCTCCACCTGCTCGATCTTCCCGGTCGATATGGAGACCCTTCGCTACCTCGAGTTCACGGGCAGGCCAACCGACCTGATCGAGCTGGTGGATGCCTACGCCCGGGCGCAGGGCCTATTCCATTCGGACTCCGACGAGCCCACATTCTCGGAGATGCTCGAGCTCGAACTCGGCGCGGTGGAGCCCAGCATCGCGGGGCCGAAGCGCCCCCAGGACCGGATCGCCCTCACCGACGCCAAGGCGGCGTTCCTGGAATCGCTGCGCGAGTTCGACCCGCGGGCCGTTGAGGACCTCGGCAGCGGCTACGACGAGGCGGTGGCGGAGACGTTTCCCGCCTCCGATCCGCCCGCCGAGGAGCACAACGACGCCCGCGGCCGGCCGCGGCGAGCGGGTGGCGCCGCGGTCGAGGAGCGGGCGAGGAAGCCGGTGGTCGTTGCGCTCGAGGACGGCACCCAGACGGAGCTCGACCACGGGCGCGTGGTGATCGCGGCGATCACGAGCTGCACGAACACGTCGAACCCGACGGTCATGGTGGGGGCGGGGCTCTTGGCGAAGAAGGCCGTCCAGCGAGGGCTCGACCGAAGGCCCTGGGTGAAGACATCGCTCGCGCCGGGCTCGACCGTGGTCACCGACTACCTCGAGCGGGCCGGACTCACCGAGTATCTGGATCGGCTCGGGTTCAATCTGGTCGGCTACGGATGCACCACGTGCATCGGCAACTCGGGGCCGCTTCCCGAGGAGATCTCGAAGGCGGTCAACGAGCACGACCTGGTCGTCTGCGCGGTCCTCTCCGGGAACCGGAACTTCGAGGGCCGGATCAACCAGGACGTGCGCAACAACTATCTCGCCTCGCCGCCGCTCTGCGTCGCGTATGCGCTCGCCGGACGAATGGACCTCGACGTCCTCGATGAGGCGCTCGGCGAGGGCTCCGACGGCGAGCCCGTCTACCTGCGGGACCTCTGGCCCTCGAGCGAGGAGATCAAGAACACGGTGGAGGGCGCGATCCGCTCCGAGATGTTCACGAAGGGGTACGACGACGTGTTCATCGGAGACGAGCGCTGGCGGAAGCTCCACATCCCGGAGGGCGATCGCTACGAGTGGCCGGACTCGACCTACGTTCGCCGTCCGCCGTTCTTCGCGGGCCTCGACCCGGAGCCGCGGCCGCCGGAGCCAATCCAGCGCGCTCGGGTGCTCGCCGTGCTCGGCGACAGCGTGACCACCGATCACATCTCGCCGGCGGGAGCGATCAAGCGGGACAGCCCCGCCGGGCGGTGGCTGATCGACCACGGAGTGGAGGTCCGCGATTTCAACTCCTACGGCTCGCGGCGAGGCAATCACGAGGTGATGATTCGCGGCACCTTCGCGAACATTCGCCTGCGAAACCGCCTCGTCGACCGCGAGGGAGGCTTTACCCGCCACTTTCCCGACGGCGAGGAGACGACCATCTACGAGGCGGCGATGCGCTACGCCGACGAGGGGGTGCCCCTGGTCGTGCTCGCGGGAAGGGAATACGGCTCGGGCTCCTCACGAGACTGGGCCGCCAAGGGCACGGCACTCCTGGGCGTGCGCGCGGTGATCGCGGAGGGCTTCGAGCGGATCCATCGTTCGAACCTGATCGGCATGGGCGTCCTGCCGCTGCAGCTTCCCGACGGCGAGAGCGTCGATTCCCTCGGCCTAACCGGCGAGGAGTCCTTCGATCTCGGCGGGCTCGAGGAAGCGGTCGAGCCGGGCGCGAGCGAGCGACGGATCCAGGTGACGGCCGAGCGCCAGGGCGCCGAGCCGATCGAGTTCGAGGCCCGCGCGCGGCTCGACACGCCGAATGAGGTCGCCTACTACCGGAACGGTGGGATCCTTCAGCGCGTGTTGCGGGGCCTTCGCTGAGCGACGTACGAATCGCAACTCCGGCGCACGGGATGCCCTCTCTTGCTATTGACTTTGGAGGCCCCGATGCATCAGAATGGGCTTTAACCGCGCTTGAGGGAGACTTATGGGCTCGTCCCCGGCCAGTCCCGCCTCCGGGGACGATCGCGTCGGCATCCCTCCCTGGCTACCGACGCGCAGGCGTGGGCGCGGGCTGTGTGGACCCCCTGCCTCCCACAGCCCCGCCCCGCCAACTGTGCGGCGGCTGCAAACCGTCCCCTGGCTTTGTCCTGGGCGAGCGTCTCGCTCACGTAGGCCGGCGCTCCGCGAGGGCCTCGCGGCGGCGCTTGCGCTCGATCACGCTGATGCCGATCACGCTGCCCAGCGGGCCGACCGGCGTGAGGGTGGCCGCGAGCAGGGTGTAGGGGGACTCGTGACGCCGGACGGCGATCCAGATCAGCACGCAAAGCGCGATGAACCCGATCCCGTGGGCCCAGCCGAAGATCATCGCCTGCTCGTCGAAGCCAGGCGCGAGCCAGAAGAAGCAAAGGGCGGTGAAGATCGCCAGCTCGAACCAACTCGCTCGCTTGACCCAGGGCCACAGCGTTCCCGGGACCGGTCTTTGAAGAACCTCGCTGGAGCCGCCCGAGGAGTCCCGCAACGGGACGTCGGCTTCGGGAGCGGGGGCGACCTGATCTGCGGGCCCTGAGGGCATCCGCGCCGAGGTTAGCGCTCCGTTGAAGGTGGACCGATCGCATCGCTTGCAAATTCCTTGCGCTTGCAGATCGCTTGCGCTAGGCTGGGAGCATGGCCACGGCGGCGATCACGGCGACGAGCCTCCTCGATGAGATCCAGGGGGCGTTCTCCCTCACGAGCGGAGAGCTGGGGAGGCTGTTCGGGGTCTCCAGGCAGGCGGTCGACCAATGGCGCGCGAGGGGGGTGCCGTCGAACCGGCAGGAGAAGGCGGCGACGATCGCAGCGATCACCGACCTCTTGTCTCACCAGCTCAAGGCCGAGCGCCTGCCCGGCATCGCGAGGCGTCCCGCCCCCGCCTATCGCGGAAGGACGATGCTCGAGATGATCGAGGGCGATCGCCACCACGAGCTGCTCGAGCGGGTTCGCGCGGCGTTCGACTGGGCCACTACCGCCTGACGTGAGGACGATCGAGCGCCGCGGCGCTTACCTGCGCGTGGCGGACCCCGGATGGCGAGATCCCCTCGACGGGCGGCACGCTCAGGCGCGCGGGGGACGGTGGAATCCACCGGGCTCGTTCCCCGTCGTATATCTGTGCGCGACGATCGGGGTGGCACGCGCCAACGTGATCCGCAGGCTCGAGGGGCAGCCATTCGGCCCCGAGGACCTCGACCCGAGGACGGCGCCGGTCATCGTCGTGACAACCATCCCCCACGCCCGCTACGTGGACATCGTCACCAGCAGAGGGTGCGCCTCGGTCGGCCTCCCCGCGACCTACCCCAGGGACGAGCGCGGTCGCCGCATCGCTCACCGCCGGTGTCAGCGGATCGGGCAAGCCGCGTGGGACGCCGGTACGCCCGGGATCGCGTGTCGAAGCGCAGCCGGCGGGGCTCCGCCGGGGGGCGAGGAGCTCGCGTGGTTCCAGCGGGCCCGCCGCCGGCTCCGCAGCCGGCAGACCCGCCGCTTCGACGACTGGTTCTGGCCTGAGGCTAGGCCTCGAGCGCCGTGAGGACGATGCGCTCCTGCTCGGAGCGGTGGGCGGCCGGATAGCCCTCGCGCGGGCTGGCGCGCGGGGGCCGGCCCACGTAGCCGAGCTCGACCCCCTCTGGGAGCAGCTCGGGGAGACGCCGGAGCATGACGCTCCAAGCGCCCATGTTCCTGGGCTCCTCCTGGGCCCACATCACCCGCTTCAGGTTGGGGTAGCTCGCGATCAGCTCGGCGAGCTGCTCGCGCGCGAACGGATAGAGAAGCTCGACCCGGGCGATCGCCACCGAGCTCGCGGCCTCGCGCCTCTCGTGACCATCGATGTCGTAGTAGAGCTTCCCGCTGCAGAGCGCCAGCTGCTCGACCTGCTCCTTTCGTTCTAGCGCGCGCGGATCGTCGAGGACGAGATGAAACGTCCCTGCCGTCAGCTCCTCGAGGCGAGACGAAGCCGCCGGCAGGCGCAGCAGGCCCTTCGGCGTGAACACGACGAGCGGCCGCGGCTTCGCGATCCGGGCTTGACGGCGCAGGAGGTGGAAGTACTGCGCGGCCGTCGTCGGGTTGGCGAGCCGGATGTTGCCCTCGGCCGCGAGCTGGATGAAGCGCTCGATCCGAGCGCTCGAGTGCTCGGGCCCCCCGCCCTCGTAGCCGTGCGGGAGCAGGAGGGTTAGCCGAGTGGTCTGCCCCCACTTCGATTCGCCCGAGACGATGAAGCTGTCGATGATCACCTGCGCGGCGTTGGCGAAGTCGCCGAACTGGGCCTCCCAGAGCACCAGGCTCTCCGGCGACGCCGCGGAGTAGCCGTACTCGAACCCCAGGCAGCCCGCCTCCGAGAGCGGGCTGTTGTAGAGCTCGAACGGGGCCAGCGCGCCGGAGAGGTTTTGGATCGGCACGTAGCGCAGGCCCGTTTTCTCGTCGAAGAAGGCGAGATGCCGGTTCGAGAACGTGCCGCGCGCGGTGTCCTGACCGGTGAAGCGAATGTGCGTGCCCTCGGTGAGGAGCGAGGCGAGCGCGAGCGCCTCCGCGTGGCCGAACTCGATCCCACCCTCGGCGACGGCGTCGGTCCGCCGCCCCAGCGGCTTGCGCAGCTTGCGGTGGACGGTGAAGCTGTCCGGAACCCTGAGGAGCTCCTCGTTCAGTGACCGCAGGCGCTTCTCGGAGACGGCGGTCTCGACCTCAGGGCTCTTCGTCCGGTCGAGCTCGCCGGTTCCCACCTGGGTTGCGGTACCGGCCTCGTACTCCCCCGCCTCGATCTTCCGCTTCAGCTCCCGGTGCAAAGCCTGGAGCTGCTCGGTGCGCTGCTGCGCCTCCGCGGCGACGTCGTCTGCGGTCACGACCCCCTCCTTGACGAGCTGGCTCGCGTAGATCTCGGAGACGGGCGGATGGCTCTTGATCTGCGCCGCCATCGTCGGCTGGGTGTACGCCGGCTCGTCGGTCTCGTTGTGGCCGTAGCGGCGGTAGCCGATCAGGTCGATGACGATGTCGCGCCCCCAGCGCTCCCGGTAGGCCATCGCGAGCCGAATCGCCGAGATCGTCGCCTCCACGTCGTCGGCGTTGACGTGGATGATCGGCACGTTGAAGCCCTTCGCCATGTCGGAGGCGTACGGCGTCGAGCGACCTTCCTCGGGATCGGTGGTGAAGCCGACCTGGTTGTCGGTGATGATGTGGACGGTGCCCCCCGTGGTGTAGCCCTCGAGCGCCTGAAGGTTGAGCGTCTCGGCCACGACCCCCTGCCCCGGGAACGCGGCATCGCCGTGAAGGAGCAGCGGCACCGCGACCTCGGGGTTGTGGTGGAGGCGCGGTCCGGAATGGGATGTCTGTGCCGCGCGGGCGGCTCCCGTGACCACCGGGTCGACGAACTCGAGATGGCTCGGGTTCGGATACAGCCTGATCTTGATCTCATCGCCGTCGCTGGTGGTGAACAGGCCCTCGGCGCCGTGGTGGTACTTGACGTCGCCGGTCCCACCGTGAGGGATCGCGGCCACGGCCTTCACCCGCTCGAGGGCCTGAGCCCCCTCGAACTCAGCCATGATCGACTCAACCGAGCGGCCGAGGTTGTGCGTGAGGACATCGAGGCGGCCACGATGGGCCATCCCGATCACAACCTCGTCGGCGCCGCCACGGCGAGCGAGCGTCACGAGCTCGTCGATCATCGGCACAACCGAGTCGACACCCTCGATCGAGAACATCTTTTGCCCCAGGTACGCCCTCTGCAGGAAGCGCTCGAACTGGAACACCTGAATCAGCCGCGACAGGAGCGCCCCCTTCTCGTGGCTGCTCAGCGGCGTGCGGTGGGCCCCCGTCTCGATCATCTCCCGTAGCCACATTCGCTGCTGATGCGACGACAGGTGCTCGATCTGGTAGCCGATCGTGCCGCAGTACGCCTGCCGCATCCTCGGCAGCGCCTCGAGGAGAGTCTCGCCCTCGACCCCGATGCGCAGGATCGAGGCGGGGATCCGCGACATCAGCTCGGGGGTCAGGTTGAGGTTCTCGGGCTCGATCGCCGGATCGCCCTTCGGCTCTTTCCCGAGCGGATCGAGGTTGGCCGCCAGATGACCGTGCGTCCGGTAGGCCTTAAGCAGCGAGGTGGCGGCCTGCACCGCCTGAAGCAGCTCTGTGTCGGCCGGTGCCGCGGGCGCCACGGCGGGCGGCGCGCCCGGCGCGGCGGAGGCGGCGGCGGGGTAGGCGCTCGTGACCACGCTCGTCGCAACCCCCACCGACTCCGCGACGGTCTCGTAGAACCCGTCCTCGCCCTGCAGCAGCTGCTCGACGCGGCGTAGGAACGAACCGGACTCAGCCCCCTGGATGATGCGATGGTCGTAGGTGGAGGTCATCGTCATCACCTTCGAGATCCCGAGCGACCGCAGGCGCTCCGCGGGAACATGCGCCCACTCCACCGGGTAGGCGATCGAGCCCGTCGCGACGATCGTCCCCTGGCCCTTCAACAGCCGCGGAACGGAGGCGACCGTGCCCAACCCTCCGGGATTGGTGAGGGTGATGTTGGTGCCCTGGAAGTCGTCAGCGGTGAGCTTGTTCTCGCGCGTTTTTGAGATCAGCTCCTCGTAGCACGCGTGGAAGCTCGCGAAGTCGAGCGCGTCGGCGCCCTTGATGCACGGGACCATCAGGCTGCGAGAGCCGTCCTTCCGCTCCACGTCGACCGCGATGCCGAGGTTCACCCCGCCCGGCTCGATCACCTGCGGCTTCCCATCGCCCTCCGCGTAGACGCGAGCCATCACCCGCCACTCTCGCGCCGCCTCGACGATCGCCCATGCGATCAGGTGCGTGAACGACACCTTCATGCCTCGCTCCTTGAGCACGCCGTTGAGCGCCTTGCGCTTCGCGTCGAGCACGTCGACGGGAAGGGTGCGGAACGAGGTGGCCGTCGGAACGGCCCGGCTCTCGTTCATCGCCTGCGCGAGCATGCCGGCCGGCCCCCGCAGTGGCTTGGCCTCGCCCGGAACCGGCGGGGCGCCCGCCGGCCTCGCTGCAACCGCGCCCCGTTCTCCGTTGGCCGCGGCCAGCACGTCCGCCTTCGTCACCTTGCCGCCGGGACCCGAGCCGCGGACGGCCCCGAGATCGACGCCGTTCTTGGCCGCCACGCGACGGGCCACCGGCGAGACGCGGTGGCCGTCGCCCTCCGGGGGCGGCGCCAGGGCGGGTTCCGCCTCGGCCGCTCGCCGCTCCTCGGTGGCCGCTTCCGGTCCAGAGGGCGCCGGGCCGGCGGCCATCTCAGCCAGCACTTGGCCGACCTTGACCGTGTCGTCCGCCTGCGCGAGCAGCCTCGTGATCGTCCCGCTGGCCGGCGCCGGCACCTCCGCGTCCACCTTGTCGGTCGAGACCTCCACCACGGTCTCCCCCTCGGTCACCGGGTCGCCCTCGGCCTTGTGCCACTCGAGGATCGTTCCCTCGGTGACCGACTCGCCCATCTCCGGCATCTTGATCTGAACAACTCCGCCGACATCCTCGGCTGCGCCTCCGGTGTCGGCGGGTTGCGACGCGGACGGGGCGGCAGGTTTGCCCGACTGCACCGCGACTTCGTCGCTAGTCCCAGCGGCGACACCTTCGGCCAGCTCGCCCGGCTGGGGGCTCTCGGATCCGGCGCTCTCGTCGCCGAGGTCGGCGTCTCCCTCCCCCGTTCCGCCCTCGGCGAGCCCCGGGGGAGTCTCCGCGCCCGGCCCCGCCGCCGCCCCGGCGCCGTTGCCGGACGGCTCGGCGCTCGGGTCGAGCTCCGCCAGCACGCCGCCGACCTGGATCGTCTCGTCCTCGCCCTTGAGGATCCGCGTGATCACGCCGCTCGCCGGGGCCGGCACCTCGGCGTCGACCTTGTCGGTCGAGACCTCGACCACGGTTTCCCCCTCCTCGACGAACTCCCCCTCCTGCTTGTGCCACTCGAGCACCGTGCCCTCGGTCACGGACTCACCCATTTGGGGCATCTGGATCTCGACCGTGCTGCTATCCGCCATTCGATTTGAGTCTATGACCTGCGGGTCCCCACGGCGACGCTTTCCCTGCGTACGTCCATCGAATCACCGGCCGCCGATGGCCTCAGGCGCCGCTCAGGTCACCCTGGCAACGAGGTACACCTCGTTGGCGACCGTGTCATACACGTCGTCACGCATGAAGGCGCGGGCGGGCGCCGCGTGATCGCAGAACGCGCACCGGATCGTGCGCCGAACGGGAAGCTGCGTCTGGAGCGCGAGCGGCAGCGCGCACTCGGGGCAGACCAGCGCACCGTGAGCGAGCACCTGTACGCCGTCGCGGACGATCCGGCGCTCCGCGCCGACGTCGGAGCCGTCGACTCGCCCGAGCTTGGTGTTCGGCTGCCCCGGATCCCCGGGGTCGATCGGCAACGGGCTGATGGGCATCAGCCGCTCGGGTACCGGGTCGCGCTCATTGGGTATGAGTGTAGGCTCGAGGCCAAGCGAGCGGAGGAGAGCGGATGAGCTACTTCGTGACCGGTGCGACCGGCTTCATCGGGCGGAACCTGGTGGAGCTCCTGTTGGAGCGTGATGGGATCGTCTACGTGCTCATCCGCGAGGGATCCAAGGGCCGGCTCGAGGAGCTGCGGAACCGGTGGGGCGCGGACGAGCGGCGCGTGGTCGGGATCGTCGGCGACCTCTCGCAGCCTCGCCTCGGGGTCTCCGACGAGGACGTCGCGCGGCTCGCAGGCGATGTCGACCACCTCTTCCACCTGGCCGCGATCTACGACATGACGGCCGATGCGGAGAGCCAGCGCCTCGCCAACGTCGAGGGGACGCGGCACATGGTGGAGCTCGCCGAGGCAGTCGAGGCGGGGCGCGTCCACATGGTCAGCTCGATCGCCGCGGCCGGGCTCTACCGCGGCCTCTGGCGCGAGGACATGTTCGAGGAGGCCGAGAACCTCGACAACCATCCCTACTTCCGCACCAAGCACGACTCGGAGGCAGTCGTGCGGCGGGAATGCCACCGCCCCTGGCGCGTGTACCGCCCCGGGATCGTGGTCGGCCACTCGGAGACGGGCGAGATGGACAAGATCGATGGCCCCTACTACTTCTTCAAGCTGATCCGCAGGCTTCGCAACGCGATCCCGCAGTGGATGCCGCTGATCGGCATCGAGGGTAGGGAGATCAACCTCGTTCCGGTCGACTACGTGACGAGGGCGATGGACCACATCGCCCATCTCGACGATCTCGACGGCAGGGCCTTTCACCTCACCGACCCGAACCCCCGAACCGCCGGGGAGGTGATCGACATCATCGCCAGCGCGGCGCACGCGCCGCAGTCATCCGCCCGTGTTCCCCCCGTGGCGGTCGAGCCGTTGGTGCCGCTCCTGAGGGGGATCGTGGCGCTGCCCCCGGTCAGCCTGGGCGTCGACGCCGTTCTGTCGGAGCTCGGCATCCCCCGCGCGGTCCTGACCTACGTGAACTACCCGACCAGGTTCGACAGCCGCCAGGCACAGGCGGCGCTACGGGGCACCGACATCCGCGTTCCGCCCCTCGAGGCCTACGCCGACAAGCTGTGGGACTACTGGGAGCGCCACCTGGACCCAGATCTGTTCCGCGATCGAACGCTGGTCGGTGCGGTCCGCGGTCGGGCCGGGGCCGTCGGCGGGACGAGCCAGATCATCGAGCAGCAGATTCCCGACGAGCTGCTGCGGTTGGTGCGGCGCCTCCTCGGCACCGTCTCGCTCGAGAAGGCGGTGCGAGGACGGGTGGTGATGGTGACCGGCGCATCCTCGGGGATCGGACACTCGGCGGCCCTGAAGATCGCGGACGCCGGCGGCAAGGTCCTGTTGGTCGCCCGCAGCGCCGACAAGCTCGAGGAGATCAGGTCCCAGATCGAGGATGGGGGTGGCACCGCATTCATGCATCCTTGCGACCTCTCCGACATGGACGACATCGACCGGATGGCCGACGAGGTCCTCGCCCAGCACGGCCACGTCGACATCCTCGTCAACAACGCCGGGCGATCGATCCGGCGCTCGATCGCGCTGTCATACGACCGCTTCCACGACTTCGAGCGCACCATGCAGCTCAACTATTTCGGTGCGGTCAAGCTGATCCTCAAGCTCCTGCCGGTGATGCGGGAGCGCAAGGCCGGGCACATCGTCAACGTCAGCTCCATCGGCGTCCAGACCAACACGCCGCGCTTCTCGGCCTACGTCGCGTCGAAGGCGGCGCTCGACGCCTTCACCCGGTGCATCGCCTCGGAGATCGTCGACGACAACGTCCACACCACGATCATCTACATGCCGCTGGTCCGGACGCCGATGATCGCGCCAACCAAGATGTACCGGCGCTTCCCCACTATCACGCCCGCCGAGGCGGCCGACATGATCTGCGAGGCGATCATCCACAAGCCGAAGCGGATCGCGACCCCGGTCGGGACGCTCGGGCAGATCCTCTACGCGATCAACCCGAAGTCGATCGACTACATCCTGAACAGCGCCTACAAGCTCTTCCCGGACTCGCGCGCGGCGCGCGGCGAGCGGGCCGAGGTGCCGGGCACCCCGCCTCCCAGCGAGGAGGCCTCGAGGGAGCAGGTCGCCTTCGCCTACATGATGCGCGGGATCCACTGGTAAGCGGCTTGGCCCGCGTCGCGACCGAACGTCGCCGCAAGCACTGGGGCTGGGGTCTCGAGGACCGCAGCCCCTCGCGGCGCGAGTTGGAGACGGCTGCGGTCGGCATCCGGGAGCAGCTCGGCTTCGGCTCCGCCGAGGTCGAGGAGCCGGTGTCGCTGGAGGCGATCGAGCTTCCGGAGCCGCGGGTCGAGCCGCCGGCCTCGCTCGCGGGCATCTTCACCTCGGACCCCTACGAGCGCGTTGCCCATGCGCTGGGCAAGGCCTACCGAGACGTGGTGCGGGGGTTTCGCGGCCAGATCGAGACGCCGCCCGATCTCGTGGCGCATCCCGCCGGCGAAAGTGACGTGGAGCGGATCCTCGCCTGGTGTGCCGACGATCGGATCGCCGCGATCCCCTACGGAGGCGGGACAAGCGTCGTCGGCGGGGTGGAGCCGCGAGTCGGCGACGGTTATCGCGCGGCGGTGACGATCGACCTGGGCAGCCTCGATCGGGTCCTCGAGGTGGACCCGGTGTCACGCGCGGCTCGCATCCAGGCGGGGGCGGCCGGCCCCACGCTCGAGGACCAGCTGCGGGAACACGGGCTCACCCTGCGCCACTTCCCCCAGTCGTTTGAGTTCTCGACCCTGGGGGGTTGGATCGCGACCCGCGCGGGCGGCCACGTCGCGACCCTCTACACGCACATCGACGACCTGGTCGAGTCGGTGCGAGCGATCACCCCGCGCGGCCCCTGGGAGAGCCGCCGGCTGCCGGGCTCCGGCGCCGGGCCGAGCCCGGACCGGATGCTGCTGGGGTCCGAGGGGATCCTGGGAGTCATCACCGAGGCGTGGGTTCGGGTTCAGGGGCGTCCCCGATTCAAGCTCTCTTGCGGCGTCGCATTCGAGGGCTTCGACGACGGCGCCGAGGCGGTTCGCGAGCTCGCGCAGTCGGGGCTCGGGCCATCGAACTGCCGCCTGCTCGATGCCGCCGAGTCCGGCCTCACGCACGCTGGGCCCGCGGGCCAAGCGCTGCTCGTGTTGGGATTCGAGTCCGCGCACCATCCGGTGGACGCGTCGATGGAGCTGGCGCTCGAGGTGGTTCGAGATCACGGCGGGAAACCGGGAGAGGTCCTGGGGGCAAGCCGCGAGCAGCGAGGGGCGGACGTCGAGCCACGGCGCGGGGCCTTGCGGCAACACCCGCCCCCGAGCGGCAACGCGGGGTCCGATCCCGTGGGCGCGTGGCGTCACGCCTTTCTCGCCGCCCCCTACCTGCGAGACACGTTCGTCGCCTGCGGCATCCTCTCCGACACCTTCGAGACGGCAATCACCTGGGACCGCTTCGCCGAGTTTCACGGTCGCGTGACGGAGACCGCCCGGCGCGCGATCGCGGAGGTGTGCGGGGCGCCTCCGGACGGCCCCGGCTCACCTCGCCTGTCGTGCCGCTTCACCCACGTCTATCCCGATGGCGCCGCCCCCTACTACACCGTGCTCTGCCCGGCCAGGCGCGGCGGGGAGGTCGAGCAGTGGGACGAGATCAAGGCCGCGGTGTCGGAGACCGTGATCGACGCCGGCGGCACCATTACGCATCACCACGCGGTCGGCCGAGACCACCGGGCCTGGTACGACCGGCAGCGCCCGGACCCCTTCGCCCGGGCCTTGCTGGGGGCAAAGCGGGCGGTTGATCCCAACGGGATCCTCAACCCCGGGGTTCTGATCGATCCCTGAGAGCGCGTAATGGAATGCGGCGTGCCCGGGGCGGTTCAGGACCAAGCTGGGCGCCAACCGCCGACGAAGACGGTAGCGGTGCCTACCGGTGAGGAGGCGGGTGGCGATCCAGCGCCGGTCCTGGGCCGCATCCGGGCGCGGCGTTTCATTCCGTTAGGTGCCCTAAGGCCTCCCCGGTGGCGCCACCGGGACAGCCCCTAAGCTGTCCCCCATGGAGACGCTCACCGAGGAGCGGGCCGCCGCTCCACGCGTCGAGTCGCCCCCAGCTCGGAGGTCGCCGGCGCTCGCGTTGCTCGCCGCGATGCGGCCATCGGAGTGGATCAAGAACGTCCTCGTGTTCGCGGGGCTCGCGTTCGGGAAGAAGTTCGGGCAGTCGGGTGAGGTGGTCGACGCTCTCATCACCTTCGTGGCGTTCTGCGCAATGTCCAGCGCCGGCTACCTCTTCAACGACCTGCGCGACGTCGAGCACGACCGCCGCCACCCCAACAAGCGCTTCCGCCCGATCGCGAGCGGGGAGCTGGCCACTTCGCGGGCGTGGACCGCCTCCGGGATCCTCGCGGCGATCGGGGTCGCCGTTGCGTGGGCCGGCGTCTCGGCCGAGGTCGCCGGCCTCGTCGCCCTCTACGGCGCCGCCACCGTCGCCTACTCGCTTGGCCTGAAGCGGCTGGTGATCATCGACGTGATGACGATTGCCTCGCTCTTCATCCTCCGCGTGGTCGCCGGGGCGGTGGCAGTGGAGGTCCACGCTTCCCCATACCTCCTCGTCTGCACGGCGATGCTGGCGCTCTTCCTCGGTTTCACCAAGCGCCGCCAGGAAGCGATCCTCGAGGAATCGCTGCCCGCGGCCTCCTCGCCTGCGACGTCCGGGGCCGTGGGTTCGCGGATGACTCGTCCGGTGCTGGAGCACTACTCGATTCCCTTCCTGGACCAGATGGTCTCCATGGTCACCGCGGCGGCCGTGATCAGCTACGTGATCTACGCGATCAACTCCCCGTTTATCGGCTCGAAGATGCTCGCCACCGCGCCCTCGGTCCTCTACGGCGTCTTCCGCTACCTGTATCTGATCTACGACCGCGAGGACACGCGCTCCACCGCCGCGTTCCTCGTCGAGGACCCCGGGATGATCTTCGCCGGGGTCACCTGGGTCGCCGTCGCGGTCTTGATGCTCTACGCCTTCGATTAATAGAGTCCCGCGTTCGATGGACCTGACGCTGACCGCCGAGGAGCAGGCCTTTCAGGACGAGGTCCGCTCCTGGCTCGCCGAGAATCACCCCGGCCCGATGCCCAGCGGCGGCGACCAAGCCCGGTTCGAGTTCGAGCGCGCATGGCAGCGAAGGCTGCACGAGGCCGGTTGGGCCGGCATCTCGTGGCCGAAGGAATACGGGGGCCGCGGCGCGACTCTGATCGAGCAGGCGATCTTCAGCGAGGAGATGGCGCGGGCAAAGGCCCCGCGGCCGGCGAACGTCCTCGGACTGGTGATGGGGGGCCCGGTGGTGATCGCCCACGGGACCGAGGAGCAGAAGGAGAGGTTCCTGGAGCCGATCCTCTCGGCCGAGGAGATCTGGTGCCAGGGATTCTCAGAGCCCGAGTCGGGGTCTGACCTCGCGTCGCTGAAGACGAAGGCGGTACGCGAGGACGGCGGCTGGCGCGTGACGGGGCAGAAGGTCTGGACGACGTTCGCCCACGAGGCGAAGTGGTGCATGCTGCTCGCCCGGTCAGACTCCGAGGCCCCGAAGCACAAGGGGCTCACCTACTTCATCTGCGACATGGAGCAGGACGGAATCGAGGTCCGGCCGCTTCGGCAGATAACGGGCGAGGCCGAGTTCAACGAGATCTTCCTCGAGGGGGCCGTGGTGCCGGACGAGAACGTGGTCGGCGGCGAGGGGAACGGGTGGAACGTCGCGATCACCACGCTGATGCACGAGCGTGCCGGCCTTGGCGCGGCGTCGGCGATCACGCTTCGCCGCGACCTCGACGAGCTCGTCGAGCTGATCGGCGAACGGGGCCGCGGCGATGACCCGGTGATCCGGCAGCGAGTCGCCGAGCTCGAGATCGGCGTCGAGGCGCTGCGACTCGGTGCGCTGCGGGCGCTGACGGAGCAGATGAAGGTCGGCGTCCCGGGCCCGGAGGGCTCGTTGGCGAAGTGGGAGTGGGCGACGACGAACCAGAAGCTCACCGAGCTGGCGGCCGACGTGCTCGGGCCCGAAGCGCTCGAGCCTCGCAGCGAGTGGTCGTATCGCCTCCTGCGCTCCCGCGCGAACTCGATCGAGGGCGGCACCACCGACGTGATGAAGAACATCATCGCCGAGCGCGTCCTCGGCCTGCCGAGGTTCAGGTAGCGGTGGACTTCGGATTCAGCGACGAGCAGCGGGCGATCAAGGAGACGGCGCGCGAGATGCTCGCCGACCGGTCCCCGCTCTCCAAGGTGCGAGAGGCCGCGGAGGCACGGGATTACGACGATGCGCTTTGGTCGGAGATCCGGGGGCTCGGGTGGCCCGGGATCGCGATCCCCGAGGAGCACGGCGGCCAGGGCCTGGGAATGGTCGAGCTGGCGATCCTCTGTGAGGAGCTCGGGTACGCATGCGCGGCATCCCCATTCCTCTCGAACGCGTCCGCGGGCCTGTTCGTGCACCACGCGGGCAGCGACGAGCAGCGCGAGCGCTGGCTGCCGGGCATCGCCTCGGGGGAGAGACGTGGGGCGGCTGCGTTCCAACCGCGGACCAACGACCTCGTCGTCGACGCCGTCGGCTCCGCGGTGCTGCTGCTGAACGACGGTGATCGCGCCGTGCTCGTCGAGCCGGACGAGGCGGAGATCGAGCCCGTCGAGCTGATCGACGCCACCCGTTCCTACGCTCGAGTCACCGCGTCGGGCGGTGATGAGCTGCCCGGCGACGTCGAGGGCGCCGCCGACCGCGCCGTCGTCTCGCTGGCGGCCGAGCTCACCGGGCTCGGACAGCGGGCGATGGAGATCGCGATCGACTACGCGAAGGAGCGCCAGCAGTTCGGGCGCCCCATCGGCTCCTACCAGGCCGTCTCCCACCGCTGCGCCGAGATGCTCTACGACATCGAGGAGGCGCGTTCGCTGACCTACTACGCTGCCTGGGCGGCCGACGCGGAACCGGAATCCCTGCCGCTCGCCGCCTCCATGGCCAAGGCCAAGTCCTCCGATGCCGCGTGGCGAGTGACGAACGAGGCGCTTCAGGTCCTCGGCGGCATCGGCTTCACCTGGGAGCACGACCTCCACTTCCTGCTCAAGCGCGCGAGGGTGGGCGCCGAGCTCTTGGGCGACTCCCGCCAGCATCGCGAGCGGATCGCCAGCCTCACTGGACTCGGGGCCGGCGAGCCGCAGGCGGCCGCGTCCGTCGGCGCCTGACGACTAGCCGCGAAGGATCTCCACGTCGGACGCGAGCTTCGCCTGGCCGCCCAAGCGGTATTCGACGTCCACCGTCTCGTGCTTGCGGTAGGTGCCGAACAGCCCGAGGAGCATCGCCAGCCAGCGGATACCCGAGACCTTCCCCTCCTTGACGATCGGCCGCGCGAAGACGATCTGTCCCCCGCTGAGCTTGTAGTCGATATCCCGTCGCTGCTCGACGCCGTTCACGTACACGCGGATCGGCGGCTCGGCGCCGCGCGGTAGGCGCACCCGGCGCCCGACCTCGACGCCCTCGGCGACCCGGTCGAGCTCGATCCTGGAGTCACCGCGGCTCATCGTGCGAGTGCCTCCCGCACCGCGTCGAAGGCGGACGCGCCGTCGGCCGCCTCGAGCTTGCGCTTCCGCACGACCCCCACGTACGGCACCAGGGACCCGTCCCCCATCACGTCCACGCCGGCTTCGTGGCTGCGGAAGAGGCCGCCCGTCGAGAGCTCGAGCCGCGCGTGCACCCGGTCGCCGGATTCGTAGTCGCGCAGGGCGCTGACCTCCTCGAGCGGCCCCTCTCGCCTGATCTCGCGGACGCGCGACTCCATCGCGGCGATCGCGCCGTCCAGGCTCGCGAACGTGTCACGTTCCACGCTCGAGCCGTGGCGGATCGTCAGCCGGTAGGCCGCGGCCAGACCTTCCTCCCCTGATCGTTGCCTACGCGCCGCGGCGCTGGCGCTTCGGCCGCCGGGCGGGCGGCCCGGTGATCTTCTCGGGGCCCTTGCGATCCTCGATGTCGACGTAGTCGCGGTCGCGCTCGCCGACGTAGACCTGCCGAGGTCGGGCGATCTTCTGCTCCGGGTCGTCGTTCAGCTCCATCCACTGCGCGACCCAGCCGGAGGTGCGCGGGATCGCGAAGATCACCGTGAACATCTCGGTCGGGATCTGCAGCGCCTCGTAGATGATCCCCGAGTAGAAGTCGACGTTCGGGTAGAGCTTGCGGGAGGTGAAGTAATCGTCATCGAGGGCCCGCTTCTCGAGCTCGCGCGCGATCTCGACCAGCGGGTTGTACTCGGTGGCCTCGAAGACCTCGTCCATGTGCTGCTCGATGATCCGTGCCCGCGGGTCGTAGTTCTTGTACACCCGGTGCCCGAACCCCATCAGCCGCTCCTCGCGGTTCTTCACCCCCTCGAGGAAGTCGGGGACGTTCTCGGCGGTCTCGATGCGGCGCAACATCCGCAGGACGGCCTCGTTGGCCCCGCCGTGGAGCGGGCCGTAGAGGGCGGCGACCCCGGCCGCCACCGCCGAATAGGGATCGACCTGCGACGACCCGACGCCGCGGACCGCGTTCGTCGAGCAGTTCTGCTCGTGATCGGCGTGGAGGATGAAGAGCACGTCGAGCGCCCGTTCGAGCCGCGGATCCGGCTCGTACTTCGCCTCCGTCTTCTTGAACATCATCGAGAGGAAGTTGCCCGGGTAGCCGAG
>JBKPIV010000166.1:0-6274 GCA_046730395.1 Actinomycetota bacterium | reverse complement strand
ACGCTTGCGCCTCAGGCGTAGATACACCGCATTCCTCCTCTTCAAAGACAGCGCTGCGCGTCGAGTCTCCCTCATCGCCACGCGATCAGCGGCCTGGGAGGTGGGCTGGCGGCAGATGGCTTGGCGCCGCCCCCGCCCCCGATTTCAGAGCAGCCGAGCTCGGCCATCGCGCCTCTGCCAGAACTCCAAATGAAGTCGTTTGGCCTCCGCATGGAATCGAGAGGCGTAGCGCTCGGCCACCGTCCTCGGCAGCGGCATGAGCAGGGCGCGCTCGAGCAATGCTTCGCGGTTGCCAGCCTCAATTGCCGTTCGGCACTCGTCGCACGCCGCCCGGCTTTTGCCTCCCCTAACCGGATAGGTCCAGTGTGGTCGAAGGCTCCCGCAGAAGTCGCAGCGCACGAACATATGTTCGCATGGACGTCAACCCGGCTAAAGGGCGGGCAGGGTCACGTAAAATCCCCGGCCGGTCGCGTTGCTACTCGGCGATCGTCTCGCCGGAGCCGCCCAACTCTTCGGGGAAGTCCTTGAGCTTGGGGAGGCCATCTTTCATGCGCAGCACGGTCGACTCGTAATTGACGTGCACCTCGGGTGCAAACGGAAATTCAGGGATCGTCGCCGCGTAGACGTCGACCAAACCCCACTCCGGGTGCCGCGTGAGCAGATGGCCGCCGCAGACCTTGCACCACTGCCGATAGCTCCGCTCGTTCTTGTTGTGCTCGCCGATTTGGTCTTCTCCCTGGGTCACTTTGACCGCCTCGGGCTTCCAGAGCGTGAATGCGTTGACCGGGCTGGCGGACCAGCTCCTACAGGACTTGCAATGGCAGTATCCAGCGGCCTCCGAATCGCCCGTGACAACGATCGTGACAGCGCCGCACCAACACTGCCCTTTGTAGGTCTTTTCTTCTTGGCTCATGAGTTCTCCCTTCGCTCGAGAGCGTCCGAGACTATCGGTCGTCCGGCGCGAGATACTGCGCGGGAGATGTCGGAGGAGAACGTTGAGATCGCCCGGCGGGGCTATGAGCACTTCCTAGCGAGTGGCGATCTCCTCGAGGAGATCTTTACCCCCGACTACGTCCTGGACATGTCGACGTTTCGCGGCTGGCCGGAGCGGCAGCACTACCACGGAGTCGAGGGCTTCAGGGCCTTCTTGGCCGACTGGCTGGAACCGTGGGACGACTTCGAGCTTGAGGTGGAGGAGTACCACGACGCGGGCGATAAGGTCGTCACAGTCCTTCGCCAGCGCGGTTCCTCGAAGGCAAGCGGAGTGTCGGTGGACATGGATTTCGCCCACGTAATCACCTTTCGCGAGGGAAAGCAGGCCCGGATACAGATGTACGCGAACCGGGACGAGGCTTTCGAAGCCGCCGGGCTGCGGGAGTAGGCGCTCACTTCAGATCCCTTGCTCCCGCATCTCAAGGGGGGAGGCTCCCACCCGCATCGCTCGCAAAACGGAATCTTTTTTTGGCTTTTTCAAGCCATTTTCCGGAGATTTTTTCGCGAAGAACGGGTGCGGTAATCGCTGGCGAAGCCGTCACGATCGACCGCCGCCCCCCGTTGGGGGCTGCGAGATACTGCGCGGGCGATGTCGCAGGAGAACGTCGCGGCGGCAGCCGCAGCAGTGCGCGGCTGATCAGTTACACACGATGTGCGTGCACTGGGGCGGGTCTCCGTTGTGGCGGGCGATGTTTCCGCCGCCGTCGATCACTCCGCGCACGGCGTGTATGCCGAGATCGTGGTTGCGCACCGCGCGGTTGCCGGTGAGCTTCGTGGTGCGGCTCTTGACGTCGAAGCCGTCGTCTTTGGCGCCGAAGGCGTGGTTGCCCTTGAGCAGGGTGTGCTTGGCGTGCACGTCAACCAGAACGCCATCCTTCCCGGCTCCGCGTATGTGTGGTTGCGACGCACCAGGTTGCGGGTGCCGCCGATGGGCACTCGGAGGCTCCGCCTTGCCTGCGAGGCTCGGACGTCGGAGACTGGGGTGTAGATATACGCGAGACGCGCGCGATTTCCCTCGTACCCTCCGGTCGCCGCGCCTGCCCGGCCTGCCGCTCTCCTGATCGACCCCCGACTACGGATGGTGCCGGTCACCCTCGGTCACTCGAGAGTCCTCAAGATCGCTCGGTCGGTGCGGCGATGACCAAGGCGGAGGCGTCCGCCTGCTCGATGGGCACGATCTCACGCCCGAAGGGCAAGAGCGAGACCGGGATCAGCTTCCAGTTCCCGAGCCCAAGCGGGATTCCAATCACGGTCAGGCAGAGGAGCAGGCCGGTGATCAGGTGCCCGAGCGCCAGCCACCACCCGGCGAGCAAGAGCCAGATCAGGTTCCCGATCGCTGAGGGAACGCCAGCGCTTGGTCGCTTGACCAGCGTGCGACCGAACGGCCAGAGGGCGAAAGAGGCGAGCTTCAACGCCTGGAGCCCGAACGGGATGGTGATGATCAACAAGAACATGACGAGCGCCGCGAACAGGTAGCCGAGCGCCATCCAGAGTCCGGCGAAGACGAACCAGATGATGTTGAGCACGAGCCTCACTCGGCGCCACGCCACGGTACAACCAGCCGCCTCCGGAGGAGCCCGACTTAGACCATTCCTTGGACGGCGTGCCCGCAGGTATCCGAGCTCTACGCCATCCGCGAGATACTGCGCGCTCGAGGACTGCCGCCACGTCTCGGGGAACCTGGAGCGCTTCCTGATCGGCGACGGCGAGCTCGCCGCCCTCGTCCGCGCCCGGGCTCCCGAGTTGCTCGAGCTCCCGGGCTGCGGCACGCTTTGCGCCGCCAAGCTGATCGCCGAGGTGGCCGGGGTTGAGCGCTTCCCGGACCACGCCAAGCTGGCGATGCTGGCCGGAGTGGCGCCGTTGGATGCCACCTCCGGCCGCCAGCGGCGCCATCGCCTCAACCGCAAGGGCAAACCGCGAGCTGAACCTGGCCTTGCATCGGATCGCCGTCTCCCAGGCCCGCGTCCACCCGCCGGCGAGGGCGTACCTGGAGCGCAAGCGAGCCGAGGGCAAGAGCCGCCGCGAGGCGCTTCGCTGCCTGAAGCGCCTCTGGCTCGGGTCGTCTGGCAGAAGCTACGGGTCGCCAACTCCGAGAGAATGACCTCGATCTCCCCCAATTTGCGGGAGATCGAGGTGCCGACCCACGCCCTCGCCTTGACATAGGAGCAACGCGATGTCGCAGGAGAACGTTGAGATCTGGTCTCGCGCGGACTGGCAGATGTCGCTCGGCGAGCGCACCGCCTTGGAAGGGCTCCTCTCCCAACTGAAACCGGGAGTTTCGATTGAGATCGGGACGGCCACCGGAGGAAGCCTCGAGAGGATCGCCGTGCACAGCGAAGAGGTTCATTCGATCGACCTGGCGGAGGAACCGCAGCGCATCCCCGCCAACGCCGCGTTCCACAAGGGCAACAGTAGGGTTGTCCTGCCAGCGCTGCTTGAAGGATTCGCGGCCCAGGGACGGAGCGTGGACTTCGCGCTTGTGGATGGGGAGCACTCACGCGAGGGTGCGAGAGCCGACCTGAGCGCCCTTCTTGCCTCGCCCACGGTCGTACGCACCCTGATTCTTGTTCACGATTCGCGGAACCCCGCCGTTCGAGCGGGGATCGCATCGACCCGGCTGGCCGATAACCCCAAGGTGGCCGGATGGGACTTGGACTTCGTCCCCGGTCGCCTAGCCAGCCACCCTCCGTTCGAGGGTCAGCAGTGGGGCGGTTTCGCCCTGGTCGTCGTCGCGACGGGACAGACCGACGGACTTGGGCTATGGGCCCTACGACCCCAAGCCCACTTCTACGAGGATTCCTACGAGCTTGTGCGCACCTCTCCGCTACGTGCGCGGCTGCGTCGCTGGCGTTCTCGCGGCAAACCTCCTCGCGCAGGCGCAGCCGACGGGCAGGCTCAGACCTAGCTCGCCGGCAACGAACCGAGCGCGGCGAGATACTGAGCCGGCGATGTCGCAGGAGAACGTGGAGATCGTGCGACGGATCTATGCAGATCCGCGCGGCCTGATAGGCGCGGGCGTCGAGACGGCTGCGCCCGATGCGGAGTTCGACTTCACCGACGTGTACCCGGATCGACCGGTCCTCAAGGGCGTGGAGGAGATGCGTCGGTTCCGCGAGACCGGACCGTGGAGCGGTTCGCCCATCCACATGGAGCCGGAGCGATTCTTCGACGTGGACGACGAACGGGTCCTGGCGTTCGTTCGGGTGAGCGCGACGGGTAGGGAGAGCGGAGCTCAGGTCGAGATGACGCCCGCTCACGAGTTCACAATCCGGGACGGGCTGCTCGTGCGCTTCAAGGTCTACGCGGACCGTCGAGAGGCCCTCGAAGCCGCCGGGCTGCGGGAGTAGGCGATGTCGCAGGAGAACGTGGAGCTGCTCCAGTCCTGGTTCAAACGCTGGAACGGAGGCGATCGGGACTTTTCGACGGATGAGCTGCACCCGGACTTTCAGGTCGTCAGCCGCCTCCAGCGCGAGCCGTTCGAGGGGCGAGAGGGACTGCATCGATGGATGCAGGAGGTTGATGAGCAGTTCCGGGAGTGGGAGCTGGTCGGGGACGAGTGGCGCGATACGGGCGACCGCGTTGTTGTCCTCGGCCGGGTCCGGCTTCGCGGGAAAGAGAGCGGGGTCGGGGTCGACCAGCCGCACGGATGGTTGTTCGAGTTCAAGGACGGCAAGGTCTTTCGGTTCCAGCACTTCGCCCGACCGCAAGAGGCCCTCGAAGCCGCTGGGCTAACGGGGTAGGTGATGTCGGAGGAGAACGTCGCGATTGCGGCGCGCTGGTACGAGGTGGCTGGGAGCAAGAAAGAGCTCTTGGCCGGGATGCCTAGAACGATGGCGTTGTGCCATCCCGAGGTCGAGTGGACGGCGCCCGAAGACGGAACGACCTATCTAGGCCGTGAGGGAGTCAGGCGGCGGCTTGAGGAGTGGCTCGAAAGCTTCGATGACTACAGATACGAGATCCAGCGGATCGTGGACTGCGGGGGCGATGAGGTGCTGGTGGTGGCGACCGAGGTCGGGCGCGGCGCAAGGAGTGGCGCCGAGGTTCGCTCGACCAACTACGAGCTTCTCACGATCCGGGACGGGATGATCGTGCGCATTCGCGAGTATTACGATGAAGGCAATGCCCTCGAAGCCGCCGGGTTGCGGGAGTAGGCGGGGCAACACGACGGCTGCCCCGCAAAGCCCGCGATGACGGGGCCGCAGGGAGGTCAGCGGATCCTCATGGAATCCGAAGAGCCGCTTGACTTTGAGATAATCGGATGGTTGACTGCGGCTGACGGCTGACCGCCGCTCGGAAGCGGGCTGGTGCCGTCACAGTTGGGCACCCGGAACGGCGTGGAGGAGCCAAGGGCGTCACGCGGCGGGCGGGCGGCCCATCGTCGACTTGGAAGGTGACCTTGGGCACGCGGTTCGAAGCCACGGAGCGGATCATCACGGGCGTGCGGATCGTCGAGATCCGCGGCGAGTTGGACATCGCGACCAGCCCGCGAGTGCGTGATCTATTGAGCGAGGCGGCAAGCGACGATGACCGGCCTCTGGTGCTCGACCTCACGGCCTGCCGGTTCATCGACTCCACCGGGCTGGCGACGCTGCTCCACGGCGCGAAGCCGGCACAGAACGGCGAATCGAACGTCGCAATCGTCAGCAGCGGCGGCGAGGTCCGCAAGCTGTTGGAGCTGACCGCCATCGATCGCACGATCCCCGTCTACGACGCGGTCAACCAAGCCGTCACCGCCGTTTTGGCCGTCGACCAGAGCTGACTCCGCGCCCTCCCGCCGCTGCTACTGTTGGTGGCGGGCATGCGTGGCATCTTTGAGCCGCGTTGCCCGCCAGCACATCGATGTCGACCAGGCGACTGGAGGGGCGTTGCGCAACTCACAGACGGCTCGTCGCGGTCACGTTTCAGCAACCTCGGGGGGATGGCCCACGCCTCACCGTGCCGAGGACAGCGTGTTCGAGCCTGAGGGGACCCCAGCCCGGGAAGAGGAGCTCCTGCGCCGCTACGCCAAGACGCGCGATCCCGCCCTTAAGGAGGAGCTGGTCAGTCGCTTCCTGCCCCTGGCCCGCTCGCTGGCGTTTCGCTACCGGGGCGCCTCCGAGCAGCTCGAGGACCTGATCCAGGTCGCCAGCCTGGGGCTGGTGAAGGCGCTCGACGGCTTTGACCCCGAGCGGGGCCGCTCGTTCATCGCCTACGCGGCGCCGACCATCCTCGGCGAGCTGCGCCGCCACTTCCGCGACCGGGTCTGGGAGGTGCGCCTGCCCCGCGGCCTGCAGGAGCGCAC
>JBKPIV010000165.1:0-3862 GCA_046730395.1 Actinomycetota bacterium | reverse complement strand
ATCGGATCGCTGAAGGCGCCGGCTTCTCGCAGATTCCCCAGGCCAGGACCATCGAGGTGACCGGTGCGAACGGAGATCTGCGCTTCAGCTTCTTCCGCATGCGCCTGCGAGACGACCGCTCGGCTCTCCGACGGTAGCCTGGCCGATGAGTCGGCTCCAGGTGATCGGGGGGAAAGATCCGGAAAGAAGGGCCCGCTACCACCAGACGGTTGAGTCGATCTTCTCGAGCTCCTCGAGCGGCCTGGTGTAGACGCCGCTGGAGAGGTACTTCCAGCCGTCGTCGGGGACGAGGAAGACGACGTTGCCCTCGTCGAGCTCCCCGGCGATCCGGTCCGCGACGTAGGCGATGGCGCCCGCGGAGACGCCGGCGAACATCCCCTCCTCGTGCAGGAGCTTGCGGGTCCAGATGATCGCGTCGCGGTTGGAGACCATGATCTTCCGGTCCAGCAGGGTGAGGTCGATGATCGGCGGGATGAAGCCATCATCGAGCGAGCGGAGGCCCTGGACGTGCTCGCCCTGCATCGGCTCCGCGGCGACGATTTTGGTGTCGGGGTCGTGCTCCTTGAGGCGGCGGCCATTGCCCATCAAGGTGCCGCCCGTCCCGAGACCCCCGACGAAGGCGGTCACGTCGTCGAGCTCGTCGAGGATCTCCTTCGCGGTCCCCTCGTAGTGGGCGCGCGGGTTGGCCTCGTTGCCGTACTGATAGGGCATGTAGTACGACGCGTCGGCCTCGGCCATCTCGAGGGCGAGCTCGACGGCGCCGTTCGAACCCTTGGCGCCCTCGGAGTAGACGATCTCGGCGCCGTACATGCGCAGCAGCTGGGTGCGCTCCTCGGTGACGTTGTCCGGCATCACCACCTTGAGCGGGTACCCCTTGCGCTGGGCGATCATCGCCAGCGAGATCCCGGTGTTGCCGGAGGTCGGCTCCAGCAGCGTGTGGCCCGGCTCGATCGCGCCGTGCTCCTCGGCGTCCTCGATCATGTACTTGGCGACGCGGTCCTTGACCGAGCCCGTCGGATTGCGGCCCTCGAGCTTGGCCCAGAGGCGAACCTCCGGCTTGGGCGTCAGGCGCGGCAGCTCGACCAGCGGTGTGTTGCCGATCGCTTCGAGGACGTTCTCGAAATGCCCGCCGCAGGGACGATTGAGGAGCGGCTCGGTGCTCATCTCGCCGTAAGCATACTTCAGAAAGTGAAGTAGTAGGCGGCAATCTCCGCTCAACGACGCTCGGATATCGTCCGTCGCGTAACCGAACCCCAGAGGGGGAGAGACGGATGAGAAACAGACTTACCGCACTGATCGCAGTGATCGCTTTCGCCGCCGTCACGGTGGCAGCGGGCTGCGGCAGCAGCAACAACGACAACAACAACACCAGTGGCGGCGGCACGCTGACCGCGGCGAGCTTCAGCGTGCAGGCCGATCCGGCGATCGCCGGGCAAGTCCCGGCGGACGTCAAGTCGAGCGGATCGCTGTCCGTGGCCGCCGACGCGACCTACGCCCCTGACGAGTTCATCGCCTCCGACGGCAAGACCGTGATCGGGATGGACGCCGACCTCGCAAAGGCGATCGCGGGACTGATGGGCGTGAAGACCTCGGTGTCCAACCAGCCCTTCGACAGCATCATCCCGGGGCTGGCCGCCGGCAAGTACAACCTCGGCATGTCCTCTTTCACGGACACCAAGGACCGCGAGAAGACGGTGGACTTCGTCACCTACGCGACCGCGGGAGAGTCGTTCTTCGTCAACGCGGACGGCGGCCCGACCATCAACTCGCTCGACGACATCTGCGGGCTCAAGGTCGCGGCGGAGAAGGGCACCACCGAGGCGGACGACGCGACCGCGCAGAGCAAGAAGTGCACCGACGCGGGCAAGCCGGCCGTCAGCGTCAGCGTCTTCCCTGACGAGAACGGGGTGAACCTGGCGCTCTCGAGCGGGCGGGCCGACGCAGCGTTTGCCGATACGCCCGTCGCCGATTACGCGGTCAAGCAGTCGGACGGCAAGTTCAAGCTCAGCCCGGCGCCCCCGATCGCGAACGCGCCCTACGGGATCGCGATGTCCAAGGACAGCGGCCTGCAGCAGCCCGTGCTGGCAGCCATCAAGGCGCTGATGGCCGACGGCACCTACAAGCAGATCCTCGACTATTGGGGACTCCAAAGCATCGCGATCAGCAACCCGACCATCAACGGAGCGATCGACTAGCCGGAAGGGATGCCGGTGGAAGCCAGCCCCGGCGTTGAAGCAGAGAAAGTAGGACCGGAACCGCCCGACGAGATCGAGGCGGTTCCGGTCCGTCATTTCGGCCGCTGGATCGCGGCGGGAATCGTCCTGCTCGTCGTCGCATCGCTGATCAAGTCCGCGGCGACGAACTCGCGCTTCGAGTGGAGTGTCGTCGGCGACTACCTGTTCGACACCCGGGTTCTCGACGGCCTGCGCCTGACCCTGGAGCTGACCGTGCTCGGCATGGCGATCGGGATCGTGCTCGGGGTGATCCTCGCGTTGATGCGCCTTTCCGCGAACCCGGTGTTGAGCACCGTGAGCTGGGTCTACATCTGGTTCTTCCGAGGGACGCCGCTGCTCGTCCAGATCCTGATCTTCTTCAACATCGCCGCGCTCTACCCGACGATCGACCTTGGGATCCCCCTCGGGCCCTCGTTCATCCACATCAACGGCACCAACCTGATCACGCCGTTCTTCGCGGGGATGCTGGCCCTCGGCCTGAACGAGGGGGCCTACATGTCGGAGATCGTCCGGGCCGGGATCATCTCGGTCGACGAGGGGCAGTTCGATGCGGCCAAGGCGGTCGGGATGACCCGGGGTCAGACCATGCGCCGGGTCGTCCTGCCTCAGTCCATGCGGGTGATCATCCCGCCGACCGGCAACGAAACGATCTCGATGCTGAAGAACAGCTCTCTGGTCTACGTGATCGCGGTCAAGGAGCTCCTGTACACGGTCACGCTGATCTATTCCGTCAACTACAAGGTGATCCCGTTGCTGATCGTCGCCAGCATCTGGTACCTCGCCGCGACCACGGTTCTCTCGATCGGCCAGTACTACCTGGAGCGGCACTATGGACGCGGCGGTCCCGGCGCGCAAGCCGAGCCGCTCCTTCATCGGATCGTGCGAGGGATCACCGGCCGCCACGACGAGGCCGCGACCGGCGACATCGGGCCGCCGACCATCCCCGGAAGAGAGCACCAATGAGCGAGCCGATGGTCAAGGCCCATGGTGTGCGCAAACACTACGGACCACTCCGGGTGCTGAAGGGGATCGACCTCGAGGTCGCCCCGCGCGAGGTCGTCTGCCTGATCGGACCCTCGGGGTCCGGGAAGTCGACCTTCCTGCGCTGCGTCAACCACCTCGAGACGATCGACGGCGGCCGGCTCTACGTCGATGGCGAGTTGGTCGGCTACCGGCGGCACGACGGCAAGCTCTACGAGCTGAGGGAGAACGAGATCGCCCGCAAGCGCGCCGAGATCGGCATGGTCTTCCAGCGCTTCAATCTCTTCCCGCACATGACGGCCCTCGGGAACGTGATCGAGGCGCCGATTCGGGTGAAGGGCCGTCACAAGCGGGAGGCGAAGGCGCACGGGCGCGAGCTGCTCCAGCGGGTCGGCTTGGCCGACAAGATCGATGAATACCCGGCCCGGCTCTCCGGCGGCCAGCAGCAGCGCGTGGCGATCGCGCGGGCGCTCGCGATGCAGCCGAAACTGATGCTGTTCGACGAAGTGACCAGCGCCCTCGACCCGGAGCTGGTCAAGGAGGTTCTCGACGTGATGCGGACCCTCGCCCAGGAGGGCATGACGATGATCGTCGTGACGCACGAAATGGCCTTTGCCGCGGACGTCGGCGATCGCGTCGTCTTCATG
>JBKPIV010000164.1:0-7974 GCA_046730395.1 Actinomycetota bacterium | reverse complement strand
GCCGACATCGATCATCTCCTCGCCGGTCCCGTTTGCGCCCATCTCGAAGAGGTCGTTGCAGCAGATATCGGAATAGTTGCGGTCGCTGACGAACACGATTCGATTGCCTCGCGGCGAGAACCCCGCCAGGGCGTCGTTATGGGGGTAGCGACTCGGCGTCAACCGCCGCAGCCCGTCTCCGTCGGGCCGAATGGTGAAGACGCTCGATCCCGTCCTGGGAGCGTGGCTGCTGAAGACGATTCGCCCGCCTCCCGGCGCCCAATCGGGCGCGAAGCCCTCGAGCCACGGAGGGGTCACGGGATGGGCGTGGGATCCGTCCCTGTGCATCACGAAGATTCGCGCCTGGAAGCCTCCGCCGGCGAACCGGGTGAAGGCGATCCGCTTGCCGTTAGGGCTCACCGACGGACCAAAGTCGACCCTCTCGTTACCGGGGGGCTCGACGTACGGCGTCAGCGCATGCTTGTGCGAGCCGTTCAGTCCCATCTTCCAGATCGCGCAGACGCCGTCGTTCGGCTTGCAGCGCGCGAAGACGAGGTGTCGCCCGTCGGGCGTGTAGTGGGGGTCGTAGTCGCGAAAGCCCTTCGCGTCGTGGGACAGCCGATGCTCGTGGGAGCCGTCCGCGTGAATGATCTTGATGGGGGCGCCCCGGTTCGGCCCATGGTCCACCGAAAACACGATCCGCCTGCCGTCCGGTGCCCAGTCGGGCCAGATCGGTTGGCCGCTCGGTCCCGCGTTTGTGAGCTGGTCGAGCGCGCTCCCGTCGGGGTTGACTGCGTAAAGCTGGCCATTTACGTAGTCCGAGTAGGCGATCCGGCCATTCGGGCCCGGGAAGGTCGCGTAAGCCACGCCGCCCCCGAGGGTCACCAGCGCCGTTGCGAGCGCGAGCCCCGCACCGATCGCTCGACCGCGGTGCTCGCGCATCAGCCGGCCGGCCCCCAGTCGGTCAGGAACGTGTTGGGCTTGCCGGTCACGACCTTGTGGGGATGGGAGCCATCCGCGTGGAAGGTGAAGAAGTGCCTGCACGGTGCGTTGTGACACCCCTTGGTGAAGAAGCTGACGATCCTCTTCCCGTTGGGCGAGTAGCTCCCGAAGGCGTTGTCGTCACTGGCCGGGACGTGCGTCAGCTGCCTCAAGCGCGTCCCGTTGGGGCGTACGCTCCAGAGGGTCGAATGGGGGAGGCAGCAGTTGTCGCTGAACAGGATTCGCTTCCCGCTTGGCGCCCAGTCGGGCCAGAACGCCCGCAGCCGCGGCTTGGTCAGCCTATGAAGCGCGGATCCGTCCGCGTTCATCACCCAGATGGCGGACTGGAACCCCCCCCGGTCGCTCGAGAACGCGATCCGCTCCCCGTCCGGCGAATACTCGGCGCGGACGTTGTTCCAGTGGCCTGCGCTCAGGAGCGTCCTGACGTGGCCGCCGTGGGCGTTCATGACGTCGATGTCGCAGAAGGCGATGAACCCGAATGGCTCTCCACAGCGGCTGAAGAGGATGGACTTGCCGTCCGGCGACCAGCTCGGCAGGAAGTCCTCGAATCCGGTCTCGTTGGTGAGCTGCTTCTGGTGGTCGCCGTTTGCATCCATCGACCAGATCTCGAAGCTGCCCGATTCGTTGCTCTCGTAGGCGATCTGCTGAGCGTCGGGTGACCAGTCGGGCGCCGCGGCGGTCTGCTCGCTCGCCACGTGGGTGAGCTGCGTCAGGCCCCCGCCGTTCGGCTCGATCGTGAAGACCTGCGAGGGGGCCGAGACATCGCCGCCGGGAAACACGTCGCCCTGGGAGAACGCGATCCGCCCGTTGGCGCCGGGAAACGTCGCCTCAGCCGGCGTCGCGGCGACCAGACCAATCGCCGCGACGGCCACGATGAGCGCCAGTGCGCACTTTCCCCCCATCGCTGCCTACCCTACGCCCGGTCGCTCCTGGGCGCAAGGGTTCGCCGCCGCGATCCCGGGCATCGGGCGGGGCGTTCCCGCCCGCACCGAAATACGCCCCTGCTACCCTCGCCGTCCGATCGGCGGAGCATCGTGCTTCGCCGTCGCTCTTATATGTAGAGCGTCGCTCTTGTATGTAGAGCGCTTTCGTCCGATAAGGCAGCAATGCGCCTGATAGTCACCGAGAAGAACAACTCAGCGAAGAGGATCGCCGACATCTTGAGCGGCGGCCAGGCGAAGGCCGACGCCACCTACAAGGTGCCCTTCTACACCTGGTCGGACGCCGCCGGCGACCAGATGACGGTTGGCCTCAAGGGCCACGTCATGAACCCCGCGTTCCCCGACGGCTACTCGAACTGGCAGCAGACCGACCTTCACGAGCTGATCGACGCCGGCCTGACCAAGGAGCCGACCGACAAGAACGTGGTCAGGGCGATCCGCAAGCTGGCCAAGGAGGCCGACGAGGTGGTGATCGCCACCGATTATGACCGCGAGGGCGAGCTGATCGGGTTCGAGGCGCTGGAGCAGATCGTGGGCGTGAACCCCGATGTCGTCGGCGACGGCGCCACCGCCCCTCGGGACGGTGAGGAGGTCCTCGCGACCAGGCCGCGGATCAAGCGCGCCCATTATTCGGCGCTCACGAAGTCCGAGATCGAGCGCGCGTTCGGCGACCTCGCCGAGCTCTCGTACGATCTGGCCGACGCGGGGGCCGCCCGGCAGGACATCGACCTGATCTGGGGCGCCACGCTGACCCGCGCGGTCTCCCTCGCCACCCGCCGCTTCGGCTCCAACTTCCTCTCAGTGGGGCGGGTGCAGAGCCCCACCCTGGCGCTGATCGTCGAGCGCGAGCTCGAGCGCCGCGCCCATGTCCCGAAGCCCTACTGGGAGCTCCTGGCCCGCTTCCAGCATCCCGACGGGGCGTTCGAGGCCCACCACGAGACGGACAGGTTCTGGGAGAAGGCGGAGGCCGAGGCGGCGCTTCGGAACACCCGGTCGCCGGGCGTCGTCAAGGAGGTCAGCTCGAAGCGCAACTCCCGGCGTCCCCCCACCCCGTACAACACCACCGCCTTCACCACCGACGCCTCCAGCCGCCTCGGGATCACGCCGTCGCGGGCGATGCAGATCGCCGAGGACCTCTACATGGACGGCTTCATCTCCTACCCCCGCACCGACAACACGGTCTACCCGCGCTCGCTGAACCCGCGCGAGCTCATCTCCGCGCTGGCCGCGATCCCCGACTTCAGCGCGGCCGCTCCGCTCCTCGAGGGCAAACTCAGCCCGACCCGCGGGAAGAAGGAGAGCACCGATCACCCGCCGATCTATCCC
The DNA here is from genome assembly GCA_046730395.1 of Actinomycetota bacterium. Taxonomy (GTDB): domain Bacteria; phylum Actinomycetota; class Thermoleophilia; order Solirubrobacterales; family 70-9; genus AC-56. Next base: position 4,726 of record JBKPIV010000164.1, on the reverse strand, counting down.
ACCCAGGCGGTATACCCGAATGCGCTCGACGGCCAGAAGCGGCGCGTGTACGAGCTCGTCGCGCGTCGGTTCCTTGCCACCTTCGCGCCGCCGATGATCACGGAGTCCACGCGCGCCGACATCGAGGCTCAGGGAGCCGAAGGCGACCGGTTGTCCGCCGAAGGCGGACCGGAGACCTACTTCGTGCGGGGCTCGGTGGTCGTCGATCCCGGTTACGCCGCGATCTACACCTACGCCCGCGCGAGCGACGAGGAGATCCCGAAGCTGGAGCAGGGCCAGGAGCTGGCGCTCGACGGCGACCCGTGGCTGGTCGACAAGGAGACCCAGCCGCCGCCGCGGATCAGCCAGGGCAAGCTGGTGGAGATGATGGAGGAGCGCGGCCTCGGCACCAAGGCGACCCGCGCCGACATCATCCAGAAGCTCTATGACCGCGGCTACGTGTTCGGCAACCCTCCGGAGCCCACGGAGACGGGGATCGCGATGTACAAGGCGTTCCACGAGTACGTGCCGCGGATGGCGACCCCGGAGATGACCGCCGAGCTCGAGCAGGACATGGACGAGATCGCCGCCGGCAGGACCTCCAGGGACGAGGTCCTGCGGATCAGTCGCGAGATGCTCCACTCCACCACCTCTGACCTTCAGGAGCGGCGGGAGGACCTCGCCCAGCAGATCTGGGCGGGCATGGACGAGGACAAGTTCCTCGGCCCGTGCAAGGTGTGCGAGGAGGCGGGGCGGCGACACGAGGACGGCTCGCCCAACCGGTTGCGGATCATCGAGCTCAAGGGCGGCAAGCGGATGTACGGATGCGAGGGCTGGGACCGCGACAACCCCAACGCCCCCGATTCCTGCCAGGTCTCGGGGCCGCTTCCGGGCCGCGGCTACGACCTGTGGCGGCTCGAGGAGCGTTGCTCCATCTGCGGCGAGATGCCGCGACTCACCGTCAAGGGCCTCCGCGGCCGCCCCTGGAAGCTCTGCCTGAACGATGACTGCCCGTCGATGGTCGAGATGCGCGAGAAGCGCGAGGAGCGAAACCGCGCCCGCGAGGCGAAGGAGAAGGCGAAGGGGGCCGAGAACGGGGCCTCCGCGGACGCCGCCGCCGGCGAACCGGTTGGCCCCCGCGGCGGCAACGGGGCGAAGCGGCCCCGCCGCCGCAAGCCGTCTCCGGGCACGTCGCGCACGCGACGGGCCGGCTCAGGGGCGCGCAACAAGAACGGCTAGCTTCCCGCGCGTGTTCATAACCCTGGAGGGGATCGACCGCTCGGGCAAGACCACGCAGGCGGCGATGCTGGCTCGGGCGCTCGGCCCGGACACGCTGCTTCTGCGCGAGCCCGGGGGCACGCCGCTGGGCGAGCGCGTCCGCGAGCTCCTCATGGATCCCGCGCTGGAGCTCGGCCCGGGCGTGGAGATGCTGCTCTTCAGCGCGGCCCGGGCGGCGCTCGCCGGACAGGTCATCGCGCCTGCCAAGCAGGCGGGCCGCGACATCGTCTGCGATCGCTTCATCGACTCGACCGCCGCGTACCAGGGCGTCGCGGGCGGAATCGGCGTCGAGCACGTCGAGCAGTTCAACGCCGTCGTGATCCAAAGCTGCGTCCCCGATCTCACCGTGCTCCTGCGGATCCACCCGGAAGAGGCGGAGCGTCGCGGTCAGCAGCGCCTGGCCGCTGGCATGCGTGATGGCGACGATCGCTTCGAGGCACAGGGCATCGCGCTTCAGCGCACGGTCGCCGCCGCCTACGACGAGCTCGCCGCGCGCCACCCGGAGCGAATTTCGGTCGTCGAAGCTGAGGGCAGCCCCGAGGAGGTCCACGAGCGCGTGATGCAGGCGGTGATCGCGGCGAGGACGTCGTGAGTCAGGCGACCGCCGCGCCACCGAAGGCGATTCTCGAAGCCACCGGGCATCAGCCCGCAGCCCGGGTCGCGCTCGCGGCCGCGCTCGCCGCGCCGGTTCACGCCTACCTCTTCTCGGGGCCGCCGGGCGCCGGGAAGCGCGCCGCGGCGCGGGCCTTCGCCGCGGAGCTCCTGGCCGCGGGCGCCCCGGATCCCGACGACGCGCGCCGCCGGGCGCTCGCCGAGCCCTCCCCCCATCCCGACCTCGTCTGGCTCGTGCCTCCGGGCACCCAGCACTTGGTGGACGAGGTCCGCCGCCGCGTGATCACGGCGGCGGCCTACCGGCCGTTCGAGGGCTCGCAAAGGGTGTTCGTGATCGAGGCCGCCGAGGCGATGGCCGACGAGAGCCAGAACGCGCTGCTCAAGACGCTCGAGGAGCCCGCCGACTTCGTCCACCTCGTGCTCATCACCGCCGAGCCCGAGCTCTTGCTGGAGACGGTGAGGTCGAGGTGCCAGCCGGTCCGCTTCGCACCGCTCGACCCCGAGGTCGTCGAAGCGCGGTTGGGTGGGGTCGGGGGCGCGGAGGAGCGCCGGGCCGTCGCTCGGCTGTCCGGCGGCGACACCGACCGGGCGGCGTTCCTGCTCACCGAGGAGGGTCGGGCCTTGCGGGCCGCCGCTCGGGCCTCCGTGGAGGCGGCCGCCGCCGGGGAACTCGCCGAGCGGCCGTGGGACGGGCTGCTCGACGAGTCCGAGTCCGCCGGCGCGCGCGCCACGGCCGACAGTCGCAGGGGCGCGGCGGCGCTCGGGGTCGAGGCGCAGGACACCGAGGGCCCCGGTGCGCGGCGGCGCTCGCGTGAGTCGGACGATGCGGCGAGGCGCGCCGGCCGCCGGGCCCGCTCCGAGGCGCTCGACCTCGGTTTGGCCCTCCTCGCGGCGTGGCTTCGGGACGTCGCCGCATCGGGGGAGGGCGCGGGGGAGACGGTCCTGAACGTCGACGAGCTCGATGCCGTTCGGGCGATCGCGAGCGAAGCCGATCCGCGCCGCGCCCGGCGGGGGGCGGAGCTGGTGATGGATTCCCGGCGCCGGCTCACCGTCAACGTCGCGGAGGAGCTGGCGCTCGAGGCGCTGATGTTTCGCCTGCAATCCCTGTTGAACCGCTAAGAGGGCGCTTAGACTCCCCGATCGTGAGCGGCACCACTGCGATCGGCCAGTCCGCTCCCGCCGCGCGCTCCAAACGACCCTTCGGAGTGCGCCTGTACCTGACGCTCGGGTTCGCGGCCGTCGCGGTGATCGCGGCCGGGTTCTCGTACGTTCTGCTCACGAGCTCGAGCGACCAGGCGGCCAGCACGCGGGCCGCCGACATCACCGTGGGGCGGACGGTTCGACTCGCGGACCGGGTGGGCGCCCACCCGCTCGACCACGCGACAGCCCAGCTCGAGTCGGTCACCGATCCCGGCTACTCCGCCTGGGTCTTCAACGCCAACCGCCACCTGCTCACGCCGCCGATCTCCCGCGGCGTCGCCCTCGGCACCGTTGCCGACCGGCCGATGGCGATCACCGCCGCACTCCACGGCACCCGCGCCGTCGACGAGCTTCCCGGCGCGACGACGGTGGTGTCGGCCCCCGTGTTCAGGATGGGCCGGCTCGCGGGCGCCCTGCTGGTGCGAGCTGACCGCCCGCAGGCGATCGCGAGAACGCTGGCCTCGCTCCGCGGCGATCGGCTCACCGCGGCCGGCGTCGCCCTCGCGATCGCCGTCGTGATCGGCTTCCTGATCGCGACCGCGATCACCTCGCGGCTGAAGCGCCTCGCCGCGAGCGCGGCCCGCATCACCGAGGGCCGGCTCGACGAGCCGCTTGAGGGGACGGGCGGACGCGACGAGATCACCGAGCTCGGCACGGCGCTCGAGACGATGAGGATCGCCCTGCGCGAGACGTTCGGGGCGCTGTCGTCGGAGCGCGACCGGCTGAGCGCGATCTTAGACGCGCTGGACGACGCCGTGATGGTCGTTGGACCCGAGGGCGAGGTGCGGTTCTCGAACCCCGCCGCGATGCCCCTCGTGGCCGAGGACGGGACGGCGATCGAAACGCTGGAGCCGTGGCTTCGCCGCGCGGCGCAGCGCGGGTCGGTGGTGCGCGACGGCGTGCGGGTGGGGGATCAGGTCTACGCGATCGGGGCTCGAAAGCTCCCCGCCGAGAACGCGGTCCTCGCCGTGGTGCGAAATCGCACCGAGGCGCTTCGCCTGGAGGTCGCGGAGCGCGAGTTCGTCTCCAACGCGGCGCATGAGCTGCGCAATCCGATCGCCGGGATCTCCGGGGCGATCGAGGTGCTTCGGGCCGGTGCCAAGGACGATCCAACGGCCCGCGACCACTTCCTCGCCCGCCTCTCCGATGACGCCGAGCGGGTCAGCCGCCTGACCGATTCGCTTCTCACGCTTGCGCGGCTCGACGCCGTGGGTGAGTCGGCGGCGGAGGCGATTGACGTCGGAATCGCGATCGAGGAGGCCGCGCAGGCGGTCGCGCCTCCCGACGGCATCGAGGTGACCCTGGACGTCGACCGCGAGCTGGCCGCCGAGGGCGATGCCGTGCTCCTGCGCCAGGTGCTGATCGGCCTGCTCACGAACGCCTTCAAGAACACTCCTGCGCCCGGCGTCGTTACGCTTCGCGCGCGTAGCCGGGAGGAGGGCCGCGTGATGATCGAGGTCAGCGACACAGGATCCGGAATCGCCGCCGAGGAGGTGGGCAGGGTGTTCGAGCGTTTCTACCGCGGCACCGGGTCGCTCCAAAAGGAGGGCTTCGGTCTCGGTCTCTCGATCGCGAAGCGGATGGTGGACGTGATGGGCGGCGAGATCGGGGTCGAGTCCGAGGTCGGCGTGGGAAGCACCTTCTGGGTACGCCTGCC
>JBKPIV010000163.1:0-6343 GCA_046730395.1 Actinomycetota bacterium | reverse complement strand
GACCTCGTCGATCCGCCGCGCCAGCGTTCTGAGGCTCTCGACGTCAGGCGGGACGGCGAGCTGGTCGAGGTGCTCTCCGTCCTCGGAGAGCAGGCAGAAGTCGAGCTTTCTCCGACTCAGGTCTAATCCAGCGTGCAACATGTGAAGCGGGCCTCCTTGGTGCCTCGTGGTTGATGAACACCACCGAGGGTTTCACCAACGGGGGCCCTTCTTCATGGCAGTCCGGAGGAGACGCCCAGCCGCTGCCGGCCCATCCAGCGCCGGGGCTGATCGTCGCGTACCACCGAAGGTCGTGCTGGGCGAGCGCCGAGACGAACTGGTCCAGTTCCGTCCAGTCGTAGGTATGGATCCCTGCGACCGGTGCTCTCCTCTCGACGTCGCACCACCAGGCCTCGCGCCGCACCGAAGTGAACCCGCATCGTGAATCTCCTGCAGCTGCGGACCCCATTGCGAGACCGGCATGAACTTCTCGCTGAAATTCTGGCCGTTGACGCCGTAGTAGTCGGGGGAGATCGGCGTGGGGACCGCATCCGAGGTCGAGCCGCTGGCGGCGGCGCGGACTTTCCCTGCCCGGGCTGGGCCTAGGTCAGTGCTCGAGCACGAGGCCGAGGAAGCGCTTCGTGCGCTCCTCGCGCGGGTCGTCGAGGACCTCGGCGGGCGGTCCCTCCTCGACGATCACCCCGTCGTCCATGAACACGACGTGATCGCAGACGTCGCGGGCGAATCCCATCTCGTGGGTGACGACGATCATCGTCATCCCCTCCCTGGCGAGGTTTCGCATCACGTCGAGCACCTCTTTGACCAGCTCGGGATCGAGGGCGCTCGTTACCTCGTCGAACAGCATCAGCTTCGGCCCCATCGCCAGCGCGCGGGCGATCGCCACCCGCTGCTGCTGCCCGCCCGACAGCCGCGACGGGTACTCGTCGACCTTGTCGGCAAGCCCGACGCGCTCCAGGAGCGCGCGGCCGCGCGCGACCGCGTCGCGCTTCGACATCTTCTTGACGTGGATGGGCGCCTCGATGACGTTCTGGACCGCGGTCATGTGCGGGAAGAGGTTGAAGCGCTGAAAGACCATCCCGATCTCGGCGCGGCGCCGGGCGATCTCCGGCTCGGGCAGCTCGTATAGCTGGCCGTCGGACTCTCGATAGCCGACGAGCTCGCCGTCGACCCAGAGGCGGCCGCGGTTGATCTTCTCGAGATGGTTCACGCATCGCAGCAGGGTCGACTTCCCGGACCCCGACGGCCCGATCAGGCACATCACCTCGCCGCGAGAGACCTCGAGCGAGATTCCCCTCAGCACCTCCAGATAGCCGAAGCGCTTGTAAATCTCATCGGCCTTCACCATCGGCTCGCTCATCGGTGGTCCTCCGGGAGCCTCGGCCGCTCGACGGTGGGAACCTCGATCTTGGCGTGGCGGGGCCAGAGTCCTTTCCAGAGCCGCTCGAGCAGGGTCGGGCCCGTCACGCGCGCAGTGCCCCTGCCGTAGTGGCGCTCGATGTAGTACTGGCCGATCGACAGCACCGAGGTCACAACGAGGTACCAGATGCTCGCCACGATCAGCAGCGGGATCGTCTGGTAGTTCGTCGCGTAGATGAGCTGCGCCGAGTAGAGCAGGTCGGTCAGGGCGACGAAGGCGACCAGCGACGTCGTCTTCAGCATCGAGATCGTCTCGTTCCCCGTCGGCGGGATGATGATCCGCATCGCTTGGGGGAGGACGATGCGGCGCATCATCTGCAGGCGCGTCATCCCCAGCGCCTGGGAGGCATCGATCTGGCCCTCCTCGACGGAGATGATCCCCGCGCGCACGATCTCCGACATGTAGGCGCCCTCGTTCAAGCCGAGCGCCAGCGTGGCGGCGACGAGGGGGGTGATCACGGAGTTCGCGTTCAGATGGACGAACGAGGGGCCGAACGGGACGCCGAGGTCGACGCTCGGATAGAGCGCCGCGATGTTGTTCCAGAGGAGGATCTGGACGAGCACCGGAGTTCCGCGAAGGAGCCAGATGTAGACCCAGCTGGTGGTGCTCAGCAGAGCGCTCTGCGACATCCGCATGAGCGCCAGCACGATCCCGAGCACGATCCCGATCCCCATCGCCAGCGCGGTGAGCTCGATCGTCAGCTTCAGCCCGTCGATGATCCTGCTCGTGAACAGGTAGTGGCCGACGAGCCCCCAGTTGAAGCGTGGGTTGGTGGCGACCGAGCGCGCCAGCGCAACGATCAGAATCGCGACGACCCCGGCCGCGATCCAGCGGCCAGGATGGCGAACCGGAACCGCCTGGATCTCGCCAGGCGGCTCGGTCCGCGTTATCTCACGTGTCGCGCTGGCCGGGGTGGTCGCCACGCCCTCATCCGTGGGCTAGCTCGGCGGCACGTTCGTGGGGCTGATCTGCGGCTTGGTGATCGTGCACGGGCAACCGTAGGTGGCTGCCGACGAGAGCCCCCAGTAGTCGAAGATCCGCTTGTACGTGCCGTCCGCCATCACGTCCTTGAGGGCGTCGAACACCGGCTTCGCGAGACCGTTCTTCGGCATCGCGATCCCGTAGAGCGCCACACCATATTGCTTGCCCGAGAGCTTGAACTGGCCGTTCGACTGCTCGACCGCGTAGGCGGCAGGGGGCGAGTCCGCCATCGCGACGGTGGCGCGACCGCTCGACAAGGCGAGGTTGACGCCGTTCTCGTCCGGGTAGACGCTGACGGTGACGCCGGGGTTGCCCTGCGCCTTGCACTTCTTGTCCTGCGCGGTCGCGTCGGCCTCCTGGGTGGTTCCGCGCTCCGCGGCGACCTTCTCGCCGCAGAGGTCCGCGAGCGACTGGATGCTCGGGCCGCCAGAGGCCTTGACGAAGAAGGACGTGCCCACGTTCGCGTAGCTGACGAAGTCGACCGTCTTCTCCCGCTCCTTGGTGATCGTGAAGGAGGACATCCCGAGGTCATATTTGTTTGCCGCGAGGCCGGGGATGATGGCGTCGAAGGTGACGTTCTTGACGTCGGCCGTCAGCCCCATCACCTGCGCGAGGGCCTTCGCGAGATCGGCGTCCATCCCGAGGATGGTGTGGCCGTTCGACGCGATGAACTCGTCCGGGGCGTACGTGGCGTCGGCCGCGACCGTGAGCGTGCCCTTCGACTTGACGGCGCTCGGCACCTCGGCCGCGACCTTCTTGTCGAGGGGGACGTTGATGTTCGGCGTCGCGGTTAGGGTCGTGCTCGTGGTCGTGCCGCCTCCGCCTCCGCCGCATCCGGCGGCGATGCCGGCTGTCGCGAGCGCGGCAACGAGCGCGACGATGATCCTCATCCTTCTGCCCCTATTCATGCTTCTCGCCTCTCTCCTCCCGTGTACATCAGTACCGGCGGAACATACTCCTTGGCCTCACTACACTTCCTGAAGCGATGCTCGACGAGACGCTGAACCGCCCCTGCGGGGGACGCTACGCGAGCGTCCTGGAGGCCGTCGGCAACACGCCGCTGGTGGAGATGCCGCGGATCTCGCCGAAGCCTGGCGTGCGGATCTTCGCCAAGCTCGAGGGGCGCAACCCGACCGGGTCGGTCAAGGACCGGGTCGCGAAGGCGATGATCGAGGGCGCCGAGGCCGAGGGCGCGATCGCGCCCGGCCAGACGATCCTCGAGCCCACCTCCGGCAACACGGGCATCTCGCTGGGGATGATCTGCCGACGCAAGGGCTATCCCCTCACGGTGGTGATGCCCGACAACGTCACCGAGGAGCGCGCCCAGCTACTGCGGATGTACGGGGCCGAGATCGTCTATTCGGAGGGCGCCAAGGGCTCCAACGGCGCGGTCGAGCTGGCCCTGGAGATCGCGGGGAGAGACGCCTCCTACTACATGCCGTACCAGTACGGCAACGAGGCGAACCCCCGAGCCCACTACGAGGGCACGGCGCGCGAGATCCTCGAGGAGCTCGACGTCGTCGCCGCCTTCGTCGGCGGCCTCGGCACCGGGGGCACCCTGATGGGCGTCGGCAGGCGGTTGAAGGAGCACGACCCCGATACCAAGGTCGTCGCCGCCGAGCCGATGCAGGGTGAGCTGGTCCAGGGCCTGCGCTCGCTCGACGACGGGTTCATTCCCCCGATCCTCGATCTGTCGGTGCTCGACCGCAAGATCATGGTCTCGAACCGCGACGCGATCGTCTGGACCCAGCGCCTGCTCCACGAGGAGGGCATGTTCGCGGGCGTCTCGACCGGCGCGATCGCGGCGATCGCGGTTCGGATCGCGGCCGAGCTGGACGAGGGCAACGTGGTCTTCATCGCCCCCGACGACGGCTGGAAGTACCTCTCCTCGGGCATCTACACGAAGCCGATCTCGGAGCTCGAGGACATCGACTCCACCGTCTGGTGGTAGCCCGGACAGCGAGCGTGCCCCCCTCCAGGACCGAGGGCATCGACCACACGAGCTACTCCGAGGATCCCGACGGCTCCCGGCTCGAGCTGACGGCCCACCAGGTCTGATGCCCCGCGTGGCCGTCCGGGCCGATGCGGTGTCGCGGGTCGCCGAACGCGTACGGGCGATCGCGGCCGACTACGTGTCGCCGACCTTCGAACACGTTCCCGATCCCGACGCCGCCGTCTTCCTGTGCGCCGTCGATCACAGGACCGGCTACCCTCGCCGCTACCTGGTCGCGGGGCGGGGGCCATTCGAGGGCAGCGCTCTTCTGTGGGCGGTCGGGCTGCGCGCCGCCGAGCGCGAGCGGGGGCTGCTGACGGCGGCCGCGCTTCGCGAGGTCAGCGCCGAACGGGTGGCCGCGACCTTTCGAATCGGCGGCGAGACCGTCGCCGATCCCGAGCGCCGCGCGGGCCTGTGGCGAGACCTCGCGGCCGGCCTCGAGCGCGACCACGGAGGGACCGCGAGGTGCCTCCTCGAGGCCGCGGGAGGCCGCCTCGGCGGGCGCGAGGGACTGATCGCGCTTCTCTCCCGGTACGAGGCCTACTCCGACCCGCTGCAAAAGAAGTCGTTCCTGTTCGCGAAGATCTGCGAGCGGCGGGGATGGTTCGGCGTGCGCGATCCTGAGAGCTGGGAGGTGTCGGCGGACAACGTGCTGATGCGCCTCGCGCTTCGCGCGGGATTGGTCTCGCCGGGGTCACTCGCCGAGGTGCGGGCCGCGACTCGCGACGCGTTCGGGGAGGTCGCGCGGGAGTCGGGTGTACCGGTCCCGGTGCTCGACGACCTCGTCTGGGAGCTCGGTCGCGAGGATCCGGACCTGCTGGGGACCGAGGGCGGTGACGTACGCGAGCCGCCCCGGGATCCCGAGTCGGCCTGGTACTAGTCGATCGCGATCAGGGCAATCGTCGCCAACCCGAGCGCGACGCCCGCGTAGGTGAGGGCCGCCAGCACGCGGTCCTGAGCGGGAGCGAACCCGCCCCGCGCCACGGCCGCCTCCACCGCCCGGGCGCGGCTGGTCCCGTAGGCGATCAGGGCGACGCCGTAGACGGCGAAGGCGATCCCCACCGTCGTGTAGGGCCACCGGTGCGAGCTGTCGGCGATCTCGGGTACGAGGCGGCCGACCGCGAGCGCGACGGCGAGCGCCGTCAGCCCCGTGCGCCACCAGGCGAGCTGGGTCCGCTCGGTCGCCAGATAGGTACGGCGAGTCGCGTCGAAGGTCTCGCCGTTCGCGGGCGGCACGACTTCCGGGGGCCGGTGGCTTGCGCTCCCCTCCAAACCGCCGCGACTATACGGCTACCAGACGACCTCGGGTGGGTTGTTCGCGTAGAGGAAGAACCAACCGAACAGCGCCACGACGGCGACGGCCATGCCGAGGTACAGGAACACCTCGAGCGGGCCGTGGAGCTGCCACCGTCGGTCCTCGTCCTCCTCGTCCGCGCCCAGGACGCCGGTCACCCGCAGGTAGAGGCCATTGAGCCAGAAGAGCACGGGCGAATAGAGCGCCATCGCGACCGGGATCAGCACCAGGCTGAGCAGGAAGTGGCCATTCCACGAGTCGGTCACCTTGGAGAAGAACCACAGGAGCCCGACGGGAATCCCGATCCAGAAAACGAGCGTCGCCACCGCCAGGACCATGAGCACGAAGACCGCGGCGATCCGCTCCGCGGCGCGGCGCCCCACCTCCCGACGCACGCTCTCGGCGCGAGCGTTCACTTCCATGAACGGCACCAGCCTGTTTCGGAGCTAAAGCTCCTCATCAAAAACTCCGTGAACGGCACCAGGCTGTTTCGGAGCCAAAGCTCCTCATCAAAAATTCAACCCCCGATCGGCGCCCTCGGGTTGGCGCCCCAGAAGACCAGCGTCCCCATCATCCCGATGATGTGGACCAAGACGATGTTAAGGACCATCGACTTCGCGGTCGCCGTCCCCACCCCCACCGGGCCGCCGGAGGCGGT
>JBKPIV010000162.1:0-9897 GCA_046730395.1 Actinomycetota bacterium | reverse complement strand
CACCTTGACGCTGTGAAGGCGCCCGTCCACCTCGACCTTGTAGGTGCGCTCGATGACCTCGCCCTCGGGCTCCTCCTCGACGGCGGGTGTCACGGGCTCCTCTGGGGCCAGGGACTTGAGCCACTCTCGGTCGCCGATGAGGTCACGCGCGGTCTCCGCGTTCCGCCACTGGTCCGTGGACAGGATCGCCCTGTGGAACGGGATCAGCGTGACCACCCCGCCGATCTCGTACTCGTCCAGGGCGCGCAGCATCCGAGCGGTCGCGCGCTCGCGATCGGTGTCCCACGCGATCAGCTTCGCGATCATCGGGTCATAGAGCGGGGTCACCTCGGACCCCGGACGCACGCCCGAGTCGACGCGGACGCCGGGGCCGGCCGGCTCGACATAGGAGCTGATCGTGCCCGGGGCCGGGGCGAAGTTCTTGTGGGCGGCTTCCGCGTTGATGCGGCACTCGATCGCGTGGCCGCGAAGCTCGACCTCCTCCTGGTTCACCGATAGCCCCTCGCCCGCTGCGATCAGCACCTGCTCGCGGACGATGTCGATGCCGGTGACCATCTCGGTCACGCAGTGCTCGACCTGGACCCTGGTGTTCATCTCGAGGAAGAAGTAGTCGCCATCGTCCTGGAGCCCCTCGACCGTTCCGGCCGACCGATAACCGACCGCCGCGGCGGCGTCCGTGGCGATCTTGCCGATCCGCTCTCGCATCTCCCCGTCCACGTGGGGGGCGGGCGCCTCCTCGATCAGCTTCTGGTGGCGGCGCTGAATCGAGCAGTCGCGCTCGCCGAGGTGGATCACGTTGCCGCGCGAGTCGGCGAGCACCTGGACCTCGACGTGCCGGGGATCCTCCAGGTAGCGCTCGAGGTACACGGTGGGGTCGGAGAAGAACTTCTCGCCCTCGCGAGCGGCGCCCTCGAACGCCTCGCTGAGCTGCTCCTCGGACTCGGCCACCCGAAAGCCCTTGCCCCCGCCCCCGCCCGCTGCCTTGCAGGCGACCGGATAACCGATCTCCTCGGCGGCCTTCATCGCCTCCTCGATGCTCTCGACGGGCGAGGTCGTTCCCGGCACGATCGGCACCCCGGCCTCCGACATCAGCTGGCGCGCACGGGTCTTCGACCCCATGTCCTCGATCGCGCTGGCCGGCGGGCCAATGAAGACGATCCCTGCGTCCTCGCACGCCCTCGCGAACTCAGGGTTCTCGGCGAGGAAGCCGTACCCGGGATGGATCGCCTGCGCGCCCGAGCCCTCGGCGGTCTCGAGGAGCTTGGCCACGTTCAGGTAGCTCGCCGCGGGCACCGGAGGGCCGAGCAGGTGCGCCTCGTCCGCCTCGCTCACGTGTGGTGCGTCGCGGTCGGCCTCCGAGTAGACGGCGACCGAGGCGATGCCCATCTCCTTGAGCGTCCGCATCACGCGGATCGCGATCTCGCCCCGGTTCGCAACCAGGACCTTCTCGAACATGAGGCGGCAGTCTATTCGCGGCCCTAGTGCTCCCCGCCGCAAATACGATCGCGTTTGGCGGCTGCGAATCTTCGCTTGCCTGCGTCCTCGCTCGCTCGCGTACTTTCCACGTACGCGACGCTCGCTGCGTCCTTGCTCAGCTCGATTCTCGCTCGCCAATCCGCGACCCTACTTGCGGCGGGGAGCACTTGGCTCCCTACGCCGCGCGCAGGCGGCGCTCCGCCTCCCCCATCCAGATCACCTGGTCGCGGCCCGGCCCGACGCCGACGAGCCGGATCGGGGCGCCCGAGTGCTCTGCGACGAAGTCGAGATAGGCGCGCGCCTCGCGCGGCAGGTCCGCCTCGCTGCGGCAGTCGCCGATCTCGGAGTCGAAGCCGGGGAGCTCCTCGTACTCGGCCTCCGCCGCGTGGAGCACCGACTGGTGATAGGGGAGCTCGTCGAGCCGCGCCCCTTCGCTGGAGCGGTACCGGACGGCGACCCGAAGCGGGTCGATGCCCGCGAGCACGTCGAGCTTGGTGATCGCGAGCGCGGAGAGCCGGTTGATTCGCGCCGCGTAGCGGAGCGCGACGAGGTCCAGCCAGCCGGTGCGGCGATCGCGGCCGGTGGTGGTTCCGCGCTCGCCGCCGCGCTCGCGCAGGTGGGCGCCGAGCTCGTCGTCGAGCTCGGTTGGGAACGGACCGGCGCCGACGCGCGTCGTGTACGCCTTCGCCACACCCCAGACCTCGTCGATGTCGGCCGGCCCCACCCCCGCCCCGACGCAGGCGGCCCCGGCGATCGGATTCGACGAGGTAACGAACGGATAGGTGCCGTGGTCGAGGTCGAGCAGCGTTCCCTGGGCGCCCTCGAAGATCACGGTTCGTCCCGCGTCGAGGGCCTCCCAGCACAGGTGGGCGGTGTCGGCGATGAACGGCTCGAGCCGGTGCCCGTAGCGCAGGTACTCCTCCGTCATCGTGTGGAGGTCGAGGCGTGGGTCCTTGGCGAACGGGCGCAGCATCTGCTGCTTCGGCTCGAGCGCGGCCATGATCTTCTTGCGGAGGATCTTCGCGTCCAACAGGTCCTGGATCCGGATGCCGAGGCGGGCCGCCTTGTCGGCGTAGCAGGGGCCGATGCCGCGCTTCGTGGTCCCGATCTCGAGCTTGCCGAGCCTCGCCTCGCCGGCCGTGTCGAGCATCACGTGGTAGGGCATGATCAGGTGGGCGTTCGCCGAGATCCGCAGGCCGCCAACGTCGATCCCGCGCCGCCGCAGTCCCTCGAGCTCCTCGATCAGGACGGCCGGGTCGATCACCACGCCGTTGCCGATCACGCAGGCCTTTCCGGGGTAGAGGATCCCGGACGGGATCAGGTGGAACTTGAACTGGTCGCCGTCGCGGACGATCGTGTGTCCCGCGTTGTTCCCACCCTGGAAGCGCACGACGACGTCCGCCCGCTCGGCGAGCAGATCGGTGAGCTTTCCCTTGCCCTCGTCGCCCCACTGGGCGCCGACGATCACGACTCCAGGCATGACGGATGGATTATGGAGGCCGCTCGGGACGCGCGGGACGGCGGCTCGCGCCGCGTGCCGAGATGGTGCGGGGGCGGCCCTCCGCAGCCCGTCGCGGCGGGTCAACGGACGAACCGCAGCGCCTACGATGAGCGTATGACGCCGGAGGTTCGCTACGCGAGGAACGGCGAGGTCGCGATCGGCTACACGGTCATCGGCGACGGTCCTGACGACCTCATCTACCTCTCCCCGTACAACAACCTGGACATCGCCATGGAGAACCCGCTCTATGAGCGGTTCCTGCGGAGGCTCGCCTCGTTCGCCCGGGTGGTCGTCATCGACCGGCGCGGGACCGGCGTCTCGGACCGCTATTCGCCCGACGATCTCCCACCGCTCGAGGAGCTCGTCGACGATCTCGCCGCGGTGCTCGACCAGGTGCAGTCGGACCGCGCCGCCCTCTTCGGCTTCTCAGACGCCGGGGCCCTGTGCGCGATGTTCGCCGCCACCCGCCCGGAGCGCGTCTCCGGCCTGATCCTGTACGCGAGCGCTGCTCGAGGCACGCAGGCGCCCGACTATCCCTGGCAATGGTCCGAGGAGCAGTGGCAGGACTACCTCGGTGGCACGAGGGCCGGCTGGGGAACGCGGGAGTACGCGGAGGAGTCGCTCCCCTTCGTCAACCCGAGCCTCGCGAACGACGAGCGCATGCTGGCTTGGTGGGAGCGGTTCCAGCGCCTATCCGCGAGTCCAAGCGCCCTCTACGCGCAGGAGCAGGTATTCCGCGAGATGGACATTCGCCCGCTCCTGCCGGCGATCAGCGTCCCGACCCTGGTCCTACACCGCGAGCGAGACGCGATCGAACCGGTGGGCGCTGGCCGCTACCTGGCAGGCGAGATAGCGGGCGCCGAGTACGTTGAGCTCAAGGGAGCCGACCACTTTCCGTGGGCGGGGGATCAGCATTCCCTGATCGCCGAGGTCAAGCGGTTCGTGAGCAGGGTTCGCAGCGACGAACAGGAGACCTTCGATCGGGTCCTCGCGACCCTGTTGTTCACCGACATCGTCGACTCGACCGTCCAGGCGGCCGCCCTCGGCGACCACCGCTGGCGTGAGGTTCGTCAGGAGCACAACCGGGTGACCCGCGCGCAGCTCGCCCGCTTCCGCGGCCGTGAGGTGAAGACCATGGGCGACGGCTTCCTCGCCGTCTTCGACGGGCCGGCGCGCGCCGTGCAGTGCGCTCGGGCGATCTGCGAGTCGATGAGTAGACGCGGGGTTGGGCTCCGGGCGGGGCTGCACACAGGCGAGGTCGAGGCGGAAGGCGATGACGTCACCGGCATCGCGGTGACGATCGGCGCCCGCATCGGGACGCTGGCCGGAGCCGGCGAGGTCCTCGTTTCCTCCACGGTGAAAGACCTCGTCGTGGGCTCGGCGCTTTCCTTCGAGGATCGCGGCGTCCACAACTTGAAGGGCGTCCCCGACGCCTGGCACCTCTACGCTCTGGCCGGCTGACCGCGAGAGAGTCGCGGTCCCGCCGGGACCGATCGATCTGGCGCTGCCGTCTCGGCGACCGGCGCGCGCTCAGTGGTAGGGCTGCGCTTGCTCGGCCTCTCGAACCCGCTCGGCCAAGGCCGCCATCACCCGCCGGCCGACGGAGGGCACGTCCTCGATCAGGGTGGAGAACTCACGCGAGCCCAGCACGAGCAGTCGCATGTCGCTCTCCGCGGTGACGGTGGCGGAGCGGGGCGCTGAGTGAAGCAGGGCCATCTCGCCGAAGCACTCGCCCGGGCCTAGCTTGGCGGTCCCCTTGCCGCGGATCGTCGCCTTGGCCCGGCCCTCGGAGATCACGAAGGCTTCTCGTCCAGGGTCGCCTTGGCGGATCAGGACGCGGCCGGCGGGAACCTCGATCTCCTCGGCGAGCAGCGCGATGCGAGAGAGGTCCCGCTTGCTCAAGGCGGAGAAGAGCTGGACCTGCGAGAGCCGCTCGACCTTCGGATCTCGTGCCCGCCGCCGTTCCGATCGCCTCATCGAGACGAGTATCCCACGGGAGGACGCTGCTTCCCGGGAAGGTGAGGTCAGGCCGCCTGGCTCACCCTCACCTCGCCGTGGGCCGCCTCCACCCGCTCGATCTCCACATCGGACAGCTCGTCGCGCACGAACTCCACTCCGATCTCGGTCGTGCGCTCGACCGCCTCCAGGTCATCGCCGAAGGTCACGGCGATCAGGATCCCGTGGCCCGCATCGACCGCGTGGTAGGCGGTGAAACCGGGCAGCTCAGCGATCCGCGGAACGAAGCCCTCGGCGAGCCGGCGCAACACCTCGTCCATGCGCTCGATATCGACTTTGAACTTGCGAACGCTTGCGTGCATGGGGTCTCCAAATCTCTGACGCCATGGAACCTATTGAAATGCGGACGAGGCGGCCGACTCAGCCGCCGGGATACCGGAGATCGTTGCCGAAGAGCGGAATCATGAAATCGCTGCATATCTCGACCAGTCGGGAGACCGTCCGCTCGCCGATCTGGTCCTTCAGCTTCGACTCATCCAAATTGCTCGTGACCAGGACCGAGCGCTGCGACTCGTACCGTTCGTTCACGATCGCGTAGAGCTGCTCCAAGACCCAATCGGTTCGCTTCTCGGCGCCGACGTCATCGAGATGAAGCAAATCCACCGACGTCAGCCGCTCGACGAACTCGAGATAGGAAAGGTCGCTCCGGTCGGAGTCATAGGTCCGGCGAATGCGCGCGAGCAGCTTGGGCAGGGAATAGACGGCGACCGACCTGCCCGCCGCGGACACCTCCTTGGAGATGAGCATCGCAAGAGACGTCTTGCCCGTCCCCACGTCGCCGTAGAACCACACCCCCTTGCCCGCGGCCAGGTTCGCTTCGAGGTCACCCAGATACCGCTTCACCTCCCCGACGGCCCCCGGTGAGAGGTTGGTTATCGGTGGGCTCTCGAAGCTCAGCGTGCGGTACTTCCGCGGGATCGCCGAGGCGACGCCGCGGGCGCGGCGCCGCGCCATGCGACGCTCGCGGCACTCGCATGGGCGGGCGACGTCCTCCGGCCCCAGGATCCAGCCCGACCCGTCGCACACGCCGAGCGGACAGGCGCGCTCGCTCGCCTCGCCCGCGCTCGCCAGGCGCACCGGTCTGGAGGCGGAGCTCACGCCTCCTCGGCCACGTCGATCAGCGGCGGCCCCTCGCCCGGCCGCTGCTCCACCGGCCGCTCCGCGCCCCCGGCCCGGTCCACGAACCGCGGGTACTGCTCGAGGAAGACGACGGGGACGTCGCCGGTCGGCCCGTTGCGGTGCTTGGCGACGATCAGGTCAGCCTCGCTCGGGTCGGCGTCCTCGTCGTACTTGGAGGCGCGGTAGATGAAGACGACGACATCGCTGTCTTGTTCGATCGAGTTGTGGACGAGGATATCCTCCGCGACGAAGTTGTGGAGGCCCTCCACGGTCAGGTCATAGACCTCCTCCTCGCCGTCGGATTCGATCGAATCGATCCGATCCCAATAAACGTCGCTCTTGGCAAGGGCGCGGAGCCCGTCGTCGTCGAGGGCTTTCGCGACGCGGGCGGCGCGTTCCCGGCTCAGGCCTGTCCTGTACAAGCTCGATCCGCAGTACCTCGTGCCGATGCGCGCCTGTAGCTCCCGCGTGGTGATCCCCGAAGTCGCCATCGCTGGCTTCACGACCGAGGTCCACGCCTCGTGGGGAATAACGTCGCGGTTCGTGTTTGCGAGCGTCACCTGAAGCAGGGATGAGATCGCTTCAGCATGTCGCTCCTTCTCCTCCCCGAGTCCACCAACGCTCTCGAAGAAGGACCTGAGGTCAGCGTTGCCGCTCACGATCACGTGGTACTGGGGCTTACCTTTGTTCTTCTGCGGAGACACGCGGAGACGGGCGTTGATTCCGAGCCTTAGCAGCAGAGACTGGACGTCTCGCGCCAGCTGCCGACTACTCGTCGCGTAATAGACCCGCGGGTACCCGACGCCCCTGGAGCCACGGCCAAGCCAGACACAACCGTCCGTCGACCACAGGTGCCGGAGAAAGAGCGCAATCCGGGACCGAGACTGCTTGAAGACCACCTGGGGCACGAACTTCTCGTGCGAGCGCAGTCCGAAGACCCCGAGGTCACTGAGCCACTCAGCGACCGGATTGCGCACCCCATGCGTCAGTGGATAGGCGGATGCAAGGTATACGTGTAGCCACTCGCGGCCCCGCTTTCTGTCTCGCCCCGGCTCGATTCGCGGACTGATGCTCTCCCCGAAGACATCGGTCGCTAGATCGGCGACTAGGCCGGCTAGCGAGGCGTCATTGGTCGTGTAGTGGATGGAGTGGCTGGGGAGCGTGCAACCATCGCCGATCAGGTGCCCCAGGAGCGCCAGTTCGCTCGGACCCATGGACAGACCTCCGTCACTCTGCGTCTGACGTGGAAGACCGATTCGGGCTCCGACCTCGAGCTCGTCGAGGCGTCGCCACCCCTCCAAGGTCAAGAACCTGTGATTGGCGGTGGCTCGGATCTCCCGCCCAAGGGCAGTCCGTACGCGCAGTACGGGCTTTCGGCCGGTACTGAAAGCGCGCGTCACCAGCCGTGGCTCGAACTTCCAGGTGACGCGATTGAGGGCGAGAACCTTGAATCCCGACCGGTCCACAAGATCCGAGATCGGGGCGTACGTGCCGCTCTCCGGCAAGAAAACGCGTGCATCACCGGCCAGGCATCCCGACTCGCGAAGGTCGGAGAGGATCGGCCGCTTGTCGGGTCGCTGCTCCGGCGCGCGCGAGAGCTGGGAGACGCCGATCACCGGCACGTTCAGCTCGCGGGCGAGGATCTTCAGCCCGCGGCTGAACTGGCCCACCTGCTCAACCCGGTTGGCGCGGGGATCTTCCGCCCGCATCAGCTGCAGGTAGTCGACGATCACGAGCCCTAGGCCGCCCTCGCTCGCGGCCAGGCGGCGCGCCTTGGCCCGCAGCTCCAGCAGGCTGAGGTCCGAGGAATCGTCCAGCCAAAGCGGCACCTTCTCGAGCTCGTTGCACGCCCGCACGACCCGGGGCCAGTCGCGGGCGGCCACGTTCCCCTTGCGAAGCTTGTCGTTCGCGATCCGCGCGCGGCAGGCGATGAAGCGGTGCGCGAGCTCCGCCTCCGACATCTCGAGCGAGAAGAAGGCCACCGGCTTGCCGTGCTTGGAGGCGACGTTCTCCGCGATGTTGCAGACGAGCGCCGACTTCCCCAGCGAGGGCCGGGCGGCGAGCACGACCAGGTTGCCCGGCTGAAAGCCGCCCAGCTTCGCGTCCAGGTCGCGGAAGCCGGAGGGCGTGCCGGTGACCGTCTGGTCCCCTCTGGCGAGCGCCTCGAGGCGATCGATCTCGTCGCCGAGGACCTCGGCCACCCTCCGGAAGTCGCTGGCCCGCTCCTCGTGCGCGACCCTGAACAGGAGGCTCTCCGCACGCTCGACCAGCTCCGCGGGTTCGCCCTCGCGCTCGTGAACGGACTTCTGGATCTGCTGGGAGGTGGCAAGAAGGCGGCGGAGCAGCGCGTTCTGCTTGACGATCTGGGCGTAGTGCCGGGCGTTACCGGGCGCCGGGACCGTCGAGGCGAGCTCCGAGACCGCCTCCTTGCCGCCGGCCTCGGCGAGCTCCCCGTGCTGTGTGAGGAGCTCGGAGACCGTCAGCGCGTCGACGGGCTCGCCCCGTTCGTACAGATGGGTGATCGCGCGAAAGACGATCCGGTGGCGCTCGCGATAGAAGTCCTCGGCGTTCAGGCGCACGTCGAGGATCACAGGAGCGATCGCCCCCTCGGCCACCATCATCGCCCCGAGAACCGACCCCTCCGCCTCGAGATTCTGCGGTGGGACGTGGGTCTGAGCGGTCGCCATCTGGTGGTCTTCGGAGCGAACGGGGAACATCGCCCCTCCATTAGAGGGGTCGAGGCGGCGGATCTCGCCCCTTTCCCGGCCCCGCGGCCGAGCAAATCACAGGCCGCGCCGACCCGCCAGTCCCGTTCCCGCAAATGGCGGGAGAAAGAACCGGCTACTTCTGTTGGGCGACGATCGTCTTGACCCGGGCGGTCGCCTCGCCGCCGAGCTCGACCTCCACCATGTAGGTGCCGATCTCGCGAATCGGGGCGTCGAGGCGGATCTTCTTGCGATCGACGCGGAGCCCACGCGCCTCGGCGATCGCGTCGGCGATCTCCTTCGCGGTCACGGAGCCGTAGAGCTTCCCGTCCTCCCCGGCCCGGTGCTCGATTGTGAGGACGGTCCTCGAGAGCAACGCCGCGGTCTCGCCGGCCCGCTCCGCAGCCTGGCGCTCACGCTCCTCGGCCGCCTCCTGGCGGCGGCGAGCCTCCTCCAGAGAGGCGGCGGTAGCGGGCTGCGCGAGCTTTCGCGGCACGAGGAAGTTGCGCAGGTAACCGGGCGAGACATCGACCGCGTCCCCGGCCTTCCCGAGCGTCTCAACGTCCTTGAGCAGGATGGCCTGGGCCATGCCGCGCCCCTACCGCTCGCCGACGTACGGGAGCAGCGCGATCTCTCGCGCGCGCTTGACGGCGATCGCGAGCTGCTTTTGATGGCGGCGAGAGAGTCCGGTGACGCGGCGGGAGCGAACCTTGCCGCGGTCGGAGATGAACCGCCGCAGCGTGCCGAGGTCCTTGTAGTCGATCTGCTCGACGTTGATCCGGGTGTACTTACGCGGCCGAAAGCGATCGGCCCCGCGTCCGCGCCGGCGCCCGGCGCCCAATCCGCCGCCCGGCCCGGTGGCGCCCGCACGCTGCCTGCGAGCCATCAGGCTCGCTCCTGGGTGATGTCGGTTGCTGCCCTCATAGGTCTCGAACGAACGCCGCCCCGCAGGCGGCGCGAGAGGGCATGATAGCCGGGGCCGGATCACGCTCCTGGGACGGTCGTGACTTGGGCGGGCGCGCCGGCGAGCGGTGATTCCCGTGCGACCTCGGCCCCCCGCGCAGGCGCAGGGGGTGCCGG
>JBKPIV010000161.1:0-9420 GCA_046730395.1 Actinomycetota bacterium | reverse complement strand
AGAGGAGAGCTTCCGGGTGCCAGCTCCGGCCTTAGCTCCAGCGCGGATTCTCGCGAGCGAGGAATGCGTGAAGCGATGCCCCCGTGCCGCTCCGCCCGCTCAGGCGCTGTCGTACTCGTCGCGGCGGCGCATCCAGACGGCCGCGTGGAGGTCACCCATTCCTCGCACCATTGTCTCGTTGCGCCCGCGTGGCGCGCGGTCGAGCCACTGGTACATGCCCCAGAGGGCGTCCAGCCCGCGGATGTACGCCGAGTAGGTGTGGTAGACGACCCCGTCCTCGAGCGCGAACGCGCTCATGCCCGGCGCTTCCCGCAAAGCCGTCGCCACGTCCGTGCCATAGACGGCCAGCGTCTGTTGGTCGCTGAGCTCGCTGCGGGTATCCATCGCGCGGAAGTTGTGCTCGACGGCTCCCGACTGCTGCTGCTCCTCGGTAAACGTGACCTGGAAGTCGTAGTTGAAGTCGCTCCCGAACGACGATGCCCAGGGGAAGCTCCAGCCCATCCGCCGCTCGTACGCCTGCAGCTTCTCGAGCGGCGCGCGCGAGACCACGGTGAATGCCACGTCGTGGTTTTCGAGGTGGACGACAAAACCGTTGAATCCGTCCGCGATCGCCGAGCAGGACGGACACCCCGCCGTGTACTCGGGGCCGAACATGAAGTGGTAGACGAGAAGCTGCGAGCGCCCTCGGAAGAGGTCTTGCAGCGAGGCGCTCCCCTCGTCGGTCTCGAATCGGTACTCCTTCTCGACCCTGACCCACGGCAGCTCCTGCCGCCGCCGCGCCAGCTCGTCGCTGCGCCGCGTCAGCTCCTTCTCGGCGTCCAGCAGCTCCCGCCGGGCCGCGAGCCATTCCTCGCGCGTTCCTATGCTGTGGTTGTTCATCAGTTTGTCTCCTTTCTGTTTCTACGTCGAGTTCGCCAAATGATCCTGATTCACATCGCCTGCGTGAGACCCGGAACCGCCGAGGGCGCGAGCAGGACGAGGACTCCCAGCGCGACGATCGCCAGCCCTAGCGGCACGTCGGTTGAGCCTCTCGGCGGCAGGAGCTTCTGCCCGAGGATGAGGACGGCGGCGACGGCCATCCAGGCGACGCTCATCACACCCACCGCGACGAGCATCGCCATCAGGCCGATGCTCGAGCCGACCCAAGAGAGCCCGAACCGCACTCCCGAGCGGACGCTCTCGCGGCAGCGCCGCCGGCAGTGGCGCTTGAGCGGCGTGAGCTCGTAGTACCGGCAACGATGGTCAGCGTACCGGCGACCGCAGTACCCTGCGGCCGGTACAAGGCATAGACCGCGAGGCCGACGAGCGCCCAGACCGCGAGGTACGAGCCGACGAACCGCGGCACGCACGCTCGCCGGTGCGAGTGCGGCTGCCGAGCTTGAGCGTGACTTTGTGGCTGAGCCCCGAGCCGATGACGAGGCCGAAGGCGAGCGGCAGCATCACCAGGCCGGTGTTGATCGCGGATCTGCCCCTGCACGATTTGCAGGTACTGGATGGTCAGGAAGATCAGCCCGAAGAGGGCTAAGAAGGCGGAGGAGATCGCGAGCGAGCCGAGCGCGAAGGCCGGCGACTTCTTCTACGTCCCGCCCGGCCACGACAGCTGGGTCGTCGGTAACGAACCCTATGCCTCGCTCCACATTCTCGGCAGCGAGGGCTACGCAACGCCCGCTGCGTAGCGGCTCGCCTTCGGTCCAGCGGCCATGCGATCAGCGCTAACCTCCTCCCGCCGAGTGCGCGCTCGTTGACGTGCGGCCGAGCGCGCCTACGACTCCCGCACGAAGCTCGCGATCAGTTCGGCGAGGCGATCCGGCTCGTCCTCGGGCGAGAGGCTGCGGGCGTTCTCGATCCATTCGAGGCGTGCGTTCGGGAGCTCCTGCGCGAGGCGCTCCGCGTGCGCCGGCTTGAAGAAGCGGTCGTCGCGCGACCAGGCGATCAGCACGGGCTTCTCGAACTGCCCAAGCCGGTCGGCGGCTTCGTTCGTGTAGCGAGTGTCTATCCCCTTAACGACACGTTTGAGGTCGCGCTCGACGCCGTCGATGGTCATGCCGGCGATCAGGTACGAGTCCTCGGCCTCACGGTCGATCGGCCGCTTGACAAGCCAGCCGAAGGCGAACGGCAGCCGGCGCGGCGCGCGCAGGCGCATCGGCAGCATCAGCAGCTTCATCGCGCCGGGGATGGCGGCCGCCGCTTTCAAGTAGCGGAACATCGGCGGTGGGAAGTTGTCGCGGTAGTCGCACGAGGTCAGCACTAGCCGCCCGATGCGCTCAGGCCGTCGCGTCACGACCATCTGGCACAAGGCCCCGCCGGTGTCGTTGCCGACCAGCGTCACCTGCTCGAGCGCGAGCGCCTCGAGCGCGTCAGCGATCAGGTCGGTGAGGCCGTGCGGCGTGAGGTCGGCGTCCTCCGGCATCGGCAGCGTGTGCGAGCCGAGCGGCAGGTCGAGTGCAATACAGCGGAACTCGGGCGAAAGCCTCGCCACGACCTTGCGCCACAGGTTCGCGTTCACGAGCAGCCCGTGCGCGAAGACGATCGGCGGGCCGCTCCCGCTATCGAAGCAGCGGATCCTTCCCTGTGGCAGGTCGAGTTCGCGCGCAACGCCGAGCGCCGGGTCGCGCCAGGTGGCTTTCTCCTTCACGGCTATCACCTCGCCTTTCTCCTTGACCCAGCCGGGCAGCACTCCAGCGCCTCATCGCCTCCCGCGTATTCGTAGAGCCTCGTCATCCGCGTCCTCCCTCCGTCTCGCTCTCTTATCCCGTGTCGTTGATGAACTGTCGCAGGTGCGACGCGAGCAGGCCCGGCTGGTCTTCGGGGACGAGCGTGTAGCTGTCCTCGATTTCCAGGAGCCGGCTGTTTGGGAAGAGGTCGGCGAGTCGGCGCCCGTGCTCGGGCGGCATGACCCGATCTTCGCTCGCCCAGGCGACGAGCACCGGCCGGTCGAACGTGGGGAGCGCGTCGGTTGCTGCGATGAGGTCTCGTCTGCCTTGTCTGGTGTCGCGGGCGTACTTGCGAAGATCGCGCCGGATCTCACGACACTGCAACGGGCGCAGCCACTCCTCGAACACGTCGGCGGGGATCTCTCTCTTCGACATCCGCCCGAAGGCGGTCGGGAGCTGGCGCAGTCGGCGGGAGCGCATTGCGCGGGCCATGATCGCGAGGCCGCCTGGAATCTCAGCCGATCGCGCCGCCACCCACCCCGGAAGCCCGGGTGGATAGTTGTCGAAGGCTTCGCAGGAGACGAGCATGAGGCGCCCGACCCGCTCCATCAGCCCGTCGGCGATCATCACCTGGGCGCCGCACCAGTCGTTGAAGCAGAGGGTGACGTCGCGGAGGTCGAGGCGTTCCAGGAACTCCGCGAGCAGGCGTCCCAGCCCGCGCAAGGAGAGGTCGGCGTCCGGCCGCATCGGCCGCCGGTGTGCTCCCATTGGGAGCGTGGGCAGGACGCAGCGGTAGTCCGTCCGAAGGTCGGCGACGACGTGGCGCCACTGAGCGCCGTCCATCGCCAGGCCGTGCACAAGCACCACGGCGGGCCCAGCGCCAACGTCCTGGTACTCGATCGTCCCCGCTTGGAGCTCGACCTCAGGCATGCGCGCCTCCGGGTGCGTGAGTTCGACTCGCAACGCCGCCCGTCGGGCCGGTGCCGCGACGGTGGCGGACACCCGCACCCCAGTTCGTGAAGGAGGACCGCATCACGGACTAACGGACCCGCGGGCTCACGTGACATCCCGGCGCCGGAGCAGGAGCCCGGAGAGCACGAGGAGGCTCGTGATGTATCCGACCAGGACAAAGAGCGCTTGTGTGCCGCCGACGTAGGGTCCGCTGAATGCGCCCGGGCCGTCGGTCGCGGCGCCGGTGGTCGAGGCGCCGAGGCTGTCGACCAGGGAATAGGCGTTGGCGCGCAGGAAGAGCTGGACGAGCGGCTCGAGCAGGCTGATCTGGTCGGCGAAGGCGCTGATCAGTCCTTCGATCACGAGCGCGTACAAGATGCCGACGCCGATTGCGAGCGAGGTGCCGCGCGAGAGCAGGCCGAGCGCGACCCCGAGCGCGGCCCACACCGCCAGGATGAGCCAGCCCGCGGCAAGCGCACGGACGAGATCCCAGGTCGGGGGCGAGCCGGCAGTGGCGCCCTCGGCCCAGGCGATCGCGTAGCTCGAGGCGGTGCCGAGAGCGAAAACAGCGAGCACGAAGGGGACGAGCCCGGCGCCCAGCGCGACGAGCTTGGCAGCGAAGACGTGCAGCCGGCCGGGGCGCTGCACGAGCACCGTGCGCAGGGTGCCCCAGGCGTACTCGCTCCCGAAGGTGAGGACGCCGAGCATGAGCGCGAAGACGCCGCCGAAGAAGGGGAAGCCGCCGCTCAGGTGGCCGGCGAGTCGATCGGGGAGCAGCTCTTCGAGCGGCGTCTGTCCGGGGCCGCCACCGATGTCGCCGTTGCGGTACTCGAGATAGGGCAGGAGATAGGAGAAGAACATCGCGAGCGCGGTCCAGATCCCGAGCAGGATCCAGGTGCTCCGCCGCTTGCGGATCAGCAAGAGCTCGGCGGAGAAGCTTCCGCTCATGCTTCCCCTTCCGCTCCCTGGGTGAGCTCGAGGAAGACCTGCTCGAGCGACGCCCGCTCCTGATGGAGCTCGCTGACCGCGACCCCGGCCTCGACCAGCGCCCGGTTGATCCGTGCGGCGGCTGTAGGCTCGGCCGTGAGAAGCAGCGCGTCGTCGCTGACCGCGACCCGCTCGACCGGCGCGAGGGCGGCAAGCACGCGCTGCGCGAGCGCGAGCGGCTCGGCGCGCACTCGCAGGCCGGCCTGGCCGCGCAGCTCGTCGAGCGTGCCCTCGCCGACGAGCCTGCCGCTGCGGATCACCCCGACGCGGTCGCAGACCTGCTCGACCTCGCCCATCAAATGGCTGGAGAGCAGCACCGTACGCCCGCTCTGGCCAAGGCCACTGATGAAGGTACGCATCTCCGCCATCCCGGCCGCGTCCATCCCGTTCGTCGGCTCGTCGAGGATGAGGAGCTCCGGATCCTTGAGCAGCGCGCCGGCGACGCCGAGCCGCTGCTTCATGCCGAGCGAGTAGGTCGCGAACCGGTCGCCGGCCCGCCCCGTCAGGTCGACCTCCTCCAACACCCCCGGGATCCGTGTCTCGAGGACACCGGCGTGCCGGGCGAGGAGGCGCAGGTTGTCGCGGCCGGAAAGGAATGGGTAGAAGGCGGGCGTTTCGACGAGGGCACCGACCCGGGCGAGCCCGTCCGGCGCGCCGGGAGCGGCGCCGAGCACCACGGCGCTCCCTGACGTGGGGCGGATCAGGCCGAGGAGCATGCGCAGCGTGGTCGTCTTACCGGCGCCGTTGGGGCCGAGGAAGCCGTAGACCTCGCCGCGGCGGACGCGCATATTCAGCTGATCGACGGCAACGATCCGCTCCCCGTAGCGCTTACCGAGGCCGCGCGTCTCGAGGACGAAGCCGTCGCCGACCCCTGCCGTCCGCTGTTGGCTCGAAGCTTGAGTGCTAGTCAAGCGCGGTGCCTCGATCTCCCCGGGGAGAACATCGTTAAACGTCTTGGTCTTTTATTACATTAACAGTAATGCCTAGGACCGCGCGCGAGGAGCTGAGCAGAGAAGTCGGTGCTGCACTTCGCATCTACCACGGCACCGTCGAGGCGATCGACAACGCCGCCTGCGCATACATGGGCATCAACCGGACCGACCTGCGCTGCCTCGACATTCTCGGCCGCGCCGGACCAATGACCGCCGGACGGCTCGCCGACGAGAGCAAGCTCACCAACGCCGCCATCACGATCGTCGTCGACCGCCTGGAACGGATCGGGTACGTGCGGCGCGTGCGCGACACGACCGACCGGCGGCGCGTCGTGGTCGATGCCACCACGAAGGCGCATAGGCGCGCCTGGACGCTCTACGGCAAGGTCGCAGACAAGCTCAACGAGCAGCTCGACCGCTACCCCGACCACGAGCTCGCACTGCTGCGCGACTTTCTCCGAGAGCGCACCGAGGTCGACGCCGAGATCGCAGCGGAGTTCACGAAACGCCGTCCTCTCCATCCCAAGGGATCGCGTCGTGAACGCACATCGCGCGCCTGAGACGGCCCGGTCAGCGGCGGGGCGAGACCGGGAAGGGCCGGTCGTCGACGACGCGTTTCATCACGATCGTCGAGGTGAGCCGCTGCACGCCGGGCAGCGTTGCGAGCTTCTCGTCGCGGAGGGTCTGGTACGCGGCGATGTCGGCAGTAGCGACGCGGACGAGGTAGTCGGGGTCTCCGAAAAGCCGCTCCGCGTGGCGCACCTCTGCGACCTCGGCCAGACCCCTCTCGAACCTCGCGATCGTCTCCGCATCCTCCCGCTCCATCGTCACGTGCACCAGAACCTCGAAGCCGAGACCAAGCACGACGGGATCGATTACGGCTCGATATCCGCGGATCGCTCCCGCACGTTCCAGCTCCCGCAGCCGCCGGTGGCACGGAGCGACGGTGAGCTTGACCCGCCCAGCCAGCTCGGTCACGGTGAGCCGCCCCTCCGTTTGAAGCTCAGCAATGATCTTCCGGTCAATCGCGTCCATCGCGGGAATCATTCCAGATCTAGCGTCATCCGGGCATAAATCCGCAAGAAGACGCCGGTCCCGCTGACCTACTGTTCTCACGAGACACGCGCCCTCGGGTGGAGGCCGGCAAACATCATGGGTGACCTCCTCGACTACGCACCGATCGTCGCCGCCGCGTTCGCGATCCCCCAGCTCCTGCCCCAGATCCTCAAGGTGCAAAGCACGAAGGACACCGCCGGCGTCTCTTGGTCATGGGCCGTGCTCACAAGCATCGACAACGCCGCCTGGCTCGCCTACTTCGCCCTCTCGGAGTTCTGGACAGCGCTGGTACCCTCCACCTCCGCGACGCTCCTCGCCGGTGCGCTCGCGACGATCCTCACCGTCCGCGGACGAGCGAAGGCGCGGCCGACGGTACTCATCGGTACCTGGACCGCGTTCCTCGTCACGGGATACACGGTCGCCGGCCGCACCGGACTCGGAACGCTGCTCACCGCCGCCTTTGTCCTCCAGGTCACGCCCTCGATCTGGACGGCCTACCGAACAGAACGCCCCACAGGCATCTCACCCGCAACCTGGATGCTCATCCTCGGCGAACTCTCCTGCTGGACGACGTTCGGCATCCACAAGTCCGACCCACGCCTGATCGCTCTCGGCATCACCGGAATCGCCGCGAGCGTTCTCATGCTCACCCGGATCCACCGAACAGGCAGATACAGACAGTCAACTGCCCTCCGGCGCGCGACGAACTGATCCAGCCACCCCTGCCGGCCGACCGGTGCACGTCCATTCCGACGTAGTCGTCCTCGCCCAGATGCGCGCAGCTCGTAGCCGTCGAGGGCAGCAAGCCCGGCACATGGGCGGTTGCCGCCCATCCGCCCGCGCCTCTCTCGACGACACCAGCGCCCCGAACCTCCGGCGTCGTCAGCTCGCCGCCTATACGGAGGGCGAGCATACGACGCAACGTGACATCGCTCGACGGAGGGCACCGCGCCGAGGAGAATGTCGCCCATCGACCTTTTGCTGGAGCGGATTGAGGAAGCGGCGCGAGTGATCGATCCGGCACTGCTGAACACGCCGCAGTTCTCGGACCCGACGCTGTCCGAGGCGCTGGGACGCGATGTCGTCGTCAAGCTGGAGAATGTCAGTCCGATCGGGAGCTTCAAGGGCCGCGGCGCGGACTACTTCGTCAGAGGTCTCGAGCGCCTCGATGAGCGGCTGGTCACAGCCACCGCAGGCAACTGGGGCATCGGGCTCGCCTACGCCGGTCGCCACCATGGCGTCGGCGTTGACATCTTCGCTGACTCCTCGGCCCGCGCCGGCAAGGTCACCCGGATGCGGGCCCTTGGGGCAAACGTGACGGCCGTCGACGGCGGCGTCGACGACGCCTTCGACGGCGCGCGTGACCTGGTGGACCGAGAGCCAGGCCACCGGCTCGTCACCGACGGCGAGCCGGCGGCGATCGCCGAGGGGCACGGAACGATCGGCGTCGAGCTGCTGCGCGCCGGGACGCTCGACACGGTCGTGGTCCAGGTCGGCGACGGCGCGCTGATTAGCGGAATCGCGCGGTGGGTGAAGGAGCACTCGCCGGAGACGCGCGTCGTTGGCGTGTGCGCGAGCGGCGCGCCGGCGATGAGAATGAGCATCGACGCCGGCCGCCCGATCCGCACCGAAGCGCCGAGGACGATCGCGGGCGGGCTGGCGATCAGCGAACCAATCGCCGCCAGCTTCGACCGGGTGCGGGCGCTCGTCGACGAGCTGGTGCTTGTCGACGACGATGACATCCGTGCCGCAATGGTCGTCATCGCCGACACCCTCGGAGTCCTAGTCGAGCCCTCGGGCGCCGCCGGCGTCGCCGCTGTCCGCAGGCACCCTTTGCCGGGTGAGCGGATCGCCGTCGTCCTGACCGGCGGGTGGGGACGGCCGGACTGGACGACGACGGTCACACGCGAGCGCGTCGGCCGAGGCGCATAGCAGCTCGGACCGGACGGCCCCTTCCGCCCGTGAGAAGAAGCGCGCACCCGCGGTAGCCTCGGCTCGAGTGAGCCGTTTGCTCGTCCTCGGCGACCTGCACTGCGACCGACGCCACCTGCGCGACCTGGTCGAGCCCGCCGTCGAGGAGCGCTGCGACGCGCTCGTCTCCCTTGGCGACCTCTGCTACGTGCCGCGCGACCCGGAAGGGCGCCGCTTCCTCCGCTCGCCGGTGCCCTGCTCCGTCGCGCAGGCCTCGAGCTTCTCCTCGTGGAAGGAACCCACGACGACACCGAGGCGCTAGCGGGTAGCCGTCGTTGCGTGCGCGTGCGCGCGAAGGCTGAAGTGGACTTGCCCGAACCGCGTGGTCTCGGCGAGGCTTCCCTCCGGGCGGGAGGGCCGCCGGGTTCCTGTCGGAAGTCATGGTGCGCGATGACCGGACGGCACGGCACCCCAAACTCGTCTCTACCGCGCAAGAGACTTCACGGTACGGAAGGGGACATCAAACTAAGCGGCTACGGCAGGTGCTGCCTCAGCCAAGCGACGATGACGTCGTCGACGGCGACAGCGGCCGCGCTCCGAGGCGCCGGTTCGAGCCCGGGTTCGTCCGCAAGAGCGTGGCCCATCTGCGGAATGCGCACGACCGCTGCCTCGACGCCGTCTGCGACGAGCGCGGAGGCCAGCTCCTCAGCTGGGCGGGCGATGCCTTCCGCGTCGTCTCCGGTGCCGACGACGAGCAGCATCGGGGCGCGCTTGCGAGCAATCTCTGCGGCGCGGACGACGAAATCGAGTTCCGCCGCGATGGCGCGCGAATCCGTGCTCCACGGGTAGGAGACGGAGAACCGCCGTTCGTTGGCCTCGACGACGCTGGCCAACCGCAGCGCCGGACTGACCAGCGCTATCGCGTCCAC
>JBKPIV010000160.1:0-3505 GCA_046730395.1 Actinomycetota bacterium | reverse complement strand
CGATCGCGTCCCCGATCTTCACGCTGTGGCTCAGTCCATCCTCCGCGAGTTCGAACGGCGCCCGCTCGACGCCGAGCATCTCGCCGATCAAGGGCGTCGCGGCCTCCATCGGGCCGCCCTTCTGCCCGCCGAAGACGGCGGCGAGCTTGTCCAGTTGCTCGTCGGTGGCGTTCTCGTCGACGAAGAGGCCGAGGCGCCAGTTGCCCTCGGTCATGACCTTGGGGCTGTCCACGATCGCCGCAACCTTGAGGCCGCTGACGTCCGTGCCCTCGATCTCGCCCTCCTTGATGTTGAAGACGAGGGTGACCCGGCAGTAGTCGTAGGTCGCGCCGTGATCCATCGACATGTTGCACGGGCACATCAGGTCGCACGAGCACGTCTCGAAGTAACTCCCCTTCAGGCTCCAGGACACTCCGGGCTCCTTCCGCGCTGGCTGGCGAGCGCGATTCTCGCTTTCGGAGGTCCCTGCGTCAACCGCTGCTTTGAGGATCATGGCGCCAGACGGTGAGCATTCAAAGCTGCCGGGCTTCCGGAACGGCAGACTCCCGCTTCGCGCGAGGAGCGAGCGTCTTACCGCCCCACGCCACACGCCGCCAAAGCACCCGGCCCGTGCCGCGGCGCCGTCGCGTCCGCCAAGGCCATCCCAAGGCCATGGCCACGCCCTGCAAAGCCATGGCAGTCCGGCCTTAGCCGGATTGACCGGGGTCACGGCTCAATGCGGGCCCTGTGGTCAGAAGCGGCCACTTCGGCTACCCCCTCCCTCCATCCCCAGTCAGAGGTTCACGGCGACGTACTTCGTCTCCAGGTACTCATCGATCCCCTCGTTGCCGCCCTCGCGGCCGATGCCGGACTGCTTGACGCCGCCGAAGGGAGCGCCCGCGTTCGAGACCATCCCCTGATTGAGCCCGACCATCCCGGTCTGGAGGCCCTCGCACACCCGCAGGGCTCGCTTGATGTCGCGCGTGAAGACGTAGGCGACGAGCCCGTACTCGGTGTCGTTGGCGGCCGCGATCGCCTCCTCCTCGGAGTTGAACGAGGCGACCGGCGCCACGGGGCCGAAGATCTCCTCCTTCAGCACGCGCGCGTCGTGGGGGACGCCGCCGAGGACCGTGGGCTCGAAGAAGTAGCCGTTCCCGTCGACCCGGCCTCCGCCGACGAGCGCCGTGGCCCCCTTGCCGACTGCATCCTCGACCAAGTCCTCGACCTTGCCTCGCTGATCCTCGTTGATCAACGGGCCCACGTCGACACCCTCCTCGGTCCCGCGCCCGAGCCGGAGCTTGCCCATGCGCTCCGCCAGGCGGCCCGCGAAGTCATCGGCGACCGAGCCGGCGACGTGGAAGCGGTTGGCCGCCGTGCACGCCTCGCCGACGTTGCGCAACTTCGCGATCATCGCTCCCTCGACGGCGGCGTCCAGGTCTGCGTCGTCGAAGATCAGGAACGGGGCGTTGCCGCCGAGCTCCATCGAGACGTTGAGGACGTTGTCCGCCGCCTGGGCGATCAGCTTTCGCCCGACCTCGGTGGAGCCTGTGAAGGAGACCTTTCGCAGCCTGGGGTCGGCGATGATCGGCTCCGCGACGGAGCTCGAGGAGGAGCTCGTTATCACGTTCAGGACGCCGCCGGGAAGCCCGACCTCCTCAAGGATCTGGGTGAGTGCGAAGGCCGACAGCGGCGTCAGCTGAGGCGGCTTCCAGACCATCGTGCAGCCCGCCGCGATCGCCGGGCCGATCTTCCGGGTCCCCATCGCCATCGGGAAGTTCCAGGGCGTGATCAGGAAGGACGGCCCGACGGGTTGGCGCATCACGAGCACACGCCCGGTGCCGGTGCCCGCGACCTTGTAGTAGCCCTCGATGCGGAGCGCCTCGCCGCTGAACCAGCGGAAGAACTCGGCCGCATAGGCGATCTCAGCCTTCGATTCGGCGATCGCCTTGCCCATCTCGAGCGTCATCAGGAGGGCGAGCTCGTCGGCGCGCTCGTTGAGCGCCTCGAACGCGCGCCAGAGGATCGCGCCGCGCTCATTCGGTGACGTGGCCGCCCATTCGGCCTGCGCCGCCACCGCCGCATCGAGGGCCGCCTTCGCATCCTCGGGGGTGCCATCGGCGATCTCGCAGAGCGCCTCTCCGGTCGCCGGGTCCTCGACCTCGAGCGTCTCGCCGCCGGATGCGTCCCGCCACTCGCCGCCGATGTAGAGCTGCTTGGCGACCTGGTCGACGACCGATCGCTCCTGGGTCGCGATGCTCATCTTCGAACCTCCAATCGCCTGCTGTCCCAACATTACCCAGCGCCCCTAGCAGGGAACCCGCGGCCGCGGTCGAAGCGCGACTCCGAGCGGCCGCGGTTGTTGGACGAGAGGCATGCGCGCGAAGGCGAGAACACCCGTGAGGATGGCGCTCCTTGCCTGCCTGGTGGCGCTGGCGGGGGTCGCCGTCGCGCCCAGCGCGGACGCTGCGATTTGGGTGATCAAGGGCCGCGGATCCGGCCATGGCGTCGGCATGTCCCAGTACGGCGCCTACGGACTCGCCCGGCACGGGCACGGCTATCGCTCGATCCTCAGGTATTACTACCAACACACCAGGATCGGCCACGCCCGCGACAGCACGATCCGGGTGCTCCTCGACTCGGGAGAGGGCTCCGTCTCGTTCAAGAGGGCGACCGAGGCTTGCGGCAGGCGCCTACGGCGCCACCGGAGCTACGCCTTCGACGCGTCGGGCTCCGGCGTGACGCTTCGTGACGCCGGCGGCCGGACGCTCGCGAGCTGCGGCCGCGCCGGAACCGCTCAGAGCAAGGGCACGATCCGGATCGGCGCGCAGGGGCTCTATCGCGGGAGGCTGAGGGCGAAGGCGTCCGGCGGCGGTCTTTTGATCATCAACCTCGTCGGCCTCGACGCCTACGCCAAGGGGGTGGTGCCGAACGAGATGCCCTCGTCCTGGTCGCGCGCCGCCCTGGAGGCGCAGGCGGTCGCCGCGCGCTCGTACGCGCTCGCCACCGGGGGCGGCGGCTCGTTCGACGTGTACGACGACACCCGCAGCCAGGTATACCGGGGCAAGGGCTCCGAGACGGCCGCCACGAACGTCGCGTGTGCACGAACGAGCGACCAGGTCGTGAGGTACGGAGGGCACGTCGCCACCACCTACTTCTACTCGAGCTCCGGGGGACAGACGGAGAGCGTGCAGTTTGGGTTCCCGGGCTCCGAGCCGGTGCCGTATCTGAAAAGCGTCAACGACCCCTACGACGGGATCTCGCCGGATCACACGTGGAAGGTGCGCTACCGGCAGGGGGCGATCGAGTCCCGGCTCTCGGGGCTCTTCTCCGGCCGGCTGCGCAAGATCAAGGTCGTAAAGCGAGGGGACTCGCCGCGCATCGTCCTCGCGCGCGTGGTCGGATCGCGGGGCAGCTCCAGGATCTCGGGCCCCGGCCTGCAGGCGCGTCTCAACCTGAAGAGCACCTGGATGCGGTTCACCAAGAGGTGACGTCGCCTCCCGGCCGCCGAAGAGCGGATGGCGACTAG
>JBKPIV010000159.1:0-7723 GCA_046730395.1 Actinomycetota bacterium | reverse complement strand
CACGATCTCGACGTTCTCCTGCGACATCGCTCACTCCCGCAGCCCGACGGCTTCGAGGGCCTCCTTGGGGTCGAGGTAGGTCTGGGCCCGCACGACCTCTCCGTCGCGCAGCGTGAAGATGTGTGCCTGTTCGAGCTCCGCCCGCGCCCCGCTGGTCGCGCCCCGACCCGCGCTGGCGCGCCATGGCGATCACCTGATCCCCGTTATCGGTCAGCTCGTGTAGCTCGACCTCTCACTCCTGAAACCGGAACGCCTGGAACCAGTCATCCGCGAAGAAGGATCTGACCTCGTCATAGCCGCGATAGACGCCAAGCCCGGGGAATGCCGCTCCCGGAAAATCCCACACAAGCTCTGGCGACCAAAACCCCTCGCTGATGACCGCCTCAGGTCCACCCCGGTTGAACGTCTCGAACGCTCGGCGCACGATCTCGACGTTCTCCTGCGACATCACCCGCAGTATCTCGCGTCGGCAGAAAGGGACTTCAGGTGGAGGTCGGACACAGCCGCGCGCGGACGCGAAGCAATGCAAAAGCGGTAGTCCTGAGCACGACGCTGCAACAAGCCCTGCCTGGAGCTCACGAAATCCCCGGTCGCGTTGCCACTCGGCGATCGTCTCGCCGGAGCCGCCCAACTCTTCGGGGAAGTCCTTGAGCTTGGGGAGGCCATCTTTCATGCGCAACACGGTCGACTCGTAATTGACGTGCACCTCGGGTGCAAACGGAAATGCAGGGAACGTCGCCGCGTAGACGTCGACCAAACCCCACTCCGGGTGCCGCGTCAGCAGATGGCCGCCGCAGACCTTGCACCACTGCCGATAGCTTCGCTCGTTCTTGTGGTACTCGCCGATTTGGTCCTCTCCCTGGGTCACCTTGACCGCCTCGGGACTTCCACAGCGTGAATGCGTTGACCGGGCCGGCGGACCAGCTCCTCCAGGAGGCGCAATGGCAGTAGCCAGCGCCCACCGGATCGCCCGCGACGACGATCGTGACGCCCCCCGCCCTTTGCCTGCTTCCGAACAGTTCCGTGGCCGCGCCCAATCGTCGATCAAGCCTGAGGCTTCCGCTTTGCGTGAAAGCCATAGCGCACACCTAGGTCTCGTCGCCCATTGGGATCGGGTCAAACAAAATAATGCGTCGGC
The DNA here is from genome assembly GCA_046730395.1 of Actinomycetota bacterium. Taxonomy (GTDB): domain Bacteria; phylum Actinomycetota; class Thermoleophilia; order Solirubrobacterales; family 70-9; genus AC-56. Next base: position 6,585 of record JBKPIV010000159.1, on the reverse strand, counting down.
AACACGGCTCGCTGCTCCTCATCGCGCGAATCGAGAGCGACCGATCGCGGCGTTCCGGTGGGGACGGACTTAGGACCAGCCCCGCAGCGCTTCGCGATCGGCAAGCGGTCTACGGCTCGAGTCAATGATTCGTCACTCCAATCAGCCCGGCGATGCTGGCGACGTAGAGGACGAGCACGACCAGCGAAGCGACCCCCATGCGCCACACTTGCCGGCGGGGTCGCATGATCAGGCCCCAGGCGTAGACGACGGTGAGGACGATTGCCAGCGCTGTCAGGTAGATGTCGGTCGGCTGCGCCTGGGGCAGGACGGCCGAGCCGGAGAGCAGGCTCGCGACCAGGAAAAGCACCGGCAGGAACGCATTGCCACCGAAGATGTCGGAAACCGCAAGCTGGTAGTCGCCGAGCCTCACGGATCTGATCCCAGTCGAGAGTTCCGGCAACGCTGTCGCGGCGGCGAGAACGGTCGCGCCGAAGACGACGCCGGAGAGGCCGACGTGGGTGGCGATCCGTTCACCGGTCCTCTCCAGCACAACGCCCGCTCCGAGGGTCACCACTCCAGCCAAGGCGAAGACCGTGGCGGCGCGGGCGAGGCTCATCTTCTCCGCCATCACCGCCTTCGAGTGGCCCCGCGGCTTCTCCTGGGCGCCGGGCGCGCTACCCGAGGAGTCATGCCACGGCAGACCGTGGCGGGCCCGGTTTATGAGCCAGACGCCGATAAGCCAGGTGAGCGCGATCAGCACGGCGGCGGGCTCCAATCGTCCCTGCGAGGACTGCAGCTGCGCACCCATCACCGAGATCGCGAGCACAGTGACGACGAGCATGCTCTCGAGCACCAGCACGAGCGAGGCCCCCCGTGTGGTGAGCGCGGACTCTGGGCCCATCGCGACGTCAAGCGCAACGAGGACGACGGTCTGGATCGCGATCCCGCCGAGGATGTTGCCGATCGCGATCCCGAGGCTGTGCGAGAGCGCCGCCGAGGAGGTGATCGCGATCTCGGGCAGATTGGTCGCGACCGCTAGCAGGATCGCTCCCCCGAGCGCCTCGCCAAGACCGAGCCGAAGGTCGAGTGAATCGGTCGAGTTCGAGAGCTGGATCCCCGCGACCCAGACGGCAACGGCAGCGACCGCGAATATCAGGACGAGCGGAGCGAGACCGAGGCCCGTGAACACGCGCTCGTTTGTATCGGAGCGCCCACCGCTCTCGCCTCGAGAGGATGTTCAACGAACCACCGAATGGCCCCGTGAACCAACGCGCCCGCATACTCGAGCGCCACCTGCGAACGGTTTGGCGCTTGCCTACTCCCTTTGTATGGACAGGGGCGGCGCGAGCATGCGCTGCCTAGCGCTTGACTCGAGTGACCCTCAGGGGCCGCATCATCTCGTTGTCCTCGTGTTCGAGGATGTGGCAGTGCCACACGAACAGCCCCGGGTGCTCGAACCGTGCCTTCACCCGCGTGATCTCCCCCGGATAGGCGATCACGGTGTCCTTGCGCCCGTGCTCCCAGCGCTCCGGTGGCCGTGGGTGGCCGCCGAACAGTCGCCGGTCCAGCACCTTGAACTGGATCTCGTGGATGTGGATCGGATGGGCGTCGGCGGTGAAGTTGTGGATCTCCCAGATCTCGGTCTGGCCGAGGCGGGGCGTCTCGGTGATCGGCTCGTCCCAGCCCCTTGGCACCCCTTCGTGGTGGTGCTTCCTGAGGGTGCCGAGGTCGGCCTCGATGGGGCCGACGCCCTCGAGGACGGCGGAGACCTCCTCGTTCAGCGACACCCGCCGGGTCCTGCGGGGGCGGCCGAGCCGCCTCGGCGCCGGCAGGTCCAGCCGCTCGGGCGGCGTGCTCCTCTCGGGGGAGTTGCGCGGAACCACGACGAGCTTCATCACCTGGCCGGTGGTCGCCGGATCGGCGGCCGCAAAGTCGGTCCCCGGCGCACCCCCGCCGAAGGGCTCGTCCGGACCCTCGTTGATGAGGTAGAGCGTGGTCCCCTCCGAGACGTCGCCGAAGTCGACGATCACGTCGGCGCGCTCCGCGGGGGCGATCAGGAGCCTGGAGAGCTGCACCGGCTTCGGCAGGAAGCCGCCCTCAGCCCCGATCTGCCAGAAGGGCAGCGCCGCGTGCGCCGGACGGGCGGCCTCCGGATCGGTGACCAGCTTCAAGATCAAAAAGCGGGAGTTGCAGCCGTTCAGGAGCCGGAGGCGGTAGCGGCGCCGCTCCACCTCCAGGAGGGGCCAGGTGCGGCCGTTGGCGACGATCGTGTTGGCGAAGAACTCCGGGTTCCAGATCGGCGGCACGTCGCTGGAGTCGGTGCCGATGTAGGGGCCGGCGAAGCCGTCGAAGAACTCGCGGCTCGCCGGATAGAAGAGCGAGCCATCGGCGTTGAAGGAGCGGTCCTGGATCGCAATCGGGATCTCGTGCCTTCCCCTCGGCAGCACGCCTGGCGGGAGGTCGTGCTCGCCGCCGCGCAGGAGGTAGAAGCCGGCCGGCCCGGCGTAGACGTTCGCCCGGGTAATCCCCAGGGTGTGATCGTGGTACCAGGCGGTGAGGGCCGCCTGCTCGTTGTCGTATTGGAACACCGCCGTGCCCGGCGTCCAGCTCTGTCCGTGCAGGTGCTCGGCGATCGACTTGAACTCGCGGTAGCGGCTGCCGACCCTCGCGTAGCCGGCGGGGACATTGCCCGCCGCCGGGAGATACCAGGCCTCGGGAAAGCCGTCGCTCTCCTGGCGGTTGTGGCCGCCGTGGAGGTGGGTGATGATCGGCACCGGGCCCCTGTAGGGGCCGGGGGTCGCGCTGAACGTTGGGGTCATGTCCCGTCCGTCCCGCCCGCCGGGCGGGTTCGCCCAGTGGAGCGTGGGGTCGACCGGGAGGAGGTGCGGAAGGTAGTTGCCGCGACCGTCGACGAGCCCGTTGATCCACTGCACGCGCACCGGTCGGTCGTGCCTGGCCTCGATCGTGAACGCGGGGTAGTTGAAGGCGTCCGGATGACTCGCGGACCCGTAGCTCCAGACGGTCGTCTTCGGCCGGTTGGGAAGGATCTGCTGGCGGAACTGGCGGACGGCGATCGTGTAGTAGTCGATCTCCCTTCCCTTCCGCCGCAGCCGCGCGGTCCGCGGCATCGCCGGCGGGATGATCAGCGGCATCGCGTACTTCTCGATCTTCCGTGGATCGAGAATCCCGGGGGGGTCGAGCGCCCCCAGTGCCCGATCCACGAACCGGGCCGGCAGCGCCATCGCTACCCCGCCGGCGGCGCCGTACTGCAGAAGGCGCCTGCGCGTGACGCGTGTCGTACGGCCCCCCTCCATCCCGTGCGGAGCTTACGTGATCCTCGCGGATTCGCACGACTCGCGGCTCAAACTACATCGGACGAGCGTCCTGCCAGTCGCCGGGGCCCCTCGGTGGCGGAGCCCAGGCGCGCGTCTCGTGCACGAGCTCTGCCACCCGGTCGTCCCGCCGGATCGGCTCTACCCCGGGTAGACGCTGGGCACCCGCCACCGCCAGGGTGGCTCCTCGGCGCGCGGAAAGTCGTAGTGGTTGCGCCCTGGCAGGGTCTCGAGTGGCACCAGCCGCGGATTCTGGCTGTCGAGCAGCGGCGTTGACGCGGACGCGGCGACGTCGTCAGAGGTGGCGCGGCGGACGATGCGTTGCCACCCCACGGTCGGCCATCTAGAGCCAGTTAGTAAACCGCACCGTTAGGACATGGCGGCGGCCTCGGCCTCGAGTTCGACGAGGCGGCGATTATCGCCCGGCCCTGGCGTACCAGCGTCCATCGCCAACTCCCGCTCGGGCCCGCGATTGCTGGGTCCCTTCCCAGCGATCCCACCGGGACGGATGAAGCGGCGAGATCGCTGACTGGACATAGAGTGTATCCTGTATTCATGAATCTGGTTTCCAGAGATCAGCAGCAAGAGTCGTCCCCGGCGGCCGGGCGATGGGACTTTCTGACCAATCACGCCCATGTCCTCACCTGCGTGGCCCATGATCCTGGCGTCCGCCTGCGCGACATCGCCGCCGCGGTCGGGATCACCGAACGCGCCGCCCACCGGATCCTCTCCGAGCTCGTCGACGAGGGCTACGTGCTGCGCGAGCGAGAGGGCCGACGGAATCGCTACCAGGTCGTGCCGGAGCTTCCGCTGCGTCATCCCCTCGTCCAGGGGCGAGAGGTGGGCGATCTGCTCGAAGTGCTGATTGCCTCGACCCGGCCAGTGGCCGGCACCCGTGGCGGTCATGGCTGACGTCCGATTTCATCCCGCCGGAGCCCGACGCTGTCGCGAGGCAGACGCCGAGAGAGACCGGGCCTTCGAGGATACGCTCGCCCTCGAGCGCTGGGACGATGAGGGTGGCGGGTTCGGCGTCGCGATAGGGCGTCGCCCTAGGCGGGCGGGATCTCTGTCGAACCCGATCCCGCTGCTGCGCCGAGCCGCGACCAAGCTGCGCTCGGCGTGGCGCCGCCATCCGACCGCGGCGACCGTTGCGGGCTCCCTCGCGGTGGCGGTCGCCCTCGTCGTGGCGCTTGCCGGACAGCGCGCCGAGTTCGTGACCGCCCTGGAGGCGGCCCCTGTGTGGATCCTGGTCGTCGCGGCGGTCCTTCAGATTGTCTGGCTCGCCGTCCGTAGCGAGACGTGGAGCCTCTGCGTCGGCGGCGCCGGGGGCAGGGTCACCCGACGACTTCTGTACCCAGCGGCCAGCATCGGCTACTTGGGCAATCTCCTAAACGGCCAGTTCGGACTGGCGGTGCGGATTGCCGCGCTGCGCCGCTCGGCGCCCAAGGACAGCCCCCGGGCCTCCGTGCTCGCTGCCACGGAGGTCCCGATCGTCGTCGTCGAGGCGGCCCTCGCGGCGCTCCTCTCCTTCACGTTGGTCGGCCCGCTAGGTCTCGACTGGTGGATACCGCCGGCGGGTCTCGCAATCACAATCGCGGCAATGATCGGCCTGCGGCAACTCGCCCGCGACCGTCGGCGCGGGGTCTGGAAGGGGTTGGCGATCATGCGGGAGCTGAGTGGTCGCAACCGCATCATCGGCTTAGTGGTGGTCGCGGTATGCCTGCAGGTCGCGCGCAACTGGTTCGTGCTCAACGGCGTCGGCGTCGACGCCTCGGTGTTCGACTCGGTTGCGCTCTTGATCGGAATATCGGTGCTCGGCGTGTTCCCAATCGGACCGAGCATCGGTGCGGCCTCCGCCGTGATTGTGTTCGGCGCCGACACCGGGGCCGCAGCAGCGGCCGGGGCGCTCTTGACCGCGACCGCTGCGGTGGGAGCGCTGTGCTTTGCAGCCTCGGCCCGGCTCGGCTCGGCGCGGCGGCCACCGGCGCCGGTCGCTCTCGCGAGCAGCTAGCGCGGCGTGCTACCTCTTGACCGGTCGGGGAGCGCTCCTCGAGAACGATCGTTGTCGCGATCCGTCGCGTGGTGTCGCGTGTCCTGAGCTAGTTGTAAGACCCAGCCGGGTTTGTTCAGCCCTTGAGTCGAGCTCCGGGCGGCTTGTCGCCGAGGAGCAATGTCTTCTCACGAACCGCTCCCCCTGCACCCGTCACCAGGGGTAGCGCTTCTGAGATGGCTACGAAGACTCCGCCATAGCAGCTTCGGAATGAGACCCGGTTGAGATCAGGAAGACGCGGAGACGGTCTGCAGCCGCATGCAGGTCCATGAAGGGCCGATCGTGACCTGCGGCTGAAAAGCAGCGATTAGCCGGCGAGAACGTGCAACGAGATGCAACGGCGATCTGGTAGCGGAAACGCGCCCTACCAAGCGCGTTGTGTCCACCTAGCGGTCTGGGTCGATTTCCTCTGCCCGCTCCGCGCGCTCCCGCGCAGTGTCGCGTTCGCGCTCTGCCCGCTCCGTTCGCTCGCGCGCTTCGTCGCGCAGCTCACGAGCGTCGGCACGTTGCTCGGTGTGTCGCTTCTGGTGCTGGCGCATCCCGCTCAGCACAATAAGAGCGACGACCACGACCGCGACCGCGACGGCGATCACTACGATCCCAGTACCGACCGCGATTAGGGGAACGAGGGCGCTGGTCATTCGCTTCCCTCCTGGATGAGCTGTTGCCTGGTGGCCTCCAGCCTATCCCGGGCGCGGACCTGAAGGCATCCCAGACGCCGAGGGCCCCCGAGGCTGGATCTCCCGGGGACCCTCGTGGATCAGAAACGACAAGCGCTTAAGCCGTTAGGAGCACGCTAGCTTCACGGGTCCGCCATCTCCCAGCGGGAGCGGTGCGACCCCCCGGAGGGGCTAGATTCACGCGGGCGCGAGCATCGGCGGGAGCACCTGAGCGTTATTGGCGAACGCCTGGAAATCCGGGCTCTTCGGGAAACGTGTCGCTTTGCATCGAATGCCATGAAGGAGCGCCCCCGGCGCCATGACAAAAGGACCTCACGAGCGGCTCCGGCTTGACGGTCGTGGCGGGTATGCTGGAGGAACGGGGTTGGCGGAAGGAGAGTCAGGATGAGCACCACCTTTCTCGTGCTCGCGGTTAGCACCGGCATCGTCGTGGTCGCGGTGGCGGTCGCGGTTGTGCTTGTGGTGCTGTTCGTGACGGCGTCGATGCGGGGCCGACAAAAGCGTGGAGCACAGCGGCGCCGTGAGGCTCAGCGTGGACGTA
>JBKPIV010000158.1:0-11122 GCA_046730395.1 Actinomycetota bacterium | reverse complement strand
ACCCAGTACAGCTCGGGATCATCACGATCGCGCTCAGCCTGGTTGCCCTGGCGGCCCTCGTGGTTGCGCATCGCAATCCCGCGCTTTCGCCTCGGGCGCGGGTTGCTCTCGCCTTGGCGATCCTGCCCGCGGCGGTGATCTGCTTTACGACCGTCGGCCGGCTCTGGTACCTGCCCGGGCCGCTGCTGATCATCGCGGCCGGTCTCTTGCTCGGTACATCGCCTGGTGCATCGCCCAAGGCAATCCGGCGAGTTCGTTGAGCATCACCCCGGGGGCCGCTGCTCCAATGCGCGATTAGGAGCCGCAATCCCGCTCGCCTGACAGCGCGGGGTGGGGAACGGGGCTCCAATCGGGGCTCCAAACTGAGCGAAACTGAGAGCAGCTAGCCGACTCAATGGTGCCTGGGCAGGCGCGATCGAAGCTGAGACGACGGACGCCGGCCTGGTTGTGGTCCAGGTGGTCGCCGGTTCGAGTCCGGTCGCTCGCCCTAGGGACCTCCTGGTTCTAGAGAACTTTGGAGCCTCATCCAGGAAAAGCATGGCTCGAGGGGCGCCGGGGCTTTCGCGCTTTCAGGCGGGAGCGGCATCGCGACCCGGGGTCTGGAGAGTGCTGCTTTGCATGGAAAGCAGCGGTTTCGCCACTCAAGCTCAGGCTCAGGCGTGGTTCAACCGGGATGGCGGCAGTGCGTCGAACGATGTAGCCGTTCTTGACGGGCGATCACGACGGGATCGCTTGCCCTATTGGAAGAAGAAAGACACAGGTTAAATTGGGCGGCACGCCTTATTAGAACAAGAACGAGACAGGTTAAATAGGCGAAACCTTAAAGATCTCCGTGGCTGAGGTGTGTGGGTTTTACCGGATTGACGGCGGCTCGCACTTGTGAATAGGGTGGGAGTGTGCGGCGCTAACGGCCGCCCGTCTCGTCCCAAACTGGAGTCAAGGGATGCCCAGCTCGGCACAGGTGAAGGAATCACGGCTTACGACACTGAGGCGACCGACGCAGCAGCGCTACCCCCACTGGTGGGAGGGCGTAGACTGGCCGGTGTTCGCCGTCTGGATCAGCGGCGTGGTCCTGGCCGTCGCTTTCTGGACAGCAATGGGTCTTGGCATAGCGGCTCTCGTCTGACGGAAGCCGCTGCTTGGACGAGAAGCGGCGGTTGTTTTCGGAGCTTTTCCGATGAGCTAATCGGCGGTCTGCGAGACCCGCTCCGCCGTCGCGACCCTCCCCCGATAAATTGACCCGAGTGGAGGGATCTCACGCAGTGGTGCGATCTATGAAGCCCGAGGCGGCGTGGGGCGCAGTCCAGCTCGGCTTCGCGGAGATTCTCGATCTGAGGACCGGGATCGAGCGTCGCCGTCACGGAGCGCCGCCTGGGGCGAGACCGGTCTCGCTCGCCAAGCACATCGCACGCCCGGAGGGGCCCGGCGCCATCTACCTCTGCCAACACGCCATCCGCTCGAAGGCGACCTTGCGCCACGGGGCGGCAGAGGTCGCGGGCGGCTTCGCCGCGTGGAAGGAGGCTGGCCTTCCAGTCGAGGATGTCGATTAGCAGGGGCTGCGGGATTTGCGGGGGCTGCGAGAGTAGGCGGAAACAGCCGCTTTGGACGAGAAGCGGCGCTTTGGATGGAAAGCAGTACTCCGTCGAGAGATACTGCGTGGGCGATGTCGGAGGAGAACGTCCGGGCTTTAGGGATGTAATGGATGCCTACAAGAGAGGCGACAAGCGTGCCTGGACAAACCTCATGGATCCCGAGCTTGAGACGGTTCCCGTTCCTGTGTGGCCCGAACCCGGTCCCTTCATCGGCCCGGATGCCGCTTGGGACTTCTACAAGCAATTCGAGGAGATGTTGTCTACGAGCGAGGCGTACAAGATCACTGAGCTGATCGACGCCGGAGACAGGCTCTTCGTCTGTCAACAGGCTCCGATGCGTGGCCGAGCAAGCGCCGCGGAGGTCGGCTTCAAGCTGTGGGGCGTACACACGTTTTGCGACGGGCGGGTCATCCGAACACAGTGGTTCACCGAGCGGAGCGAGGCCCTCAAAGCCGCCGGGCTGAGGGAGTAGCCGCTTTGGACGGGATGCGGCTATCCGCTTTGCATGGATGGGGATATCCGGCTAACTGCCCCACTTCCACTTTTTCATAGGCGCTCTGATCCATAGCCTCCGCTCCCCCTGGCATTCTCCGGCGCATCTCAGGCAGGCATGGAAGCCAGAGGGAGCGCCGGGGTCCCGAGGCCGGTCCCGGGCCGACCGCACTCTTCATCGTCGCCTTCTCCCTAACGGTCGCCTGGGCCGTGCTCGCCATCAACCTCTCGGATCCTTGGCGGTCGGAGCTCGAGGATGCGATCGGGCCGATCGCCTCGTGGCTGATCCCGGCCCTTCTCGCGTACGTCCCGGCCTTGGTCGTCGGCTTCCTCGCCTTCACCCTGATCCTCTCCCGCTACCGGTACCCGGCCCTGCAGCCGCCGCCGGGTGACTGGCCCGAGGGCGAGTGGCCCCCCATCACCATCGTCATCGCGGCGTGGAACGAGGAGGACACGATCGTCCCGACGCTCGAGCGGATCGCCGGGCTCTCCTATCCAGGTCCGATCGAGGTGGTCCTGGCGGACAACAACTCGACCGACCGGACGGCGGCGCGCGCGGAGCAGGCAGCACGACGACTGGGGCTCAGCTACCGGCGGGTCCTCGAGTCGGAGGCCGGCAAGTACAGGGCGCTCAATGCGGCGCTCGCGACCGTAACCACCCCGCTGGTGGTCGGCGTCGACGCGGACACGCATCCCCATCCCGAGGCGGTCACGCCGTTGATCGCGCGAGTCACGAGCCGTCCGCGGGGTCAGCACGTCTGCGCGTGCGCGGGCGCGCTCGTCGTCGAGAACTCCACTGCCAACTTCCTGACGAGGATGCAGGGCTGGGACTACCGCCTCGGCATCAACGGGATCAAGCGAATGCAGTCGGCGTACGACACGACCCTGGTCGCTCAGGGGGCGTTCTCCGCCTACTGGACCGAGGACCTTCGAGCCGTGGACGGCTGGCCGGACGCAATCGGCGAGGACATCGTCCTCACCTGGACCATGATGGCCTCCCGGGGAATCGTCCTCTACGAGCCGACGGCGCTCGCCTTCACGGCCGCGCCCCGAACGGTTTCGCGCTTCATGTCGCAGCGCTCGCGCTGGGCTCGGGGAATGCTGGAGGGGCTGGGGACCAACCCGCCGCGACGCCAGCCCCGGGTGCTGGCGAAGTTCGTCGCGGGAATCGATTACCTGGTTCCGCTCCTCGACATCGGCTTCGTCTTCTTCTGGGTCCCCGGCGCGATCCTGTTCGTCTTCGGCTACCCGCTGATCGTCTCGTGGTGGTCGATGCTGGTCCTCCCCATCACCCTGGTCCTCTACGGCCTCCTGCGCCGGTGGCAGGAGCGGTGGGTGTTCCGCCGCCTCGAGGTCGAGTTCGAGCCGGACCGGCGAGGGTTCCTCGGCTACCTGTTCGCCTACCGGGCCCTGTCCTCGCCCGCCGCGCTTCACGGCTACGCCCAGTATCTGACGGGGACCGCCCGCCGCTGGCGATGAGCAACCGCCCCGAGCAGCTACACCACGCTCATGCCCGCCAGCGATGGGGCAGCTAACCGGATACCCCCGTTTGCACGGAAAGCGACGGTCTGTCTTATCTCCATCCACCGCCGCGGAGTAGCAGCCCTTGGGTAGAGTCGGCCACCCAGAACCTGGTCGGAGAGGAGTCTCCATGCATGTACGGATAGCGAGCTTCGAAGGTGACACCGATCGCGTCGAACAGGCGGTCGGGGCGGTCAAAGCTCAAGTCGAGGCCACTTGGGAGTCGCCGCCCGAGGGGCTCGAGCGCGCCAAGGAAATGTGGATGCTCGTCGACCGCGAGAATGGAAGGGGCATCGGCATCACGCTGTACGAGACGGAGGAGGACATGCGACGGGGCGACGAGGCCCTGAACGCGATGTCACCTCCGGATCCCGACGCCGCCGGACGCCGGACGGACGTCAGTTTCTACGAGGTCGCGTTGCGTAAACAGTGCGACTAACACGCAAGGGCCACCGCCCACCATCCCACGCGACTCGCGGCCCCACCCCGATAGTCGCGATAGCCGCTTTGGAGAAACGCCGCTTCGCATGGAAAGCGGTACTCCGCCGAGAGATACTGCGTGGGCGATGTCGGAGGAGAACGTCGAGGCGTTCAAACGCGGAATTGCTGCGTGGAACCGTGAGGACATCGATGCGACGCTGGAGGTGCTCGACCCCGAGGTGAAGTGGCGGCCCGCGGTCCAAAGGTTGCTCGGCGGAGACACAGCCGTCTACCGCGGCCGCCACGGCGTAAGGGAGTTTTTACGGACCTCGACGAGACCTTGGCTGAGCTCCGGATCGAGATCTCGGAGATCCGGGACCTGGGCGAGCGAATCGTTGCGATTGGCCACCTGCGCGGGCGTGGCAAGCAAAGCGGGGCCGAGGTCGAGTCGTCGATCGGCTACGTGGTCGAGTTCAAGAACGGCAAGGTGATTCGCATGGACGACTACTTCGACCCGGAGGATGCCCTCGAAGCCGCCGGGCTATCGGAGTAGCCTGCATTCAAGAATTCCTCTGAGGGGAGGATCCCCATGAGACGCTCTTTGCTTGCCGCACTTGCGACGTTGGCGCTGGTGCTGGGATTGAGTGGCTCGGCATCGGGCGCTGCAAATCCGGTCGCCAGCTGCTCGGGACTTGTCGGATCGAGCTTTGCCGGTCAACCCGGAGGCGCGGCCTCGGACCGGCGTGATGGCCTCGACGAGGCAGCCAACGAGGGAATTCCACCGGGTGCCCTCTTTAGCAACTTTTCCCGCGCCCACTTTGGCGACGTCGATACCTGTCACGAAAACACCTAGTTCCGTCAGCGCATAGACGGTTTCGCTGGGCTGTCGGACTAGCGACCGCTGCTTTGGACGAAAAGCGGCACCCTCAGTCCGTGCGTCTCCGAAAGATCGGATAGGCGGCCCGATTCGTTTCTCGCTACCACCGCACGCGTATCCGCGAGACCAGTCGGCACCCCAACTAGGGAGCCGGCGGACCGTGCTGGAGTGTCACTCGGCCGGTTTCTTCGAGCGGGCGATGCCGGTCGCGGCCTTGGTGTCCGCGAGGGCCCGGACTTCCTTTGTCAGCTCCAGGATCTGCTTCGAGAGGTCGATCAGCTCGACGTTCTGCTTGTCCTCCACCTGGACCATCTTCCACTGCTCGTCTGCGATCACCTGGCGCCTCGCGTCGGCGCGGTTCTGGGAGATCATCACGAAGGTCGACAGGAAGATCGCCTCGAGCGAGACGATCATCGTCAGCAGGCCGAACGGGTAGTCCTCCACCCCGAAGCCGATCCAGCAGCCGAACCAGATGATGTGCAGGTAGACGAACAGCATCGATCCCGCGAAGGCGGTGATCTTGTCCGCGATCCGGTTCTGCCTTGCGTCCGCACGCTCCTTTTCGCGCTTCAGCAGTGCCGGACTGATCGGGGGTTCCAGCTTGGGGACGGGAACGAGAAAGCGGCGCAGCCGCTCGCCCGGCGTTTTGCCGTTGTGGCTTGGAGCGGCAGCTACATGTGATCGGGGATCGGTTGGCATGCGGGCTCCTCCTAAGTGGGGCTCAGAGCCTATTCCCAGCCTTCCAGGCCCAGCGAAGTAGCCGCTTTGGACGAGAAGCGGCGGTTTGCATGGAAAGCAGCAGTTTGACGCTGCACTCCTGCTCCTCGCGCTGAGCGGAAGCGGAACCCCGGCTCACACGCAGCGTCGATCGCGGATGCGGTGCGCGTGTGATCCTTGTGCGCATGGCCAGAGTGCGTGTGCTCCTGACCGAGGGCTCGAGCCTCACCTCGCGTGAGGTTGTGACGTGCCTCGGCCCCGCCGGCTACCACTTGGAGGTCCTGGATCCTGACCCGCTGTGTCTAACTCGCTTCAGCCGCTGGGTGCGAAAGGTCCATCGCTGCCCCCATGCGGGCGCTGAGCCTCTGGCATATCTCAAAGCGCTCGGAACAGTCGTGGCGGAGCGTCGGATCGATGTCGTGCTCCCAACTCACGAGCAGGCGTGGCTGCTGGCGAATGGTCGTCCATTGCTCGCCGCAACCGTCCGCCTAGCCGTCGCCGAAGCGCCGGCCTTCGAGCGGGTCCAGAGCAAGATCGCGTTCGCACGGCTACTCGACGAGCTCGGTCTTCCCCAACCTGGCTGGCGCATGGTGACTGGTGCGGACGACCTGGAGGGCCTGCCATTTCCGTACTGGCTGAAGGCAGCCTTTAGCACGGCGGGTCAGGGCGTTCGGGAGGTGCTGGACGCCCGCTCGCGCGATGAGGCGCTGCGTTCCCTGCTGGAAGGAGCGGATGCTGCCCCGGCCATGGCTCAGCAACCGGCCGCAGGACAGTACGGTCAGGCGCAGGGTCTGTTTGACCGGGGCAGCCTGGTGGCGGTGCACACGAGTGTCCAGCGGGAAGGCGGGATGGGTGGCAGCGCCGCGGCGCGGCTGAGCGTCGATCATGCCGCCCCACGTGAGCACATCGCGGCGCTCGGCAAAGCGTTGTCCTGGCACGGCGGCCTGACGCTCGATTACCTGCACGAGAACGACTCGCCGCAGTACATCGAGTGCAACCCCCGCACCGTTGAGCCGGGCAACGCGGCCGCGAGCGGCGTAAACATCCCCGATCTGCAGGTTCGCCTGACGCTGGGCGAGGAGCTTTCCGGACCAACTCGCGTGGGCCGGGCAGGCGTACGTACGCACGGCATGATCGCCCTTCTAATGGGAGGGGCCGCTCGCGGTGAGTCGCGCGGCTCGCTGCTCGGCGACATAAGCAACGGGATCGCTCATCGCAGCGTCTACGCGGACAGCCGCGAACAGTTGACGCCTGTATTGCGCGATCCGCCGAGCCTGCTCCCAGTCGCATTCGTTGCCGGTCGCCTCCTGCTCTCGCCTCGCAAAGCGGGCGAGATCGCCGAACATGCGGTCAGCGGCTACTCGGTCGATCCGACCAGCGTAGAGGCGGTCTCCCGAGCGGCTGCAACCTGAGGCGAGTCGCTAAACGAAGCACGGTGCGCGGGCTACAGCTCCTCGCGCAAAGGGAGAGCACCGGTCTTGATCATCTGTTGTGGGTGCAGGGCCTAAGCGACCCACGCCTTGGCCGGCCTGTCGATCAGCGCGAAGCCCCGCACTATCGGTCCGCAGTCCCGCGGACGACCTCGAGCGCTCGGCCGAGCCCACTCGTCCACGGCTCACCGTGGGCAAAGAGGACGACTTCGGCCTCAATCTGATCGAGGCGCTCAAGCGAGGCGAACGCTATTTCGTGATCGTCGTTCAAGGGGTGCAACCCGAGTCTCCGCGTCCCCGTTACGTAGTCGAAGCTGGTCATCGCGTCTCCCGAGAGCAGGACGCCGCGCTGGCGGAGCGCGACTGAGTAGTGGCCCGCCGTGTGGCCGGGCGTGTGGATGACCTGCGGCCGTCCCGGAAGATCGAGCGTCTGGTCCGCCCTCACGGTCTCGACCTCCTCGACCGGTCGGTATTTCGCCCCTCCCGCAACCGCGCTGTGAGCGAGAAAACCGATTCCGCTCCGCCGCCACGAGCAGCGCCTGTAGAAGCCCGGGCTGGCGTGAGAGGGGTACTTCCCGGCGACGATCCACGCATCGCCCTCGCCGGCAAGCACGCGGGCGCCCGCGGTCGCCCTCAGACGCTCGGCGGTCCCGGCATGGTCGGCGTGGTGGTGGGTGACGATCACCGCACGAATCGCTTCCAGGCTGCTGCCGAGTGCATCCATCGCTCCGGCCAGGTACTTCCAGTAGCCGGGATAGCCGGCGTCGATGAGGGTGAACTCCCCGTCCTCGGCGACCAGGTGGAAGTTGATCCATTTGGTCCCCAGCCGGTAGACACCATCGGCAACCTCGGGGGGATTCGTAGGCTTGCGTTGCGGATCGGGCGTGCTTGGGATGACGACCCTCCCAGCTTGATAACACCGTTACTCGATAACGATGTTATCGTGCCGACCCGTGCCGCGCACCCTCGACATCCCGACTCGCGACGCCGTGGTCGCCGCGGCGGCGACGGTCTTCGCGCGGCGCGGTTTTCAGGGCGCGAGCTTGCGCGAGATCGCAGCCGAGGCCGGAATGACGACCGGCGCGGTCTACTCGAACTTCGATGGCAAGGCGGAGCTCTTCCTCTCCGTTCTCGAGGAGAAGATTGACCCTCGGCTCGCCGTGATGTACGAGGTCGCCCGGCAGGCGCCTGCTCGGGGCGTGGGCGCGCGCATGAAGCAGGAGTTCGCGGACTACGTCAGCCAGCAGCGACGCTGGCTGATCCTCTTGATCGAGTTCTGGGCGCAGGCGGCGCGCGATCCGAAGCTGCGTCCGAAGTTCGCAGAGCGCCACGGGAGGCTCCGCGCCGAGATCGCCGAGGTGCTCGCCGAGCGCGCGGCAAAGCTCGGAACACGGCTTAGGCTCCCCGCGGACCACCTCGCCACGCTGCTCCTGGCGCTCACGAACGGAATGGTGGTCGAGCAACTCGCGGATCCCGAGGGGATGCCCGACGGGCTCTACGGCCGAGCGCTGGACCTCCTGCTGGAGTGAGGGCAGGGCGGAGCTGACGAAAGGAGATTGCGATGAAGGCGCGGCCGAGCAAGGACATCGCCAGCGAGACCGAGCGGGTCCGGGCCATCCAGGACAAGCAGGCCGGAGGCTACGACCGCCAGATGGGCTTCTTCGACCGGGTGCTGTTCGCCGGCGGACGGGAGTGGGCTTGTTCGCACGCCGAGGGCGACGTCCTGGAGATCGCGATCGGGACCGGCCGCAACCTCCCGCACTACCCCGCGGGGGTAAAGCTGACTGCGATCGAGTTCAGCCCCGAGATGCTGGCAATCGCGAGACGGCGAGCGCAGCACCTCGGCGCACCCGTCGACTTGGGGCTCGGCGACGCACAGGCGCTCGAATTTGACGATGGGAGGTTCGACACCGTGCTCATCACGTTTGCGCTCTGCACGATCCCGGACGACCGAGAGGCGGCCCGCGAAGCGCTACGGGTTCTGCGCGCAGGGGGCCGGCTGGTGCTACTCGAGCACGTGCGCAGCCCGGTCCTGCCGGTACGGGCGATCCAGCGCTTGCTCGACCCGCTCTCGGTGCGCTTCGAGGCCGATCACCTCGTCCGCGAGCCGCTCGACTATCTGGCGGATGTGGGCTTCGAGGTCGAGAGCGTCGATCGATCGCGGCTGGGAATCGTCGAGCGCGTGCTCGCTCGCAAACCGAGGTAGAGGAAGGACGTCATGATGGACATGGGTGGAGTCCTTATCGTCGCCATGGTCTTGATGATGGTGGTGATGATGGGTGGGATGGTCGCTGGCGGTGCTTGGGCGTTCATTCGCCGGCGGCGGGGTAAGCGCGACGAGCAGTAGCGAAGATGACAACGCCCAGCTCCCCTACGAGGAGCACGGACACGGAGGCCCGACCCTGCTTGTCACGGGCTCCGGTTTCGGCCCAGATAGCTGGGGCGAGTTCGGGAACCTGCTGGCTGCGCGGCGGCGGGTGGTCTCCTACGACCGGCGCGGTTTCACCCCGGCGGCGCCGGAGCCAGCCGAACACATGCGGGTCAATGCCGATGACGCGGAGTCAGTCCTCCGAAGGGCGCAGGCCCTCCCCGCCGACGTGGTCGGCTGGAGTGGCGGTGGGCTCGTCGCCCTGGCGCTCGCCGTCGAGCATCCGCGCGCTTGCCGGTCGCTGCTGCTGATCGAGCCCTCTGTTCACGGTCTCCGTTCCGTCACGCTCTCCGCTCTCGCAATGACCCTGCGCGCCACCGTCGTGAAGCTGGCGCGAGACCAGCGCGCCGCCACCGATCTCGCCTATCGCTGGACGTTTGCCTACCGGGGCGAGGATCGGAACTCCTGGGAGGTGATGCCCTCGGAGTGGCGCGAGGACGTCCTCTCGCACGCCAAGGCGGTTGCCGCCGAACAGGACCTCGAGGTCAGTCTCCGGTATCCGTCTCGCGATGACCTGCGGAGGCTCGACCTACCGGTCACGATCGTCATCGGGGAGCGCAGCCAGCCCTACTTCCATCGGATCGCCCGGCGTCTCAGCCGGATCTTGCCGAACGCTCGGACGCACTCGGTGTCGGGCGCTTCCCATGCGGTCCACATCGACGCGCCGGCCGCGGTCGCCGACCTGATCCTTTCACCCGCTTCCGCGTGAATGCAGCAGCTAACTCGCTCCGAGACGTAAGCCGACAGATAGCCGCTTTGGACGAGAAGCAGCGCTCTCAGAGTGGCTCGGCGGGCCGTAGCAACCATCCATGATCGACTCTCACTGACTGCCACCTATGTCACGTTGCATACTGCGGGCGCCCGGTGGGCCTGTAGACCTGGATCGTTACGCCCTTCGGGAAGGCTCGCGAGTCGACCAGGTCGAGCGCGATGTCCGGGCCGGCGTCGGGGAATAGCCGCGTGCCCTGGCCGACGACCACCGGGCAAACGAGCAGGTTGATCTCGTCGACGAGGTTGTTCTCGAGCAGCCACCGGGTCAGGACGCCGCTGCCGTGCACCTGCAGCTCACCCCCCGGCTTTGCTTTCAGCTCGCTCGGCCCTGATCGGCTCCTGCGGTAAGCCGCCATCGGCGTCGAGCAGCTTCCGGGACTTGAAGGGGACGGCGACGGTGACGGGGGTCGGTTTCTTCGACATCATCCACGGCCAGACTGGGGTGGCTCCGAATGGGATCGAGCTGCATCCGGTGCTGCGGTTCAGCAACTCCACCTGTCAGCCGGCGGGCTAAGCCCGTTCTCGCACGACTAGCGGTGGAACCCTGATAGGACTCACTCGGCCCCTCTGGCGCCGTGCAGGTGGCCGCGCTGGGGTGGCCGGAGTACGGGGAGGCCCCCGGTGCATCGCCAGGGGTCTTTCCGCTGGCTGGGGTCGTCCAGAGGTTCCGCTCCCACACCTGCTCCCGCGTTCCCGTGGTAGCAATCAGTCCACTGATGCATTGGTGGAACAACGTCCGGATCGGCTTCGGTTGGCTTGCGGGACGTGTGGTGGTGTTCCTCTACGGACTCTTCCTTCTAACGTGCGGCGGCGCGATTGTGGTGGTGTCGGTACTCGGCCTCGGTGACAGCGTGGTGCTTGGTCTGTGCGGCGT
>JBKPIV010000157.1:0-7558 GCA_046730395.1 Actinomycetota bacterium | reverse complement strand
GTCCAAGACGCCGACCGGCGGCTCGCTCGGATCGCGCGCGGCGCGGCTCTCGCCGACGGAGCCGGAGATGCCCTGCGGCTGCTCGTGACGGGCGCAACCGTCGTCGGCGTGCTCTCGGTCGCGGTTTCGGCGCACGCGGGGAACGGGCTCGACCGTGTTCTGATCGCCATGCTGGCGCTGCTCGCGCTCGCGGCGTTCGAGGCCGTCCAGCCCCTGCCGGACGCGGTCCGGGAGCTCGGCGTGACGGTCGCGGCCGGCCGGCGGGTCCTGGAGCTGACCGATCGCGAGCCGCAGATCGACGATCCCGCCGATCCGCTGCCCGCTCCGTTGCCGCCGTTCGCGATCGCGCTGGAGAACGTTCGCGCCCGCTACGCACCGGAGGAGCAGCCGGTGCTGGAGGCCTTCAGCCTCCGGCTCGAGCCGGGCAAACGCGTCGTCCTGCTAGGGCCAAGCGGAGCCGGCAAGTCCACCGTCGTGAGCCTGCTGCTGCGGTTCATGGACCCCGAGCAGGGGCGCGTCACGCTCGCCGGGCGGGATCTGCGCGACTACCGCCAGGAGGACGTGCGGCGCGCGATCGCGGTGGCGGGCCAGGATGCGCACCTGTTCTCGGCGAGCATCCGCGAGAACGTGCGGCTGGGCCGACCCGAGGCGTCGGACGCCGAGCTGGAGCAGGCTCTCCGCTCGGCGCGCATCGGCGACTGGGTGCGGACGCTGCCGGACGGCCTCGACACGCTGGTGGGCGAGGAAGGGCGAGAGCTCTCAGGCGGTCAGCGGCAGCGGATCGTGCTCGCCCGGGCGCTCGTCTCGCAGGCGCCGGTGTTGGTTATGGACGAGCCGACGGCGCACCTCGACCCGCCGACGGCGCAGAGACTGATCGAGGAGGTCTTCGTCGCCGCCGGCAAGCGCTGCGTGCTCCTGATCACCCATCGCCCGGAAGGCCTCGATCTGGCCGACGAGCTGGTCGTCCTCAACCCGGGCCCAGCTTGACCGGCTCGTCGTAGACGACCTCGGTCCCTGCGAGGAAATCGGGGAGGCCGCGCCTGCGCTCGTCGAAGAGCACGGGCACATATCCCGCGAACATCGGGATCACCGCGATCCACGTGCCGACGGCGCGCAGGAGCGCTCTGGCGAACGAGGGCCGCCTTCCGTCAGGACGGCGCACTCGGAGGTGCAGGAGGTGCATGCCCGGCGTGCGTCCGGCGCCGTGCCAGAACAGAACGAGGTAGGCGACCGCGATCACGTAGCTGCCGATCGCGCCCAGTGTCGCCGCGAGCCAGGTGGGGCGAAGCGTCCCGAAAACCGACGAGAACAGCGCCGCCAGCGCCGCGAGCCCGACGATGATGGCGAGAATCGCCGCGACGTCGATGGTAAACGCCGCGGCCCGGGTCGCGACGCCTGCGAACGGCGGCCGGGCCGTCCTGTGGGCCCGCCGGACGACCTGCTCGATCCTATCGTCGAATCCCACGGCGTCCTCTCGAATGCCGTCGAAGAGCTCCTCGGCGAGCCCCGCCGTTTGCTCCGTGATTGCGTCACGCACCTCGCGGCTGGCCACGACCTCCCGGATCGCCCGCCGCATCTCCTCGCTCTTCACGACCCGGTCGACGAGCTGACCGGTGCGATCGCTCGCGAGCGCGCTCTCGAGCGCCTGGTCGAGCGCGCCGCTCTCGGACATCTCCGTCGCCATGCGCTCGAGCACGCGGTGTTTTGCGATCGAGTGCGCGAGCTCCTCCGGGAGGTCGCCGGCGAGCGCGCGGTCGATCAGGCGCGACAGCTCGGGGACGAGATGCTCGTCCGCCGCGGTCTCGAGCGGACCCCGGGAAGCGCGAGCCGCCACCCGCGCGGGGAAGAAGGCAAGCCGACCGGCCGCCCCGAAGCGGGATCGCCGCCCGCCGTGCTCCGCCACCGCGTCAGGCCGCGGCCGTGGCCGCCGCCGTTCCCATTCGCTCGAGCAGGTGGTCGCCCACCCGTAGCGAGTTCGCCATTGCCGTGAGTGCCGGGTTGACCGCGCCGATGCTCGGGAACACGCTCGTGTCCACCACGTAGAGATTGTCGAGCTCGTGCGCGCGGCAGTCGGCGTTGAGGACAGACGTTGCCGGATCGGTCCCGAATCTGCACGTGCCGGCCTGGTGCGCGCAGCCCGCGGCCGGGATCTCGTTCTTCATATAGGCGAAGCGGTGGAAAAGGTGGCCGGGGTTCAAGTCCAGCTTGCCGAGGATCGAGTGGAGCTTCTCGTACAAGCGCTTCTTCGCCTCCGCGTTCGTCTCCGAGTAGCCCAGCGTGAGCTTCCCATCGCCGTCGACGGTGACCCGGTTCTCCGCGCGGGGCAGGTCCTCGGTCGAGAGCCAGAAGTCGATCGCGTGCCGGGCGACCCGCTCCAGCGTCCACTCCGGCGCGAGCTTCGTCTCGCCCGGTTTCTCACCGCGGAACATCGGCGCTTGCGACTTGCCGACCATCTGGATGTTGCCGAGCGGGTAGTCGAAGTCGTCGCTGCCGAAGTAGAAGTCGTTCAGTCCCAGCGTCTTCTGGTAGACGGTCGGGTTCTCCTCGCGCGAGAGCGCAAGCACGGCCACGCTGTCGTGGAACATGAAGTTACGCCCGACCTGGTCGGAGCCGTTGGCGAGCCCGGTCGGGTGCTTTTCGCTCGCCGACAGAAGCAGGAGCTTGGCCGTGTTCGCGGCCCCGCAGGCGAGGACGACGACGTCGCCGGCGAAGGTCTCCGTCGCCCCGTTGCGCTCGACGACCACTCCTGTGACCGCCGTGCCTGCCGCGTTCGTCTCGAGCTTGATCGCCTTGGCATTCGTGAGCAGCGTCACGTTCGCGTGCTCGAGCGCCGGCCGCACGCCCAGCACCTCGGCATCGGCCTTGGCGTGCAGCGGGCAGGGGAAGCCGTCGCAGTTCGCACACCGCACGCAGGTGCTGTAGGGCATGTTCTGCTCGTCAAGCAGGATCCCGCAGGGCGCGTGGAAGGGGTGGTAGCCGGCGGCGGCGAGCTGGTCCGAGAGCTGCTGGATCCGCGGTTCGTGCGAGACGGCCGGGTGCGGGTAGGGCGCGCTGGCGTGAGGCTCCGTGGGATCCTCCCCGCGGGCGCCGTGCACCTCGTAGAGCTGTTCCGCCTGCGTGTAGTACGGCTCCAGCTCGTCGTACGAGATCGGCCAGGCCGGCGAGATGCCGCCGTGGTGGCGGAGCTCGCCGAAGTCCTCCGCGCGGAGGCGGTACAGCGCCGCCCCATAGAGCTTGGTCGCCCCGCCGACGAAGTAGTGGATCTGCGGCTGGAACGGCTTGCCTTTCTCGTCGTACCAGGTGTCCTCGGAGACGTAGCGGCCGTCCACGAAGACGTCCTGCGCGAGCCAGTTCTGCGGCTCGCGCGGCAGCCAGTCGCCGCGCTCGAGCAGCAGGATCCGCTTGCCGGAGGGAGCGAGATGCCGTGCCAAGGTGCCGCCGCCGGCTCCGGTTCCGACGATGATGACGTCGTAGGCCTCCACGGTCACATCTCCGCCGTCAGCTCGGGGAGGATGATCCGGCCGGCGGCCTCCATCAGAGCGAGATGGGAGAACGCCTGCGGGAAGTTGCCGAGGTGCCGTCCCGTCTCGGCGTCGAACTCCTCGGCGTAGAGACCGAGAGGCGAGGCCACACGGAGCAGCCGCTCCATCAGGTCGCGAGCCATCTGCAGCTCGCCGACGATCGCGAGGGCGGAGACGAGCCAGAACGAGCAGATCAGGAACGTTCCCTCCTTGCCGGAGAGGCCGTCGTCCGTCTCGTCGGTCTTGTACCGCAAGACGAAACCGTCCTCGGTCAGCTCCTCGGCAATCGCCATCACGCTCGCCTTCAGGCGCTGATCGTCTCCAGGCAGGAAGCCGAAGATCGCCGCGAGCAGCGTCGAGGCGTCGAGGGCGTCGGTGTCGTAGTGCTGTCGCAGGACGCCGCGGTCGTCGAGGCCGTGGCCGAGGATGTCCTCCTTGATCTCGTCTGCGATCGCAGCCCATTTCTGCTGCGAGTCGGGGTCGCCCCGGATCTCGGCCAGCTTCGCCGCCCTGTCGAGCGCGACCCAGCACATCAGCTTCGACGAGACGTAGTGCTGCGGCTTCCCGCGGGCCTCCCAGATCCCCTGGTCGGGCTCCCGCCAGACCCGGGTCGCGCACTCCGCCTGGGTCTGCACGATTGGCCAGAGCCGCCGCGGCAGCCGCGCGCTCCGCCGCGTATGGAGCAGGATCGAGTCGAGCGCGGCTCCGTAGACGTCATTCTGCCGCTGGTCGAACGCGCCGTTGCCGATCCGGACGGGGCTGGCACCGGCATAGCCTGTGAGATCGTCCCGTGTGGACTCCGTCAGGTCTCGCCGCCCATCGATCCCGTACATGATCTGCAGCGAGCCGTCTTCCGTCGCCTCGACGTCGGCGACGAACTGCATGAACTCGTCCGCCTCCCAGTCGAGGTTGAGCATGTGCAGCGCCTGCAGCGTGAAGGTCGTGTCGCGGATCCACGTGAAGCGGTAGTCCCAGTTCCGCTCGCCGCCGGGCGTCTCGGGCAGAGACGTCGTCAGCGCCGCGACTGTGGCACCGGTCGGCATGTAGGTCAGGCCTTTGATCGTGAGCGCGGAGCGCTGCAGCGGATCGCGGAAGCGGTGGTCGGGGATACGCGCGCGCCCGAGCCAGGCGCGCCAGAAGCGCGTTGTCGCGGCGATCTGCGCCTCGGCCTCGTCGACGTCTTGGGGCGAGGCGAGCCCCTCGTCCCAGACCAGGGAGCAATAGGCGCGGTCGCCGGCCTGGAGCACGTGCCGACCGCGGGCCCGGTTTTCTTCGATGCCGAGCGCGAGATCCGTCTGGAGCCGGATCGTCTGACCGGCGCCGGTGGCATCGGCGGTGTGGCGGTCGTCTCCGACGAGTTTCCATTGCGCGGGGGTGCGTCCGTAGTCGAACGCCGGCTCGCACACGAGCTCGACCTCGACGTGGCCCTCGACGCACTCGACGGTGCGCACCAGCATGTGGTCGGCGTCGTCGTCGGCGGGGGGACGGGTGTGCGGGGTGATCGCGTCCTCGCGGTCGCGGGGCCCCATGGTCAGCGCGTCGCGCACGACGATCCAGCCGTTCGGCGTCTTCCACGTCGTTTCGAGCACGTTCGTCCCGGGCTGGTAGACAACGGCGGTCGGATGGTTGATCCCGAAGGGCGCGAAGCGGAAGAAGCCCGCCTCGCGATCGAGCAGGCTGCCGAAGACACTCGGCGAGTCGAAGGACGGCACGCAGAGCCAGTCGATCGCCCCATCCGGTGCGACGAGCGCGCCGGTGTGGCAGTTCGAGAGGAACGCGTACTCCGCGATCGGTGGGAACGGCGACGGCGCCGCTGCGCTCTGCGGCCTGGCCTCGGTTGTGGGCTCGACGGAGGTCACGACGCCACCCACGGGCCGTGCCAGCTTCCGTGGCCGGCGACGAGCTTGTTGGCCGCGTCCGGGCCCCACGAGCCCGGCGCATAGGAGTGAACCGGAGGCGGCGCGTCGAGCAGCGGCTGCATGATCCGCCACTGCTCCTCGACCCCGTCCTGACGGGTGAAACGAGTGCTGTTGCCGACCATCGCCGCGTGGAGCAATACCTCGTAGGGCGTAGCGCCCTCGCCGCCCTCCTCCGAGAACTCCATCTCGAGCGCGATCGAATCGGCTCCGCGCTTGTCGGCTCGGTGGGCGTCCAGGACGAGCTGGATGCCCGTCGACGGATCGAGCTTGATCACGAGCTGGTCCGGCTCGGGCCTTCTTCCCATGATCGCGGCAAAGCCGAGCCGAGGCGGTTCCTTGAATACGAGCCGGAGCTCGGTCTGCATGGCCGGAAGGCGCTTCCCGGTGCGGATGAAGAACGGGACGCCGGACCAGCGCCAGTTGTCGATGTCGAGCCGAAGTGCCGCGTACGTCTCCGTCGTCGAGTCGGCGGCGACGCCGTCGATGTCGAGGTAGCCGTCGTACTGGCCGCGCACGTAATGGGCCGGATCCGCGTCGGTGACCGCTTTGAAGACGGCGACCTGCGCATCCTTGATCGTCGTCGGATCGCCCCCGGCCGGTGCCTCCATCGCGGCGGCCGCGACGACCTGCATCAAGTGGTTGACGACGACGTCCCGCAGTGCCCCGACGGGGTCGTAGAAGTGGCCGCGGTCCTCGACCCCGAAGTCTTCGGCCAACGTGATCTGCACGCACTCGACGTAGTTCCGGTTCCAGACCGGCTCGAGCATCGTGTTCGCGAACCGGAGGTAGATGATCTCCTCGAGCCCCATCTTCCCGAGGTAATGGTCGATCCGGAAGAGCTGGGGCTCCTCGATGTACTGGTGGAGCTCGTCGGCGAGCTCACCGGCGGAGTCGCGATCGTGCCCGAACGGCTTCTCGACGACCACGCGAGCGTTCTTGGTCAGGCCGGCCTCGGCGAGGCCCTTGACGACGGTGCCGAAGAGGAACGGCGGAATCTCGAGGTAGAAGACCGGGCTCTCGGCCCCGCCGACCGCCTCGGCCACACGCTCGTAGGTTGCGGCGTCGGAGAAGTCGCCGGCGACATACGCCAGCCGGTCAGCAAAACGCTTGAAGACCTTCTCGTCGAGCTCCTCGCCTGTCCCGACAATCGACTCGCGCGCACGATCCTTCAACTGGTCTACCGTCCAGTCGTCGACCGCGACCCCGAGAATCGGGCAGTCGATCAGGCCGCGCAACTCGAGCCTGTACAGCGACCGGAAGGTCATCACCTTCGCAAGGTCGCCCGTGATCCCGAAGACGACCAAGACATCCGCGGGTCGATTGAACTCCCCCTGCCGGACCTCGGTCGCCTGGGGCGCAACGGTCGTCGTCATTGCTGTCTCCTCTCTCCCTCGTCGGCCCCGCCGCTCGATACAGGCGCGAACCTACGCCCGTCTGCCGGGCAATCGCATCGTCCGGATGGGATGAGTCCGCCGCTCACGTCTCGACGGTGATCCGGCCGGCGCGCTGGTGCGTCAGCCCCGCCCCCGCCCAGTCGACCACCGCTTTTGCGCGGTCCTCGTTGGTCGGGAGGAGCGCCAGGTGCACGGTGCCCCATGCCAGCTGGGCCGCCTTGCCCTTCATCGTTCGGCCGCCGAGCATCTGCACCACGGCCGAGCCCCGTCCGATCGTCGCCATCGTGCCCTTGTCGCGGTACTTGAACGGCTTCGTCTCTTTGCCTTCGATCTGTCGCGCGATCGTCTCGCCGGCGTGCTCGCCGGACTGGAGCGCCACCGAGCCGAGCTGAGGCAGAACCTGGCTCGTTTTCTCGTCGGTGATCGCGGCGATGTCGCCGACCGCGTAGACGTCAGAGTGCGACGGGATGCGCAGCTCGCCGTCGACGGCGATCCGGTTCCCCTTGACGAGCTCGAGCCCGAGCGATCGGACGAGCTCGTTGCCCTGCAGGCCGGCACCCCAGACGAGCGTGTGCGCCTTGAGGACGGTTCCCGACTTGAGCGTGACCCGCTGCGGCGTGATCGACTGGACCACCTCGCCGGTCATCACCTCGACGCCGCGCTTCACCAGTGCCTTTTCGGTGTATGCGCGGATGTCCGGCTTGAACATCGGGAAGAGCTCCGG
>JBKPIV010000156.1:0-4839 GCA_046730395.1 Actinomycetota bacterium | reverse complement strand
GTACCGGCGAATCGCACATGGCACCCGCGTGGGCGAACGTCCTGTCACTCGACGCTGGTGCGGGCTGGTCCTTCAACGCCGGAGCCGCTGTCGCCTTGTCTGACAACGAAGAATGGAGCCTTTATGGAGCCCCGTGGTTGCAACCGGTGGCAAACCGTGGCAAACCAGTCAAGCCAAGAAATGGCCGAAACAAGCGAAAACCGTTGCCGTCGGTTGCCACCGGTTGCCTGAGATGTTCCATGGTAAGGAATGCCATGAAGAAGGGCCTCCCGCGGAGTGATGCTCCGCGCGTCCTCGTAAGACGAAGGGAGGCCCCACGCAATGTTGTACGCCGGGTTGGATCTCAGTCGCAAGCGTCTCGACTTCCACCTGCTCGACGCTGAGGGAGGGACAGTCGAGGTCGGGGCGTCACCGCCTGACGCAGACGGACTTGATCACCTGAGTCAGCGGCTCGCGCGTCACGGTCAGCCGATCTGCGCGGCGATCGAGTCGATGAACGGCGCCCGCTTCGTGCACGACCGGCTCGAGCTCGCCGGCTGGCAGGTCGAGATCGCCGACGCGCAGAAGGTGAAAGGCCTTGCGCCGTTGGCGTGCAAGACGGACCGGATCGACGCCTGGGTGCTGGCCGAGCTCGCCCGTCGCGATCTGGTGCCGGCGATCTGGCTGCCTGATCCGTTGGTGCGTGCCGAGCGCGAGCGTGCGCGCTGGCGGCTGCACCTGGTGCGTCACCGCTCGAGCTTGAAGCAACGCGTGCACGCAGTCCTGCTCACGCACGGCAAGCCGTGCCCGGTCTCCGACCTCTTCGGCGTTCGCGGCCGTCGGCTGCTTGCCAATCTCGGGCTGCCGGAGCCGTGGCAAGCAACGATCGAAGCCAGCCTGCGGCTGATCGACGAGCTCGAGCGCGAGATCAGCGAGTGCGAACGCGAGCTGCGCCGGCTCGGCGCCGACCACCGCTACGTGCCGCTGCTCTGCACCGTGCCCGGGATCAGCTGGGTGCTCGCCTACACGATCGCCGCCGAACTCGGCGACATCAACCGCTTCCCCACCCCGCGCAAGCTCGCCGGCTACACCGGCCTCTGCCCACGCGTCTACCAATCAGGGGAGCGCGACCTGCGCGGCCCGCTCGCCAAACAGGGACCGCGCTACCTGCGCTGGGCGCTCGTCGAAGCAGCCACCCACGCCTGCACCAACCCGATCTACCGCGAGCGCTACCAACAGACGAAGGCGCGGATCGGCAAACAGCGCGGCGCCAAGGTCGCCCAGGTCGACCTCGCGCGGCGACTGTCGGAGGCGATCTGGCACATGCTCACCCGCGAACAACCCTTCACTCCCAAAGGCGCCACCGACCCCCCGGCCGCCTGACGGTCCTTAAGGAGATGCGCCACCGGAGCGAAAACCCCCATCGGCCTTGTCCTCTTACTAGGAGGCGATAGAGAGATGAGCACCGCTCCCCACCCACGACCGCAACGACCGCCCTGACTGGGCCATGCACGAACACAACCATTTGACGCACGGCCCTTCCTCATAGAGAGGGGGGTCTCCGGTTCGAGTCCGGAAGAGGGCTCTCGGAAAGCCCGGCAAACGCTGGGCTTTCGCTTTACGGATTCACTGCCTTTCTTGCAGCTTGCTCGGTGTGGAACAGATTTTGGAACAGCTGGGCGAAAAAGGTCGCCATTTTGTTGTCTGGGGAGACATCAAAGGCTTTGATCCCCTCACCCGCGAGCATCTTGACCGCGCGCTGAGATTGCCCAGCGGCAACAGGCGCACCATACTGGCCGGCATGCCAGGCCCGTACGACCAGCTCATCACGCAGCTCGAGAACCAACTCGAGCGCACGGCGCGGTTCGTTGCGATGGCCTTCCACATCCACTCGCCGGAGAGCTTCGATTGGGCGAAGCGCCCCGGTGCTGACGTCACCAGGAACGATCGCACCCGCCTACTGACGGACCCCGAGGGAGTCCGCGAGTACCTCGACAACCTGGCGCGCGAGTTCTCGATCGTCTGCGTCACCGACCACATGAAGTCCGCCTACGCCTGCCGGCTCGCGGAGGAGGCGAGACAGCGGGACGACATCACTGTCTTTCCGGGAGTCGAGCTCAACTGCATCGGCGCGCAGCTCGGCTCAAGCCGAATCCACCTCCTGGCCGTGTTCCCGTCGGATGCGAACCCCGGCAGGATCGATCGGATCTGCGCGGTGCATCGGCCCGGCAGTTTCCCCGCCGAGCGCGACCGCCAAGGCAACGAAGAGCTTCAGGTCGAGTCGCTTAAGGAGCTAGCCGAAGCGATCCATCACGAGGACGGGCTGTTCATCCTCGCGCACATCGACGAGCACCAGCGCGGCCATCGGGCGCGCTTCCGCGTTGCTCGCGAGGAGTCACTCGGTTTCGAGCGCACGGCGGTCGGCTCGGACGCGCCACTGGAGGTTCAGCAGCAGGTGTCCGCCGAGTACGGGAGCTATGTCGGTGAGCTCGCTCCTGACGCGATCGAGATCATGAACCCCGAGGCGCGCCAGCATTACGTAACTCTGACGGTGCGCGATAAGCGGAAGCGGATCCCGTGCGTGATCCGTTCCGACCACCACTCGATCGAAGAGTTCGCGCGGGAAGAGGCTAAGACGTACGTCAAGGTCGCACGACACGACTTCGACAGCGTGCGCGAGGCACTGCAGTTCTTCGAGACACGCGTCCGCTACAGCGACGACTTACCAGCGACCCCCTCCCCACGGATCGTAGGGTTACGGCTGCGCTCGCCCACGCGCGGCGGGCTCTTCGAAAACGCCACCGTCGCCTTCAACCCGAACCTCAACTGCGTTATTGGCTCGCGCGGCTCCGGCAAGAGCACGATCGTCGAAGCTCTTCGATACGCGCTCGGCCTCAACCGCGCGCTGACCGAGATTCCGATGTCGGGCGACGGGCAAGTGAACTTCGCGGAGATCGCCTTGCGCACACAGCGGGCAAACCTCAAGGACACGCTAATCGAGGTCGTCTTCGAAATTGAGGGCGCACGCCAGGTCCTCTCCGCGACCTTCGACGCCGAGGCCGCCTTCACCACCTCGACCTTCCCGGGCAACCATCCTTGAGTGCTCGTCCCACGGGTACTTGAGAATCGCCTTCAGCGTCGTTCGCGTGAGGTTCAGTCCGTATGAGCGATTCTCGTCCTGATACTTCAGCTCGAGGTTCGAGACGATTCGGAAGCTTTGAGCATTGCCCTCGAAGAGACCCTGCGCATGTCGCGCCATCATCGTCTGAAGAGCCTGCTCGCCGTTATGGCCAAAGGGCGGGTGGCCGAGATCGTGGGCGAGGCATGCGGCCTCCACGAGATCAGGGAGGTCACTGAACTTCTGGACGACGCTCTTCCAATCCGATTTCGATGATCGAAGTGCTATGCCTCGTCCTATCTGCGCGCACTCGTAGGTGTGGGTAAGACGAGTGCGGAAGAAGTCATCAGACTGAACTCCAACGATCTGGCTCTTACGTTGGAGGCGACGCAAAGCGCCGGAATGGACGATCCGATCCCGGTCCTTGGCTACGGGTGACCGTGTCTTGTGCTCGGTTGGGCCAGGCCCGGGCGGTACGTAGAACCGCTGGTAGATCCGCGGCATGGGCATGCGCGCAAACGTTCGCCACTAGTGATGGTTTGCCTCCATAGACACGCTTGTCAGCGGCTCCTCGGCGTCGAAGAATGGCTTAAAGTCGCGCAACACTCTGGTGCGTCACCTCAACGCTCGCCCAGGAAGAGCTACCGCTCGACCTCAGCATCCTCCGGACAACCGCCAAAGAACACAAAGGCTGCCTCGGCGTTTACGCATCCGTGAGAACACCCGGGGTCGCGCGCGTTGGGGACCCGGTCGCGTTACTCCACTGAAAGAACTTGTTCGACATCGGCTCGAGCCTCGCGGACTATCCGACACGCTCTGAACACGCGGGAGCAGGACCGCTACCTGCCGCTCAGCGCCCTTAGTCAGGTCTCAACGTGGCCAGATCTCCGCTCGAGCTGCTGGACCAGCCCTGCGCCCTGACTCTGGCTAAGTCACACTCGCTTCATCGCCTCAAAGAACAGCGAGGAGCTCAGTGAGAGCACGGCCGCTCACGCCTTTCTGTCTCTGATCGTAGATTGAAGTTGACGTACTAGAAGCGCATCCTCAGGCCCATGCGTTGGATCTGCCTCGCCGTTGCGCCGCTGGTGGATCAGTGAGAGATCGACGAGGTGCGGTCGGGAACACACGCCGCATGGGCAGGGGTTCATCGTGGTGATCAGTCAACTCCACCGCCTCGGTTCAGCTCCAAACCGCCCGTTTTCGCCCGATTGGGATGGAACAGTTATGGAACAGACGGGACGCAACCAGTCTTGCCGCTCAAGCGCATATCGAGGGGTTGGTGTGTCACGAGACGAGTCGGGTGTGCTGGCCGGCGGATCGGAAGTGACCCGCCGGCTCAGCTGTTGGTTCGACTACCTCGGGGGGAACTGCGAGTCGGGGACCGGATCGGCGAGGTTCTCGGTCGGGGCCTTGTCGATGAATCCGATCACCGCGCAGTTGATGTCGGTGCCGGTGGCACCGTAGGGTGCGCCGCCGGGGCCAGTGATCAGGTCGGGCCGCGTAGCCGCCAGGTTGAAGACGACGACCTCGTCGATTTGGCGCTTGTCCAGCCCTTGCTTCATCGCCTTCTCGGTCCACTGCCCGATCTGGGCGTCCCACAAGGGGCTATAGGCCTGGGCGTGGCGCGGGTCACTCAACGTCGGGAAGTCGCCGAAGACGTTCAGGAGATCGCCGCCATTGCGAAGCGCGTCGATCAGGGCCGTGTTGCCGGCGCTGGCGTCCTCGGAGACGTGGCCGTCCTT
>JBKPIV010000155.1:0-3557 GCA_046730395.1 Actinomycetota bacterium | reverse complement strand
CTACTAGTCATGGCGTTTGCCTTCGCCAGCCTCCGCTATATGTAGCGTCGTCGTGCCTGCGCATCCGTCGATTCGGTCCGGTAGGCTCGCTGCGGCCATGACCAGGAGGGAGCGCGCCAAGGAGCGAGTCGAGACCGCTCGCGCCGCCGCCACCGAGCACGTCGCCGACGCGAGGGCGGCCGCGACCGAGCGGGTCGCCGACGTCAGGGCGGCGGCCAGCGAGCGTGTGGGCGAGGCGAGGGCGGCGGCCACGGAGCGCGTGGCCGAGGCCAGGGCCGCCGCCGGCGAGATGATCGCCCGCACCAAGCCGCGCCTTCGCGGGGTCTCGCACGAGTGGGCGTTCTTCATTTCTCTGGTCGCCGGCGCCGCGCTCGTCGTCGCCGCGCCGACGCCGCGCGCGACCGCGGCAGTCGGCGTCTATGCCGCCTCGCTTTCGGCGCTCCTCGGCGTCAGCGCCCTCTACCACCGGATCGAGTGGAGGCGGCCCGAGATGCGCCGCTGGATGCGCCGTCTCGACCACTCGATGATCTTCCTGTTGATCGCCGGGACCACGACCCCGTTCGCCGTCCTCGTGCTCCAGGGGCCGCTGGCGAGGGCGCTCCTGATCGCGGTCTGGGCCGGCGCCGCCGCGGGGATCGTTGTCGAGCTGATCTGGATCGAGGCGCCGAAGTGGGTCTCGACGCTCGTCTACGTCTGCGTGGGCTGGATCGGGCTCCTAGGCTTTCCCGGGATCGTCGTCGAGGCCGGGGTTGGCGCCGGGGCGCTGATCGCCGCCGGCGGCGTGCTCTACACGGCCGGTGCGGTGGTCTACGCGCGCCAGAGCCCCGATCCGAATCCGACCGTGTTCGGCTACCACGAGATCTTCCACGCGCTCGTGCTGGCCGCCGCCAGCGCGCACTTCGCCGCCGTCGCCCTCTACGCGTTGCCGGCATCTTGACGCCGCCCGATCCGGGCCGGGCGGACCCCGCCGAGGTCGGGCGCCGCAGCGACCCGGTGGGTTCCTTTTGACTCGCTATGCGGGCCAAATGGAACCCAGCTCGAAACCGGCAAGGAGAACAGACCCTGCTGGGTTCCTTTTGACTCGCTATGCGGGCCAAAAGGAACCCAGCTCGAAACCGGCAAGGAGCACAGATCCCGGTGGGTTCCTTTTGACTCGCTATACGAGACAAATGGAACCCAGCGGAAGGAGGGATGTAGCGATGCCACCGGTCACCTATTTCGTTCGGATGGTCGCCAAGGAGGGCGAGGCCGACGCCGTGCAGGAGCTTCTGCTGGAGAACCCGCGGCGGATCGAGGCCGGCGAGCCCGGCAACCTCGCCTTCGCCGTCCATCGCTCGATCGAGAACCCGAACGAGTTCTGGCTCTATGAGTGCTGGGAGAGTGAGGAGGCCGTCGAGAGGCACGAGAGCGGCGACGCCTTCACGAGCTACAAGGAGCGCCTGCGGCCGCTCGTCGACCCGGACAGCGTCATGTTCGGCAACGCGACGCCGATCAAGGTGCTCGGCTACCGGCTGCCCGGAGGCGAGGCCTGACGCCTCAGCGGTGCTTGACGCCCTCCTGCGCGAACCCCGCGAGCTGCGGCCCGCCGACGAGGACGTCGCCGAGCGCCTCGTCGATGGCGTCGAGGACGTCTTCCGATAGCTCCACCCCGGAAGCGGCCGCGTTTGAGTGCACCTGCTCGGGCCGCGAGGCGCCGGTGATCGCCGAGGCGACGTTCTCGTGCCGCAGCACCCAGGCGAGCGCCATCTCGACCATGCTGAGCCCGGCCCCCTCGGCGATCGGTTGAAGCCGCTCCACAGCCTCGAGCACTCGATCGTCCATGTAGCGGTCGATCGAGATGCTCATCTCGTCGCTGGCGGCACGCGAGTCGGAGGGCGGCTCCTCGCCCGGGCTGTACTTGCCGGTCAGCACCCCCTGGGCAAGCGGCGACCAGACGATTTGCGAGATGCCATGCTCGGAGCAGAACGGGATCAGCTCCGCCTCGGGCGCCCGCCAGATCATGTTGTACTGGGGCTGGGAGGACACGAACTTCTTGGTGTTGGGCACCTCGAGCGAGGCCTGGATCTGCTCGATCGTCCACTCGGAGAAGCCGATCTCGCGGGCCGTGCCCGCCTCACAGACCTCGGTCAGCGCCTCCATCGTCTCCGCGATCGGCGTCTCGGGGTCCGCGCGATGGCACTGGTAGAGGTCCACGTAGTCGGTCCGTAGGCGCTCGAGCGAGGCGTCGAGCTGCTTGTGGACCTGCTCACGGGAGAGGCCGCGGTCCGTCTCCGACATCGGGAAATAGAGCTTGGTCGCGAGCACGTAGGAGTCGCGGGGATAGTCGGGGAGGATCTCCCCCCACACGGCCTCCGCCTGGCCCACGCCGTAGATGTTCGAGGTGTCGAAGAAGTTGATGCCCGCGTTGAACGCCGCCCGGGTGCAGGCCTCCGTGTGCTCGCGCTCGACCCCGGCGCCGTAGGTCAGCCACGAGCCGAGCGAGATCTCCGATACCTCGATCTGCGAGTCGCCGAGCTTGCGAAAGCGCACGGAGCGCGACTCTACCCGGCGCCTGCGTCCGGCGCACCTTGCCGACAGTCGGACTAGCCGGCAGTCGCGGCGGCGTGAGACCCCTGCGCGGCTTCGATCAGCTCCCGCAGTTCGGTCTCGCGGCCGGCCTTGATCAGCTCGATCGGGTCGGGGTCGCCGTTGACGATCCCCTCGAAGAACTCCTTGCGGTCCTGGTAGGTCGGGAGCGTCGCCTTCGCCCAGCCGCGGGCCTCGTTCAGGATCACCGCGAGCCGGGCGTAGGGCTCGCCGTAGGCCTCGGCGATCTCCCGCTTCATCCGCTTGGCCAGCGCGGGGGAGGCGCCGGCGGTCGAGATCGCAATCGCCAGGGGGCCCGTCCGGACGATCGCAGGGAGGATGAAGTTGCAGAGCGGCGGCACGTCGACCACGTTGCAGAGCATCGCCCGGCGCTCGGCGCCCTCATACACGGCGATGTTGACGTCGGTGACGCTGGTCGCGGCGATCGCCAGGAACCTGCCGTCGAGGTCCGAGTCCCGGAACTCGCGCCGCTCCCAGCGGATCGATCCCTCGCGCGCGTACGTCTCGAGCTCGGGCACCGCATCCGGCGCGACGAGCGTCACATCCCCGTCGCACGCGAGGAGACCCTCCACCTTCTCGAGCCCAACCTCGCCGCCCCCCACCACCAGGCACGCACGGCGGCCGAGCCGCAGGCAGGCGATGTAGAGGGGGGTGGAGAGCATGTCGCGCACACACGACTGGTCGCAGATCCCCCTGCGGAGCTGGCACACGCACTCCTTGCCTGCGTAGGCCTGGGCGGGCATCGACGAAAGGTTAGTGACGGGCGGTCGGGGTCAGGGAGCGAGCGGGTGCGTCCCCCAGGCCGGGAAGATGATGCCGGCGTCGGCCAAGCCGACATCGATCATCTCCTCGCCGGTCCCGTTTGCGCCCATCTCGAAGAGGTCGTTGCAGCAGATATCGGAATAGTTGCGGTCGCTGACGAACACGATTCGATTGCCTCGCGGCGAGAACCCCGCCAGGGCGTCGTTATG
>JBKPIV010000154.1:0-4590 GCA_046730395.1 Actinomycetota bacterium | reverse complement strand
TCGGGGACGCCGCTGCGGGAAGCCCAGCGAGGCTCGCCTTCGTTGTGCCGCCCGGCGTCACCTGGGCATTGCCAATCTATGAGCTGGCGCTGCTGAGCAAGAGACGCGCCGAGGAGCTCGCGCTGGGGGAGCTTGAGCTCGAAGTCGTCACGCCCGAATCAAAACCGTTGATCCTCTTCGGCCCAATGGCGAGCCAAGCCGTCGCAGAGCTGCTGAGCGCTCGCGGAATCGTGGTGCGGACGGAAACCTGGGTGCGTGAGGAAGAGGATGGCTCGCTGGCGATGACGCCGAGCGGCGAGCAGCTCGAGGCAGCCGAGGTGATCGCGCTGCCCATGATCGAGGGACCGCGGATCCCGGGCCTTCCGGCGGACGAGAACGGCTTCGTCCCTATCGACGACTTTGCTCGCGTACAGGGCGTCGACGACGTTTACGCTGCAGGAGACGGGACGACCTTTCCAATCAAGCAGGGTGGGATCGGCACCCAGCAGGCCGACGCTGCCGCTGAGCAGATCGCGGCCCGGGCCGGCGCCGAGCTCGAGCCGCAGCCATTCCGGCCCGTTCTCCGCGGCAAGCTCCTGACCGGGTACGAGTCCCTCCACCTCAGGTCGCCCCTGACCGGCGGGGCCGGCGAGGGAGTGGCTTCCCCTGACTACCTGTGGTGGCCGCCCCACAAGGTCGGCGGGCGCTATCTGGCCTCATGGCTTGCGAGCGAAACGGTTCGTCTGGAGGCGGAGCCACCGGCTCACTCCATCGACGTGGAGGTGGCGCTGCCCATGGAATGGCACCGCGAGCCGATGGCCCTCGACCCTTACGGGACCTAGGGGTCGACTGATCGCGCGTCGGGCCCGGCCTTTCGAGTTGCCCCCGTTCAGCGCCGACGCGCCAACCGACGGCGGGCAAGGCTCACTCGCCGCTCGCCAAGACCTCCCGGACCTGTCGAGCAATCTCGAGATCCTCGCGAGCGCGAATGACCAGGATGCGGACCGCAGCGTCCGCGACTGCGACGTCGGAGTCGTTCGCAACCGTCTCGTTGAGCTCCCGATCGAGCTCGACCCCCAGGAAGCCGAGCCCGTCGGCGGCGCCCTCGCGGACCACCGAGGAGTTCTCGCCGACCCCTCCGGTGAAGGCGAGTGCGTCGAGACCGCCCATCGCCGCCGCCATGGCCGCAATGCCGGAGACGAGCCTGTGGAGGTAGACGTCCAGGGCCAACCGCGCATCCTCCTCTCCGGCGTGGGCCGCGGCCTCGATCGCCTCCATCTGACCGGTCCCGGCCAGTGCCGCGAGGCCTGAGTCATGCTCGAGCGCCGCCGCCCTCTCCCGCTCGCCGATGCCGGCGCGCTCGAGCAGCCAGAGCACGAGCCCTGGGTCCACGCTGCCAGAACGGGTGGCCATGACCAGCCCCTCGAGCGGCGTGAAGCCCATGGTCGTGTCGACCGAACGGCCGGCCGCCACCGCGGCGAGGGAAGCCCCGGCACCCAGGTGACAGGTGACGATCCGAAGCTCGCCCGGCGGACGCCCGAGAAGCTCCGCGGCGCGGCGCGAGGCGTAAGCGTGCGAGAGCCCGTGAAAGCCGTAACGACGGACGCCGAAGCGCTCACGCCAGGCGCGGGGCACGGCGTAGGTCGCAGCGGCGGGCGGGAGATCGGCGTGAAAGGCGGTGTCGAAGCAGGCGACGGCGGGCGCCTCAGGCACGGCGCGGCGAGCGACCGCGAGGGCCTCGATCGACTTCGCCTGGTGAAGGGGCGCCAGGTCGGCGAGGTCGCGCAGCTGCTTGACCACGGCGTCGCCCGCCACCACGGGTCCGAGGAAGCGCCGCCCGCCGTGAACGATGCGATGTCCGACGGCGTCGACGGGCCGAAGCCGCGCCAGCTCCCCGGCGAGCCCGGCCTCGTCGACCTCGCTTCGCGGTGCCTCGAGCTGGCGAGATGCGATCAGCCGGTCGCCGTCATCGAGGACGCTGAGCTTGACGCTGCTGGATCCCGCGTTGACGACGAGGACGTTCACGGCCGCCTAATGCGGCCAGGTCCAGTCACGCAGGTCCGGCGCGTCGTCCCCCGCCCGCCGCGTGTACGCGCGATGGCGCAGGCGCTCGTCGACCATCTGCTGGCGGACGTGGGCGGCGCGTGATCCCAGGCCCGGCACCCGGTCGATGACGTCCATCACCAGGTGGAAGCGGTCCATGTCGTTCAGCATCACCATGTCGAAGGGGGTCGTCGTCGTACCCTCCTCCTTGTATCCGCTGACGTGGAAATTCCGGTGGTTCGTCCGCCGGTAGGTGAGGCGGTGGATCAGCCACGGGTAGCCGTGGTAGGCGAAGATCACCGGCCGGTCGGCGGTGAAGAGCGCATCGAACTGCGCGTCGGGGAGCCCGTGCGGATGCTCCTCCTGGGGCTCGAGCCTCATCAGATCGACCACGTTGACGACCCGCACTCGGAGGTCGGGGAAGTGGTCGCGGAGCAGCGCGACCGCGGCGACGGTCTCGAGCGTCGGGGTGTCCCCCGCGCAGGCCATCACCACGTCCGGCTCCTCCCCGTCGTCGTTGGAAGCCCACTCCCAGATCCCGAGGCCACGGGTGCAGTGCTCGACGGCCGCCTCCATCGTCAGGTAGTTCAGGGCCGGCTGCTTGCCGGCGACGATGACGTTCACGTAATGGCGGCTGCGCAGGCAGTGGTCGGCGACCGAGAGCAGGCAGTTCGCGTCGGGCGGCAGATAGACGCGGATGATCTCCGCCTTCTTGTTCGCGACGTGATCGATGAAGCCCGGGTCCTGGTGCGAGAACACGTTGTGGTCCTGGCGCCAAACGTGGGAGGTGAGCAGGTAGTTGAGCGAGGCGATGGGACGCCGCCAGGGGATGCCCCGCGTCACCTTCAGCCACTTCGCGTGCTGGTTGAACATCGAGTCGACGATGTGGATGAAGGCCTCGTAGCAGCTGAAGAGGCCGTGCCGGCCCGTGAGCAGGTAGCCCTCGAGCCAGCCCTGGCACATCTGCTCGCTCAGGACCTCCATGACCCTGCCGTCTCGTGTGACGTGATCGTCCGTCGGCAGGATCTCCGCCTGCCAGTCGCGGCCGGTCGCCTCGAACACGGCGCTCAAACGATTGGAGGCGGTCTCGTCCGGGCCGAGGAGCCGGAAGCGATCGGGATTCGAGCGCGTGATGTCGCGGAGGTACTCGCCGAGCACCCTGGTCGCCTCGCTGAAGCTCTTCGCCGGCTCGGGCACGTCCACGGCGTACTCGCGGAAGTCCGGAAGCTCGAGGTTGCGGAGAAGGAGGCCGCCATTGGCGTGCGGGTTCGCGCCCATTCGCCGCTCGCCCGATGGGGCGAGCTCGGCGAGTTCGGGACGCAGGCGGCCGTCGTCGAAGAGCTCCTCGGGGCGATAGTCGCGCATCCAGCTCTCGAGCTGCCTCAGCTGCTCCGGGTCCTCTCGCACGCGGGCGAGCGGGACCTGATGAGAGCGCCAGGTCCCCTCCACGGGGAGGCCGTCGACCTCCTTCGGACCGGTCCATCCCTTTGGCGTCCGCAGCACGATCATCGGCCAGCGTGGTCGCTCCGCGGTGGCCCCGCGCCGCGCCTCGCCCTGGATCCGGCGGATCTCCCCGACCACCCGGTCTAGAGTCGCGGCCATCCGCTGGTGCATCGCCGCGGGCTCATCACCCTCGACGAAGTGGGGCTCGTGGCCGTAGCCGCGCAGGAGGTCCGCAAGCTCGCCCCTCGGGATCCGGGCGAGCACGGTCGGGTTGGCGATCTTGTAGCCGTTCAGATGCAGCACGGGCAGGACCGCGCCGTCGCGCGCCGGATTGAGGAACTTGTTCGAGTGCCAGCTGGCCGCGAGCGCGCCGGTCTCGGCCTCCCCGTCTCCCACCACGCAGCAGACGAGCAGGTCGGGGTTGTCGAGGGCCGCTCCGTAGGCGTGCGCGAGCGAATACCCGAGCTCGCCGCCCTCGTGGATCGAGCCGGGGGTCTCCGGCGCGGCGTGGCTGGGGATCCCGCCGGGGAAGGAGAACTGGCGAAACAGCCGCCGCAGCCCCTCCTCGTCGCGACTCACGTTCGGGTAGACCTCGGTGTAGGTGCCCTCGAGGTAGGCGTTCGCGACGACGCCGGGGCCACCGTGACCGGGCCCGGTGACGAAGATCGCGTTGAGGCCGTGCTCCTTGATCGCGCGGTTCATGTGCGCGTAGACGAAGTTCAGTCCCGGGGTCGTGCCCCAGTGTCCCAGGAGGCGAGGCTTCACGTGCTCTACCCGAAGCGGCTCTCGGAGCAGCGGGTTTGCGAGCAGGTAGATCTGTCCGACGGAGAGGTAATTCGCGGCGCGCCACCAGCGATCAACCAGCTCGAAGATGCGCTGCGACAGCGGCTCGGTCTGACCGGCTGGCGCCGTTCGTGTCTCAGAAGTCGTAGCCATGTTCCTCTGTCATGAGGATCGCAGCAGTACTCCAATCGTGCTGCCGGGTCGCGGTGACGTGACGGCCGAGAGCCGTCCCTCCCGCGGACCACATCGACGAAGAGGGGGTGAAGCCATCAATCCGAGTTCATCCAATGGCTCGGCCAGGGGCGGGGAGGGGCTGCACTTTGCAGTCGGAGCCGCGCGTCG
>JBKPIV010000153.1:0-22492 GCA_046730395.1 Actinomycetota bacterium | reverse complement strand
GCGCGGCACTGCCCGCGTTAGTGGCTAGTCGAAGAACGTGTCCTCGTGCCGGTAGGCCGGCGCGCAGCAGCAGAGGAACCGCAGGCCTCCCGCGTCGGCGCGGATCTGGTGGCGCGCGCCGGGTGGAATCAGCACCGCATCGCCGACCTCGATCCGGCGGCGCTCGCCGTCGAGCTCCATCTCGCCCGAGCCCTCGACGACGTAGTAGATCTCCTCGCTCTCGGCGTGGTAGTGCCGCTCGGTCGCCTGACCGGCCTCGAGCGCTGCCTCGGCGAGGCTCTGGTTGCGGACCGGTGCGGTCGGCAGACCGAGGAGCTCCCGGATCGTGCTCCCGTCTGCCGTGGTGAAGGGCTCGGCTTGCTCCAGCGAGCGCACGATCACGCGCGCAAGGCTACTTCACTTCTTCGCCGAGCTCGGCTTCTTCGGAGCCACGGTGAAACCGATTCCCGTTCCGGTCTCGGCGGAAAGCCTCGCGTACGCCGCACAGTCGACCCGGCCCGAGGCGACCCGTCGCACGGCGCTCCGGAAGGCCACGTAGGAGGGCTTGGGCGTCAAGTCGCTCCACAGGAGGCCGGACTGCCAGCCTGCCAGGTTCGTCTCGTCGGCGAGCTCGAAGTTGAAGAACGCGCCGACCGCCGGCTGGCAGTAGGCGAGTTGGAGCGCATCGGTGAGCTGCGTCGCCTGGTCGGGAGCGAACCCGCCGGCGGCCGCGTTGGCGGCAAGCGCGAAGAACGGCGGCAACAGCTGCCGGTCGGTCTCCCGACCCCGGTAGAACGCGCCTTTCCTCGGATCGACCGTCGTCTGGAAGCCCTGCTCCATGTACCAGATGCTCACGCCGCGCTGGCCCGGCAGCGGTTGGGCGGTGCCGCCGAATGCCTCCTGGAGCACGCCGATCAGCTTCGCGTAGTCGCCCTCGGAGATCCTCGTCGACCCCGGGTGGCGCGTCCACGGCCGCTCCGCATTGGTCACCGGATACGGGTTGTGTCCGACGGTGTCGAAGATCGGCAGCCGCCGGCCGCTGGCGCGGTACGCCTGGCCGAGCTTGCGGTAGAACAACATCGGCGAGTGGGACACATTCGAGGAAGCGCCGGGATTGTCGTTGCCGCGCGCGGCCGAGGCGGTGATTACGTTGACGCCGGGCCGAGCGGCGTGGAGCACGTCCCAGCACCGGGCGAGCAGCGCGTCGTACGCAGCCGGCGCGGCGCTCCTGCCGCCAGGGGCGAACTGGGGACGCCAGAACCGGCTCGAGTTCGGCTCGTTCCAGATCACGATGTCACGGACCCCCGGATACCGGTGCAGGAGGCTGGCGACGAACTGGCAATAGGTGTCGCGCTGAGCATCGGTTTGAGGGGCGGCGTCGGCGCTGCCGTAGACGGCGAGGACGACTCGCAGGCCGCCGCCCCAGGTAGCGAGGATCATGCGGTCGATCGACCGGCGGTCGAGGACGCTGAGCCGAGTCTGGCCGGGCGTCCAGGGCACGGTGACCCGGATGGCGCGGAGCCCGAGGTCGCGGGTATAGGTGAGGGCACGCTGCGCGGTCGGCTTGTCCGACCACTTGAGCGTGTCGTCGGCGACGCCGACGAGGAGGCCGGATCCAGCCTGCGCAGTCCCGGTGAGCGCGCACGCGAGCGCCAGGCTGGCGAGCAGTGTCCGGCCGGTCCGTCGCACGTTGTCTCCATCGGCGCCAGGGGCGCCGAACGTGAGGATCGGCGTGCCTGACTCCTATCCATGGGCCTGGTACTCGGATCCCGCGGTGCTGGCGATCAAACGCAAACGGATCTTCCGTCCCGGCTGGCACTAGATCGTGGACTTCGGGCGGCTTCCCGATCCGCCGTCGTACTTCGCCTGCACGACGGGAGTGCTGCCGGTCGTCGTTACGCGGGACACCGAAGGCGACCTGCGTGCCTTCCTGAACGTCTGCCGCCACCGGGGCTCGTAGGTCGTCTCGGGAGCGGGCTGCGGCGGGACGCTCCAGTGCCCCTACCACGCCTGGACGTACGGACTGGACGGCATGCTTCGCTCGGCGCCGCGTGCAGATCGAGAGGACGAGTTCGACCCGTCGGCGCTCGTCTTCCGGGAACGGGTCCACCACGCAGTCGACGCGAACTGGAAGATCGCAGTCGAGAACTACCTCGAGTGCTACCACTGTCCCGTCGCCCATCCGGATTTCAGCGCGCTGGTCGACGTCGACCCGGACGCGGACGTCCTGGAAGAGAGCGGTGAGGTCTGGAGCCTTTTACGGCAGCGCGCGACGGAGACGGCAGTTGCGCGTTCCACCTCGTGTGGCCCGGGTTGAAGATCAACGTCTATCCGGGGCCGGCGAACCTGTCGATCGGCCCCGTCTGGCCGGAGTCTCCCCGCTGCACCATCGGGTTCTCGACTACTTCTTCGCGCCCGACGTCGACGAAGCGTGTACTCGGGAGCTGATCGAGTTCGACGACCGGGTGGGGGAGGATGACCGGGCCCTGGTCGAGTCGGTGCAGCGCGGCGTCGTCTCGTGCGTCGTGGACCGAGGCCGCTTGCTGCCCGAAAGCGAACGTCTGATCGCCCTCTTTCATACCTAAGTGACCCCTTTTGCTCACCGAAGGGCCCCTGTTGTCCGATCTGGCTGCTACCTTGAGCCGGTAGCGCAAAGCCAGACGGCTGAGTGGCCGCGGCATGTCCTTTCGGCATGCTCCCCCCGCGTGGTTGACCGCTCCTGTCGTCGCCAGTACGAAGAAGGAGCTCACCACGTTGAAAAACGTCGCCCTGCTTGCCGTTCTTGCGTTCGTCGCGACGGCGCTCGTCCCGCAGGCGAC
Source organism: Actinomycetota bacterium (assembly GCA_046730395.1). GTDB lineage: Bacteria > Actinomycetota > Thermoleophilia > Solirubrobacterales > 70-9 > AC-56. The sequence continues at coordinate 19,694 of JBKPIV010000153.1, read as the reverse complement.
GGCACGCCGGCACGTCGTCAGAACCGTGCAGGCGGTGAAGCAGGTGTCGCCGGTGGAGTCGACTGCCCTCCTGCGCCGGATCGAGGCGCACCGGGACGAGACGTGGAGCTGGCAGCGGGTGATGCTGAAGCCGCGCACACCGTTCGGCAATTCGGCGCGCCTGGCGAGGAGTCTCGGGTATCGCCGGTGGGTCGCCGGGCTCTGGCAGCACCGCGCAATCGTCGCCAGGAATCAGGCGCACCGGCCGCCTCACAGGGCCCACTGGCTCTGCATCCACCACTACGAGGGCTCGTGGGCCGATCCGAAAGCGCCCTACTACGGCGGCCTCCAGATGGACGTCGCATTCCAGCGGACCTACGGGCTCGAGCTCTACCGGGCGAAGGGAACCGCCGAACACTGGACGCCGCTCGAGCAGATGTGGGTGGCAGAGCGGGCGTTTCGCACGCGCGGTTTCTACCCGTGGCCGAACGCCGCGAGATACTGCGGTTTGCTCTGAGAACCAGAGCGGTTACGCTGACAGGAGATCGGGCACCACGCCGTTGGGAGACCGCATGGATCGGCTGACAGCGCTCATCGATCGGGCCGAGGAGCAAGGTTGCGTCAACCTGTCCCAGTTCAGCGAGCTCCTGCACGAGCTGGATCTGGACGACGACGAGCTCGCGCGCGTCTACGAGCAGCTCGAAGAGCGCGGGATCGAGCTCAGCGACGACTGCGGCCACGTCCGCGAGGACGAGGCAACCTTCGCCAACGGCGAGCTCGCGCACGCGACCACCGACGCGCTCCAGCTGTTCCTCAACGAGGCCGGCCGCTACAAGCTGCTCACCGCCGAGGAGGAGGTCGAGCTGGCCAAGCGCATCGAGCGCGGCGACAAAGAGGCGAAGGACCTGATGATCAACTCCAACCTGCGGCTGGTGGTCTCGATCGCGAAGCGCTACCAGGGTCACGGCCTGTCGCTGCTCGACCTGATCCAGGAAGGGATCATCGGCCTGATCCGGGCGGTGGAGAAGTTCGACTACCGCAAGGGCTTCAAGTTCTCCACGTACGCCACCTGGTGGATCCGCCAGGCGGTGCAGCGCGGCGTGGCGAACAAGTCGCGCACGATCCGGATTCCCGTGCACATCGTCGAACGCGAGCAGAAGATCGCCCGGGCCGAGCGCGAGCTCGTAGCGAAGCTCGGGCGTCAGCCGACCGACCAGGAGCTGGCGAAAGAGGCGAAGCTGCCGCTCAAGCAGGTGCACGAGGTCAAGGCGGCTGCGCGCGCGGTGACCAGTCTCGACAAGCCGATCGGGGAGGACGCCTCCGGCTCGTTCGGCGACCTCTTCGCCGCCGAGCAGGTGCACACCGACGAGGAGGTCGAGGTCAGCCTGCGGCAGGAGACGCTGCGGAAGGCGCTCGACGAACTGCCCGACCGCGAACGCACGGTGCTGGAGCTCCGCTACGGCCTGGTCGGCGACCGCGAGCCGATGTCACTCGAGGCGATCGGCCGGACGCTCGGGCTGACGCGCGAGCGCATACGGCAGATCGAGGCGAACGCGCTCGAGACGCTCTCGATGCTGCGTGAGGTCGCCGGCCTGCGCGAAGCGGCTTAGCCGCTCAGACGATCTCGAGTCCCTCGGCGATCACGAAGAACGCGCGGCCGAAGGGTGACTCCGCGCTCCGCTCGCGGACGTCGTTCCAGTCGATCTGCTCACGCAGCGCCCGGGCGATCTCGAGGCAGCTGCGGTAGTTGATCGAGTGCTCGGTCATTGCCATCAGCTTGGTCACGAGCAGATCCTCCGGCCGCATCACCCGCATGGTCATCGCCTGCACCTCGAGCTCTTCGCCGCGTTCGATCACCTCGTCGGTCATCTCGAGCCCGGCCGGGTGGAAGATCAGGTCGACCATCACGTCGCCGTCGTACGCCTTGAACAGCCACTCTTCCGGCGGCCGCTCGGGCCGCAGGCCGATCTCGACCAAGGCGGCGAGGGCGGCTTCCGCGTCCTGCGGCTTGACGAGGAAGTCGAGGTCGTGGTCGGTTGCCGGCCCGCCACGCACCCAGGAGGCGACCCCACCGGCGACGAGGAAGGGGACACCGTTGTCGCGGAGCGCCGCCGCGGAGCGCTTCAGGGTGGGCAGCATGCCGTTGAGCGGCTCGCCCTCGTCCGTCACAGATGGGCGGTACCCTGCGGAACGAGCCGTGTAACGGCATGGAACGAGCGGGCGTTGGGCACCATGGTCCGGTGCGAGACGGAAGACCGATCCGGATCGCCGCAGCAGGTGATCTCCACGCCACGGAGGCCGTCCGGGAGCGGTTGACCTCGGCGTTCTCTGAGCTCGACCACTCGGTCGACCTCGTCCTGTTCGCCGGTGACCTGACGACGTGCGGCGACCCCGAAGAGGCGGTTGTCCTCGCCGACGCCTGTCGTGACCTCACGACCCCGGTCTGCGCCGTTCTCGGCAACCACGACTGGCACCTGAACCGCACGCACGAGCTCGTCGCCGTGCTCACGGATGCTGGCGTGCGCGTGCTCGAGCGGAGCTCGGTCCGCTTCGATGTCCGCGGGCAAGAGGTGGGCGTCGTGGGGCTGAAGGGATTCGTCGGTGGCTTCCCCGACCACGTGCTTCCGGATTTCGGCGAACCGCTCCTCCGCCAGGTCTTCGCGGAGACGACCGAGGACGTCGCGGCGCTCGACCGGGAGCTGGCTTCCGTCGACGACTGCGACCTCCGGATCGTGCTCCTCCACTACGCGCCGACCACGACGACGCTCGAGGGCGAGCCGCGCGCGATCTGGGCGTTCCTCGGCAGCGACCGCCTCGCAGGACCGATCGCCGAGCACGCGCCCGACCTTGTCCTCCACGGCCATGCGCACGCGGGGACGTTCGAGGGCTTCATCGGCCGGGTTCCCGTCTACAACGTCGCGACCTACGTCACGGGGAAGGAGTTCTGGGTCTTCGAGCTCGCGGTCGAGCAGCGCCCTCGGGTCGAGCGTCCGGAGGAGGCTCGGGCCGAATGATTCCCGTCGTACGAACGAGCCAGGCGTCGAGGTCGCCGCGAGCGTTAGTGCCCGACGACTTGGACGAGCCAGCGGCGGTCGCGCTCGCGGTCGAGTTCGATGAACAGCACGCGCTGGTAGCGCCCGAGCTGGAGCTCGCCGTTCCGGATCGGGATCGATTCGCCGGCGGTGCCGAGCAGCATCGCCATGCAGTGCGAGTGGCCGTTCCCGACGTCCATGTCCTCGGGACAGATGTTTTCGGTGCGCCGGTCCCAGTCGTCGTGCGCGTAGTAGGTCTCGCGCGGGACGAGCCGCAGCAGAAGCTGGGCGAAGTCCTCGAGAAATCCCTGCTCGAACTCGTTCACGCGGACGCAGCAGGTGGTGTGGGGGGAGTAGACGCAGGCGATGCCGTCCTGGACGCCGCTCTCGTCGACCGCCTCGGCGACGTCGCCGGTGATGTCGCGGACGTGGAGCCCGCCCGTCGTCCGTAGCTGCTGCTCCCGCTGGAAGACCTTCACCGCTCGCTCACCCCCTGTGGTGTCCGGATCGGCGTATTGTGCTCGATCGGCGTCACCGCTGCCACGGGTCCTCCCAAGAAGGGCCGAGGGCCCGGCCGTGTGGCCGGGCCCTCCAGCGCCCGAGTTAGATGTCCGGCTTCGTCGGCAGATCTGGCCGATCACCGTCCCCGTACCGGCATCGCCCGGGTTCGGCGCATAGCCGGGGTTCGTCTGGACGACGACCATGTGAACCGTGTCGCCCGAGATCGTCGGTCCGGACTTGTCGATCGAGCTCGAGACGATCACCGCCATGAACGACGGAAGCGGTCCGGCCGGCGGCGGCGGGCTGCTGCCCGGCCTCGTCGTCCAGTTCGTGCCGCACGTGACCAGGGCCGGTGAGTTCTCGAAGCCCTTGAACGCGGCCGGCGCGGCCCCGGCGGAGAGGCTGTTCAGCTTCGACCACTTCGCACCCAGAAGGTGACCGAGGTCCCCGCCGCCGCGTTGCGATCGCCGATGACGAAGTTGCCGCCTGCGACGAGGCAGAAGACGAGGGCCGAGGTCGAGGAGGTGTTGTTGGCGGCGTTCGGGTCGAACTGATCGCCGCCGATCGTCGCGGTGTTGAGGAGCCTGTCGCCGCACGTCGCCGTCACGTTCGCGACGACCGTGACCGTGGCCGATCCACCGCTCGCGATCGCCCCAGGTTGCACGTGAGCGAGTCGGAACAGGTGCCCTGGCTCGGGGTCGCCGAGACGAGCTTCTCGCCGGCCGGGAGCGGATCGTTCACCGTGACGCCGGTGGCTTTGCAGGCCCGCTGTTGTGGGCTGTGATGTTGTAGATGATGGTGCCCCCGCTCTGAGCGAACGCAGGCCCGGTCTTGGTGATCGACATGTCCGCGCCGTTGACGGTCACGGCGATGTGCTGCTCGAAGTCCGGTCCGCCTGGAGCGCCGTCGAGCTCGAAGGTGACGTGCAATTCAACGTCACCCCACCCGCGTTGGTCGGCGCGACGGTGATCGTCTCGTCGTATGTCACGTCGACGACTCGCTCGACGGCCAGGCCGGCACGGACACCCTCGACGGCGGGCTGAACACCGACGCCTGCAAGGGCGAGAAGCTCGCAAACTGCGAGAAGTAGTCGCTCGACGCAGGCGTTCGTGGCGCGCATGCAGATGCATGCTCGAGCACCGGCTCGCCCAGGTCCCAAGGCAGCCGGCTCCTGTACCCTCGGCGGGAGCGGAGACGTCGCCCACGGCCGCCCAGATGAGTCTGACCGAGAGACTTGCCCGCTCGTCGAGTCGCCATCCGTGGCGCACGTTCGGCGCCTGGACGGGGGCAATCGTCGTGTCGCTCATCCTGTCGATCGCGTTCCTCCCCGGGAACCTGACGACGAACGGGCACGTGACCGGGAACCCGCCCTCGAAACAGGCGGAGGATCTCTTCAATCAGCGCTTCCCGCCCGATCCGAACGGCGTTGACGAGCTGGTCGTCGTGCGTTCGCCGACCCGCTCGGTCGGCGATGCCGCCTTCGAGTCCTTCGTCGCCGGCGTTGTGCGCCAGGCCGACGCGACCGGCGTCGTCTACCACGCATCGACGTACTACGAGAGCCACAACCCGGCGCTCGTCTCCCCCGACCGGCACGCGACACTGATCGGCATCCAGCGCCAGCGAGACGTCGACCGGCTTCTGCGGGTGGTCGAGCATGCGAACGGCCGAGACGGCTTCGAGGTCGTCATGATGGGCGAGGGGACGCTCGACCACGACTTCAATGACCTCTCGCAGCACGACCTCCGCGAGGGCGAGCTGCGGGTCGGGCTACCGGCCGCGTTCGTGATTCTTATCCTTGTCTTCGGCGCGATCGTCGCCGGGCTCGTCCCGCTGCTGATGGCGATTGTGTCGATCGTGGTCGCGCTCGGGCTCTCCGCGCTCGTGGCGGAGGGGTTCACGCTCTCGGTCTTCGTCGTGAACATGCTCACCGGCATGGGGCTGGCGCTCGGGATCGATTACTCGCTCTTCGTCGTCTCCCGGTACCGCGAGGAGCGCGTCCAGGGGCGGGGCGAGCTCGATGCGATCGCCGTCTCCGGCGCGACCGCGTGCCGGGCCGTGCTGCTCAGCGGTTCGATCTTCGTGATCGCCCTGACCGGGATGCTGCTCGTCCCTTCGAACGTGATGAAAAGCCTGGCGGTCGGAGCGGTCAGCGTCGGGATCGTGTCCGTGCTCGCCGCCCTCACCCTCCTGCCGGCGTTGCTCGGAAAAGTCGGCGACGGGGTAAACGCACTGCGCGTGCCTTGGCTCGGCCGCAACGTCGGCCGAAGCTCGGCCGAGGAAGGCCGGTTCTGGGGTGCCGTCGTGCGGGCCGTCATGCGTCGGCCGCTCGCATACCTGCTCGGTTTCGGCGCGCTGCTCGTCGTGGCGGCAATCCCAATCCTGGGGTTGACGCTGGGTGCGAACGGCGTCAGCACGCTCCCCGACCGGCTGGAGTCCAAGCAAGGCTTCGAAGCACTCGCGCGCGACTTTCCTCAGACGAGCTCCAGCCCGGCGTTGATCGCGATCGTCGGCGACGTGCGCTCGCCGGCGGTCCAGACCGGAATCCGCCGACTACGGAAGACGCTCGCAGAAGACCCGGTCTTCGGCCGCAGCGACCTGCGTGTCGCACCGAGCGGCGACCTGGCCGCGATCGGCGTCGAGATCGGCGGCGACAAGACCGGACAAGAGGCCCTGGACGCGATTCGGCACCTCCGCTCGGTCGAGATCCCGCAAGCGTTCCGTGGGACGGACGTGCGCGTCCGGGTCGGAGGCGACACCGCCGACAACGTCGACTTCATCGACGCCATGAACTCGTGGCTGCCGATCGTGTTCGTCTTCGTGCTCGGACTGAGCTTCGTCCTGCTCACGGTCGTCTTCCGCTCGATCGTGATCGCGGCAACCTCGATCCTGCTCAACCTGCTCTCGGTCGGGGCCGCCTACGGGCTCGTCATCCTCGTCTTCCGCCACGGGATCGGCAGCGGCCTGCTCGGCTTCCAACGCGTCGACACGATCGAGGCCTGGGTTCCGCTGTTCCTGTTCTCGGTCCTGTTCGGGCTCTCGATGGACTACCAGGTCTTCTTGCTCAGCCGGATCAAGGAGCGCTACGACGCGACCGGCTCGACCGACGACGCCGTCATGTACGGCGTCTCGTCGACGGCCCGGTTGATCACGGGTGCGGCGCTGATCATCGTCGCCGTCTTCACCGGCTTCGCGCTCGGCGACCTCGTCATGTTCCAGCAGATGGGCTTCGGGATCGCCGTCGCACTCCTCATCGACGCCACCATCATCCGCTCGGTGCTGCTACCCGCCGCGATGGCGCTCCTCGGCCGCTGGAACTGGTACCTGCCGCGCTGGCTGGAGTGGCTGCCGAGGATCCAGATCGAGGCTGAGCAGCGGCGACCCAGCACGACCCTGGCCGGCTAGGTCTGTCAGAGTGCCCGCCGTGTCGGCCGTGCCCGGCAAGCTCGACGTCGCCCAGACGTACAACGACGACTACCACGGGTGGCCGGTGGCCCCAGTTCACGAGCCCCACCCGATGCGCGGCTCGTTCATGGATCCGCGGCCGGACGCCGACCTGGGGGCGATCTACCACGACGGGGTCGACATCGCGGTGCGTGACGACCACCCCGAGCCGGGGGCCCCGCCGGGGCGTACGCACCGCGTCTACGCGATCGAGGGTGGCCAGGTCCGCCATGCGACTCCGCGGGGCGTACGAGGGCTCGTCGACTGCGGGCATTTCCGCTACGAGCACGTGGACGCACTGGTCAAGGTCGGGGATCAGGTCGACCCGGGGGACCTGATCGGCTGGACCTGCTTCGACTCCTGGCACGTCCACGTGGGCGAATGGATCTTTCCCCCCGGCGACGACCCCATCCTGGTGAACCCGATGCGGCCGGGCGGGAAGATCCGACCGTATCTCGACGACGCCCCACCGGAGATCCACGAGATCCGCTTCTACACGCCGGCCGAGCCTGAGTGGACGCGACGCCCGGAGGCCAACGTCGCGCGGCTTCCGCAGGCCGGAACCCGCCTCGACAAGACGCGTCTGTCCGGGAAGGTGGACGTGCGTGTGCGGCTCGACGACCCGCAGTCGTTCATCGGCTGGTTCGAGGGCCTCCCCTGGCTGGCCGCGCCCCACCACCCGTTCCGGCTCGGGGTCGCGCTCATCGAGCTTCCCGGCGGAGACGTCGTCCTCAACCGCGACGTCTTTCGAGCCGAGCGCTCCGTCTACACTCCGGCGGGGCAGCACTACGCGCCCGGCACCGACCAGAACCTGCCCGCCAACGGCTGCATGGCGATGCATCGAACCGCCCGCTGCGACGGCGTCTACTGGTTCCGGCTTTTCCCGAAGCCGTACTGGGACACGACCCGCCTCCCGGACGCGCGCTACCGACTTCGGATCCTTGCCTGGGACGTCGTCGGCAACGAGTCGGAGGCCGACACGGACGTGACCATTCGCAACTGAGCGGAAGGTTCCGGTGTTGGGCAGGCGATGTTCCTTCGGAAGTGCCGCGCACCGCCGCTACGAACGATGGGTCTTCCGCGCTGTGCCGAGACTCGCTTCGATGCCGCTGAGTCTGGCGGCGATGTCTCGGAGCTGGACTTGCGTCGCTTCATGTTGCGCGTCGCGTGTGTCCTGGTCGTCGGCACGGTCCGCGTCAACGAAGAGCGAGGTCACGATCGCGACGAGGAACGAGATGAACGTCACGCCGAAGACGATGACGACGCTTCCCAGGACGCGGCCCCAGGTCGTGTGTGGCACCACATCGCCGTACCCGACCGTACCCAGGGTCACGATCGACCACCAGACGCCGATACCGAAAGTCGGGAAGTCGGTGCGGTCGATGAGATGGGCGATGAGACCTCTCAGTACTGCGATGGTGTGAGAGGCACCTCCACGAGGTCGCAGTCCCGCCCCCGGGGCATATTCGTTTCGGGGAACGTCCATCCTCCGCCCCGCTCGGTGGCCGAGCGGACTGCATTTGGTCACCGCTTAGACACGAGACTCGACGAAATACTCGACTCATCAGCGTGGGCGGGCGCCTGCGCGTCATTGAGGGGGAGCTGGGCAGGCTGACCCCGTTTCGCACGCGCCCGATACGGAGCGCGAGCATCAACGGCGTGTTCCGCGTCTCGTCTTCGCTGCGCCGGCGTTCGGCGCGAAGCCCTCGAGGATCGCGTCGGCAAGACGGGTGCTGAGCTTTCGATCGAGCGGGCCGCCGCTCAACAGCAGGCGGTAGAAGACCGGGCCGACCAACAGCTCGTGCACTAGGCGGAGATCGGTGTGCGGGCGCAGGTCGCCGCGCGCGATGCCGCGCTCGATCACGGGCCGTAGCTGGGCGCGTCGCGGCTCGACGACCTGTTCGCGGTAGACGCGGGCGAGTTCGGGCTCGGTCGCTATCTGCGAGACCAGGGCCTGCATCGCAGGCCCCATCGGCGGCGCTGCCAGCTGCTTGACCACCGAGTCGAGGAACGTGACGAGTTCCTTGCGGGTGTCTCCGACGTCGACCGGATCGGCGAAGCGCGGCAGCATGTCGATCATCACCGCGTCGAGGGCGAGCTCCCATTTGTCCCGCCAGCGCCGGTAGATCGTCGTCTTCGCGACGCCGGAGCGGGCGGCGACCGCCTCGATCGTCAGCGCCGGGACTCCGCCTTCTTCGGCGAGGAGCTCGCGGGTGGCGTCGAGGATCTTCTGCTTCGAGCGTTCACTGCGTCGATTTGGTGTCGGATTGGTGTCGGTCATGTCAACGGGAATTATAGAACACAACGTAGCGTTTCGGATGGATAGAGACGCTACGTCTCGTAGCGTAATCGAGGAAGGAAGGAGATTCAAATGCACCTCTTCCCGAACGGCCCGACCGCCGGGGTGTCGCACGTCATGCGGCTCTTCGTGGGCGTGGCCCTGCTCACGGTGGTGGCGATCGCAGCCGCTTCCGCGTTCGCCGCCGGCGGCGCGATCGTCAAGGTCGGGCCGAGCAACCTCGGCCGCGTCCTGGTCGATGCCCACGGCAAGACGCTGTACATCTGGGCGCACGACAAGAGCGCGAAGAGCACCTGCAACGGCGACTGCGCCGAGTACTGGCCGCCGCTGATCACCAAGGGCCAGCCGAAGGCAATCGCCGGCGCGAACAGCACCCTGCTCGGCACGAGCAGGCGCAACGACGGCCGGATGCAGGTCACCTACGCCGGCCACCCGCTCTACTACTTCGTCAAGGACACGAAGGCGGGCCAGACGAGCGGCGAGGCCCTGACCGGCTTCGGCGGACGCTGGGACCCCGTCTCCGCGGCCGGGAATGCGGTCCGCAAGGGCGGCAGCGGCAGCTCCGGTTCGGGCGGCGGCTACGGCGCTCAGGCAGCCCCGCTCCAGGCCAGCATCATCTCGCCGGGCCCCGGGGACACGGCCGGCGTCGGCGGGATGTTCAGCGTCGAGGTCTCGCTGCAGGCCCGCACCGCGCAGTCGAACAGTCTGCTCTCCGGCTACACCGCGGCGTTCAACGACCCGAGCAAGCCGACCTTCCACCCCGGCCCGAACGCCGCAGCACCCGGACTGGTCGTGCTGCTCTCCACCACGCCGACAGTCAAGGGCACGCCCCTGCGGGGCCCGAACACCAACCTGGCCGGCGTCTTCCAGATCAACGACGTCACCACTGCAAAGGGCCTGACCCGCACCTTCAACAGCTGGATCGTCACCGTCCCCGGCTTCTTCGGCAAGGCCAAGCAGGCGACCCTGACCGTCTACGCGGTCAACGGCACCGCCCCCGCCCTGATCAGAGGCACCGAACAACCGATCTCCAACGTCGTCCTCGAGACCTTCACGATCGCGGCCTAACCAACACCCAGACAGCGGCAGGGCCCGACACCGTCGCGCCCTGCCGCACCCGACCAAAGAAACAAGGAGATGAATAGCCATGAGCGTCGCAACCCCAATCCCTACTCTGATCCCGATCCCCGCTCCGCGTCGAGAACTCGCGCACCGCACCAGCGGCGGCCTCGAGATCACCCTCTACTGGGACGCCGAAGAACAAACCACCAGCGTCGAGGTCCACCAACCGGCAACCCAGGAGACGATCGCCTTCACCGTCGCCGAGGAATACGCACTCGATGCCTTCCACCATCCCTTCGCCCACATCGGGCGAGCAAACGACCAGCTCGCGGCATGAACCGGCAGCTCAAAGATCCTCGGCGAGACGCTTCGGCCGAAGCTGAGGCTACCCCACCCGGGATGGATGCTGCCTCGATCCCCTACCCCGGACCGCCTCCAGCCAGCTCGTCAGGCAGGGAGATAACCCACGACCCGAACCCACTCGACGAATTGAGGTCATCGTGAACGGAATTCAAGTGCTACTGCCTCGCCCCGGTCACTGGAATCACGCGAGTCCGTCCGATTGGGCGGAAGTGCTGGCGACCTTTCCATTGTTCTCCGGGATCGCCAAACGCCGGCTGCGAAAGCTCGTCCGGCACGCCACAGTCGCCGAGCACGACCCGGCGATATGGTCATCCAGAAGGGAACATCCGGAGACTCGCTGTACCTCATCCTCAGTGGCTCCGCAAAGGCGCTCGGCAAACCCGCCTCACGCACGCTGCGCACCGGCGACTACTTCGGAGAACTGAGCCTCCTCGACGGCACTCCCAGATCGGCAATCGTTATCGCCACCAGCGAGCTCCACCTGATGAAGCTTCCACGCCATACCTTCCTCGAGCTCACACAAGACCCCGAAATCTCACTGCAGATGCTACGCACCCTCGGCTCGCAGATCCGCCGGCTGGAGGCCCGGCCAGCCCAGCTGTAGCGGCACATTGACCCCTTCGCGAGTGCTCTCAGGCGTGGTCTGGACCGAATCGAGGCGGCGAGCATGACCCAGTGGTCGGCGAATCGACCCGTCCATGTCGCGGAAGTGGTCCGGAGCAGCCACAGCCCGCGCGTCCGCGGCTCGCCTGCGGGAATCGCGCAGCCGCCCGGGTGCGCCTCGGATGCATTTCGCCGGCGGCGCATGCCAATCTCTCTTCGCACCCACGAAGAGGAGGCAGAGATGGGCTTCGACCAGTACCACGAGCCGGCCGAGGAGCTGAGCGCGGAGACCAGGACGTTCGCGCGCATGATCGCGTCCCTTACGGAGGAGGCGGAAGCGATCGGCTGGTACGAGCAGCGGATGTCGCTCGAGCCGGACCCGCAGGCCAGGGCGATCATGGAGAACGCTCAGTCCGAGGAGTTCAAGCACTTCGGCATGGACCTCGAGTTCCTGCTCCGGCGCACGCCGAAGTGGCGCGTCGCCCTGAAGACGATCCTCTTCAGCGAAGGCGACATCGTCGAGCGCGGCGAGCGGGCGGAGGAGGCCGAGGGGCTCGGGTGACGCCGGAGGCCGCGCCGTCGGCGGACAATCGCATCAAGTTCGCAAGACTCGGGCCTTCGCCACTTGAAAATCGAAGCCGAACGAACCGCGCCGCGACAACCGCCTCGATGTAGAGCGCCCCCTACAAGCTGCTCGCGCACGCCGAGCGGAGTTCCGGGCGATGAAGAGCCCCGATACGCGATCCGCTTCGAGCTCGAGCAGCGGCTCGCCCCGTGCTCTTCAACGACGACAGGCCGCTCGCCCCCCGTGGACCCGATGGCGCCCTCCAGCGCTCCGCCGCCGCCAAGCGCTAGCCTTCTGCGACCTGCTCGAGGCCTCGGCATCCTCTGCGGTAACCACGTCCGTCTGCGCGGCACCGGCTCTCAGGCCAGCTTCGAGCAGCGCACCGAGGCCAACCTGCTGCAGAAGCAGTCCTTCGAACTGCTCGAGCTCAACCCCAACCGCGTGGAGACAGAAGAGGACAGGCCACACGCGGGCGCGGTCGCGAACCTGGGAGTCGATTGTCAATTACCGGTTGCTGTCCTCGGTGGCGGGTGCCGTCCGCTCTCCTGCGATCCAGCTCCCGAGCAGCTGCAGCGCCTGTTCGGACTTCGAGCCCGGCTCGACCGTGTAGATGTACAGGGTCTGGTCGGGGTCGCCCACCGGCTCGAGCGCTTCGTAGGCGATCTCGATCTCGCCGGCGAGCGGGTGGTGGAGCCGTTTCGGCCCGAAAGTCTTCTCGCGCACGTCGTGGCTCGACCAGAGGCGGCTGAACTCGGCGCTCTTGACGGAGAGCTCGCCGATCAGTGCCGCCAGCTTGGGGTCGTCCGGGTGGCGTCCGGCTTCCATCCGCAGGGCGCCGACGACGAGCCGCGCGATCGAGTCCCAGTCGACGAAGCGTTCCTTGCCCAGCGGGTTAACGAAGACGAACCGCGCGATGTTTCGCTCGTCTGTGGGCAGGCTTGCCCAGTCGGCCGGCAGCTCCGCGGCAAGCTCCTGCGAGGCTGGTACCGCCAGACCTACGGACGGCTGTTCCGAGGAAGAACGGGGCTGGGCGGCCGGGACGACGGGGATGGTTCCCTCGGGGTTGTACCCCAAGAGAGAAGGAGACTCTCATGCGTAGCACCACCAATCCGGCGGCCGAAGGCTCTTCGAGCCGGCCGCTCGTCGTGCGAACGCCGGGCCGAGCAGAACGGCTGCGCCTGCTGCCTCTCGGCCCAAGCATCCCGCCCATCACCGCAGCGCAAGGAGGCGCGATGACTGTCATCGACGACCTGCTCCAGAACGCGGGCGCATACGCGGAGACCTTCGACAAGGGCGGGCTGGCACTTCCTCCCACACGTCCGGTTCGATCGTCGCGTGCATGGATGCCCGCCTGAATCCGTACGCGCTCCTCGGCCTGCAGGAGGGCGATGCGCATGTCATCCGCAACGCCGGAGGAGTGATTACGGACGACGAGATCCGGTCGCTCACGATCTCGCAGCGCTTGGCCGGGACGGAGGAGATCATGCTGATCCACCACACCGACTGCGGCATGCTGACCTTCACGGACGACGATCTCCGCCGCGAGATCCAGCTGGATACCGGGGTAAAGCCGGAGTGGGCTCCAGAGGCGTTCGACGACTTGGACGAAGACGTGCGTCAGTCGGTCGCGCGCATCAAGGCAAGCCCTTTCATCCCGAGAAAGGACATGATCCGCGGGTTCGTGTACGAGGTCGAGACGGGCCGGCTGCGCGAGGTCACCGGACGTGCGCGGGCTGACAGCGAGCGCTGAGCACTGTCACAGGCGGCACCTCTATCTCGCCTCATGGGTGGATGAGACGAGAGGAGCAGTCATGAACGTCTTCGTGGCCGGCACCACAGGCGCTCTCGGCAGAGAGCTCGTGCCCAAGCTCGTGGCGCGAGGCCACGATCGGGGATGACCAGGGCCCGTCGAAACAGGATGAGCTGCGGGCGTTGGGGGCGAGCCCGGTCGTGGCCGACGCTCTCGACCCCGACGCGGACGCCCACGCGCGCCGCCCGCCTTCGCAGCTCGCTTTGTCGAGCCACGTAACGTCGCTAGGAGAGAGGCTCGAGCGCAATCCTTCGTCCAAGGGGATGCCCCACCCCGACGGCTACACGCATTCACGCATGACGTCACGACGTCGACAGGTAGACGAGTGCTCTACGACACCGGGAGACCAGGACACCATGCTGTCCTGCGATCAAAAAGGCAGCACTTCTGGATGTGCTGCAGTCGCTGTAGCCGCTGCTGCCGCCTTAGTCGCTGCAGTCGGGTAGGGGTTGAAGCAGGGCGATTCCGGCCCGTCAGGAGGGTTTGGTCACACCCTCGGTTCGGATTCGGCTCGGTTGAGCGGGACGCCTAGTCGCGGAGGCTAGTGCGGGGCGAAATCACGCGCGAAATCGCTGTCTGCGGACGCGCGGTCTTACCCGGTACGACAGCGAGCTCGCGTCGAGGGTGGGGGGTGGCCTCGCGCGCACGGCGGTGTAGCGCCTAGCGGTACACGCGGCGCGAAGACCGTAGCGGCTCCGGCTGCTCTTCACCCGACGGTCCGGCGGGGGCCCGGTGGCGCGGTTCGGACATCGGCGTCCTCGTATCTGCCGGCAGCGTTACGGTGACGACGAGACCACCACCTTCCCGCGCTTCCGCTGCTGCCTCGCCGCCGTGGGCGGCGGCGACGGCCGCGACGATCGAGAGCCCGAGCCCCGCGCCGCCGCTGTCGCGTGAGCGCGACTCGTCGACGCGGAAGAACGGCTCGAACAGGCGCTCGACTGCGGCAGCCGGAATGTGGTCTCCGCTGTTGCTGACGCGCAGCACCGCCTGGTGGTTGCTCTCGGAGATCTCGATCCGAACGAAGCCGCCGGGGTGGTTATAGCCGAGCGCGTTCTCCACCAGGTTCGCGACCAGGCGCTCGAGGAGCGGCCGATCGCCGCGGCACGAAACTGGCTGGCAGGTCGCCTCGATGCCGATGCCCCGGACGGCGGCGACCGGCTCGTTACGGGCCACCACCGCTCGTGCCAGCTCACAGAGGTCGACGGTGTCGTGACGGCGGAGTGCGGACTGGCCTTGGGCGAGTATCAGCAGGCTCGTGATCAGTGCCTCGCTGCGGCCGACGGCGTCGTGGACGACGGTCGCCATCTCCCGGAGCCCGGCCTTCGTGACGCTCGGGTCGTCGAGCCGCTCCTCGATCTCCGCGCGGATGATCGCGAGCGGCGTGCGCAGCTCATGAGAGGCGTTGGCGACGAAGCTCCGCTGGCTGGCGAACGTTCGGTCGAGACGCTCGAGCATTGCGTCGAAGGTGTCCGCCAATTCGCGCAGCTCGTCGGCCGGGCCGTCGAGAGCGATCCGCTCACCGAGGTCTCCCTCGGTCGCCACTTTCCGCGCCGTCGCGGTGATCCGGCCTACCGGTCGCAGCGCGCGCCCGGCGACGAGCCAGCCCGCGAGCACGGAGATGAGCGTCGTGCCGCCGAGCGCGAGCGCGAATTCGATCATCGTCTCGCGATGAAGGTCTCCGCTCACCTTTCGCTCCGCGGCCTTCCGCGCCTTTTCGACTCTGGCCAGGAGCTCGCGGTCGGGCTCCCCGAGCGGGACGCCGGGCGGCACCAGGACCTTCTCCGTTGGAACGACGTCCTTTCCGACTCCCACCGCCACAGTCGAGACCGCCCCCTCCGCTGCCAGCTTCTGGGTAACTTGGATTGGGAAGTTGGAGGTGTTTCTGCTGACGATCACGTAGCTGATCGCCAGGAGCACGAGGCCTAGAAGCAGGAAGATCGACGCGTACCACGCTGTGAGGCGGAGGCGGACGGTCGGGCGCATCACGCGATCCGGTAGCCGGAGCCGGTCACGGTCTCGATCAGCGGCGGGGCGCCGAGCTTGCGCCGTAGCCGTCCGAGCGTAACGCGTACGGTGTTGTCGAACGGCTCGAACCGCTCGTCCCACAGACGGCGGCGCAACACGTCCGTGCTGAGCACGCGGCCCTCGGCGCGCAGCAGCGCTTCGAGCAGATCGAACTCGCGAGGCGCGAGCTTCACCGGCCGGCCGGCGCGCCGGACCGTCCGCCCACCGGAGTCGAGCTCGAGATCGCCACGCGTGAGGACCGACGGCGCCGGACTCGCGGTGCGGCGTGCGAGCGCGCGTAGCCGCGCTCCGAGCTCTGCGAGCATGACCGGCTTCGCGAGGTAATCATCGGCCCCGAGGTCGAGTCCACCCACCAGCTCGTCGGTCGAGTCCGCCGCTGTCAGCATCAGAATCCGCGTCGTTGCGCCGTCTGCGACCAATCGGCGACAGACCTCGTCGCCGTGCAGCACCGGCAGGTGGCGATCGAGGACGACGACGTCGTACGGCACGAGCCGCGCCTTCGCCAGCGCACTCTCCCCGTCGTGGGCGACATCGACGGCCATTCCCTGCCGGCGGAGCCATCGAGCGAGCGCAGCCGCCAGCGGCCGTTCGTCCTCGACGAGGAGGACGCGAATCACGGATCCCCCGTGGCCGTCATCGCCTCCGTCATGGTGGCACGAGGAGCCACGTGTGGCCCGGGCGGCGCCACTGGAGAGGCGCCGCCCGGGCGTCCGAGCTCAAGGAGCTAGGGTATATCGGCAACGCGGACGTCGGGGACTCCCGGTCCGGCGATTGCGCCGACCTTCTCGACGCACGGCCCGGGCAGGCCCTTCTCGTTCACGAGCTTGTCGACGGCCTTCTCGAGGTCGGCAGTCGCCGCCTGGATCAGCGCCTGCTTCAGGTCGCTGACCGACTTGCCGTGCGCCGAGGCGATCTCGGCGAGCGACTTCCCCGCCCGAAGCTCCTGCGTCAGCTCGTCGACGGAGAGTCCGAGATAGTCGGCCGCCGTCTTGAATGGCTCGCCGAGCGCGATATCTGGCCCGGCCCCCTTGGCTTCGACTCGGACTGTGATGCCGCCCTTCCCGTTCACGAGGTCGTCGATGTGGGCGCTGAGCTTGCTCAGGATCGCCTGTGCCTCCTCAGCGGTGAGGTCGCCGTCGGCGACAGCCCGGTCGAGGCCGGTCTTGGCAGCGTCGATCAGCGCTTGCTTCAACCCGTCGACTGACTTGCCCTGTGCGGTTGCGACGTCGGCGAGTGACTTCCCGCCTTCGAGCTCGTGCGCAAGCTGCTCTTCCGAGAGCCCGAGGTATGCTGCGGCACCCTCGAGCGGGTCGGGAAGTGGTTTGGGCGGGAGCGCACCGCAGCCATCGATCGAGCCGACGGGGCCCGCAACGGATTTGGCGAAGAGCTCAACGCCCGACTTCGACGCCACCTGCGGAGAGCCGGACGAGCCGGAACCGGACTCGGCAAGGGCAGTCGCACCTCCGGCTACAAGCCCGAGCGCAGCGACGACGGTTGCTGCGATGAGGGTTCGGCGTGATGTGAGTCGCATCGTTGTCTCCTTCTCTGTTCGATGATCGACTCGTTGAGCTTGGCCGCGCGCGGGTGACATCCGCGTGACCATCGCGCACATCTTCACGGGTTACTCCGGTCATGGGTCGGATCGCCCGGATTCGCCCCCTTCCTCAGCCTGCGCCGAGGCTCGATTTCGTTCCTTCGAACTGAAACCGTGGGAGCCAGCAGAGCCAGTGGGGTAGGTACCAGTTCCATGTCCCCAGAAGGCGCATTGGGCTCCGGAGCACCCCTGACCGGATGATAGAGGAGGGAGATCATGAAGTTCCGAACCTACGTCGAGCCTCCGGAGCCCATGAGAGGGTTGGAAGTTCCTCCGGAGGTCGTGGAGTCGCTTGGCCAGGGCAAGCGGCCGAGGGTCGTGATCACGATCAACGGGCATTCATGGAAGAGCAGAGTCGCCATCATGCGTGGCCGCTACCTGCTTGGCCTAAGCAACGCCAACCGACAAGCCGCCGGTGTGGTGACCGGCGACGAGGTTGAGGTCGAGCTGGAGTTCGATCCCGAGCCCCGTGCCGTGGTCGAGCCCGCGGACTTCGCCCGCGCCCTCGACGCCGATCCGATCGCACGCACCGCCTACGACCGCCTGCCCTACGGTCGCAAACGGGAGCACGTGCGCGCTATCGAGAGCGCCAAGAAGCCCGAGACGCGCAAACGGCGGATCGAGAAGGCAGTGGCCACGCTGCGGAACTTGGAGTCGGCAGGGAGCACCGCGGCTCGCGCGAGGACGCGAGCTTCGGAGTCGATGCCCGGCGAGTCCTGAACTGGACGATCCGTATGTCCGGGGTTCTCCTGCTGCGTTCGGCGTGCTGCACTCAAGGGATCTGGTGATCTGACTGGATCCGCCGATGCGCGCGCGGCTTCAGCGGCTCGAGCGGGAGACGGGACCGTCCCGGAAGGACACCGATTCGAGGCGACGCAAACGCTTCGCCAGGTGCTGAACCGTGCGGTGGCGTGGGGATTGCTCTCGATTCCACCATAGAGGCTCCTTCCTTGTAGTCAGTAGAGGCAACAGCTTGAAGCCCCGGCATACTCAGTTCGACCCTTCGCTCTTAGAGAAGGGGGTCGTCGGCTAACGCATGAGCGACCTTCCCGATGAGTCCTCTTGTGGCGGGGATCGACCGTCAGGACCGTGGGGTGCCGTGGGTCCCTGCCGTTCCCTGTACGCGATGTCAGGATCTGGTCTCGGCCAGGAGTTGCCAGATGCGGCGCGGGTCGAGCGGCAACTCATTGATCTCGACGCCAAGCGGCGAGAGTGCGTCGACGATCGCGCTTGCCAGGACAGCCGTGGGCGGGAGGATGCCGACCTCGCCCGCTCCCTTCATGCCCCCAGGGACGTCCGGCGCGGGCGTCTCGAGCAACTCGAGCTCGATGTCCGGTACGTCGGCGGCCGTGGGCAGCAGGTAGTCCATGAGCGACGTCGTCTGCAGCTGGCCTGCATCGTCGTACACGAGCTCTTCCAGCATTGCGCTGCCGATCCCCTGGACAACGCCGCCGTAGATCTGCCCCTCGACGATCGTGGGGTTGATCAGCGTTCCCGAATCGTTCACGACCACGTAGCGCTCGATCTCGAACTTCCCTGTGTCCGGGTTCACTTCGACAACTGCTGCGTGGGCACCGTAGGGATAGTTGCTCGTGGACGGACTGAAGAGATGTGACTCCTCGAGGGCGGGCGGGATCTCGTCCGGGAGGTTGTGTCCGAGGTGAGCCTCCCGCGCGAGGTCGGCGATGTCGATGCCGGTAGCCGGCGAGCCGCGCGGGAACGCACGACCGTCGGCCAGTTCGATGTCCGACTCACTCGCTTCGAGGATGTGCGCCGCAATCCGCCGTACCTTGTCGGCGAGCTCGGCCGCGGCGAGGAGCACGGCCGGCCCGGCGACGACGGCGACTCGGCTCGCGATCGCTCCTGCTGGGCTGTAGGGAGTGAGCGCGCTGTCCCCCTGCACGACGACGACGTCTCGCTCGGGGTCGATTCCGAGCCGCTCCGCGCAGACCTGCGCCAGCGTGGTCGCGCTCCCCTGTCCCTGCGAGGACGCGCCGGTGAAGACGGTGACCTTGCCGGACGCGTCCATGCGAACGAGAGCGGTCTCGTAGTTTCCGTAGGCGACACCCGCTGACCCGAGCACGCGAGAAGGAGCAAGTCCCGCCGCCATCACGAACGGCGCGATCCCCATGCCGAGGTACCTGCCCTCCTTCCACGCCTGCTCCTGCCGCCCGCGGAAGCCCGCGTAGTCGACCAGCTCGAGCAATCGTTCGAACGCCTGCGCGTAATCGCCGCTGTCGTAGCGGTGGTGGGTGATGCTCTCGTAGGGCATCGCCTCGGCGGGGATCAGGTTCCGTCGCCGGAGGTCGGCGCGGTCGAGCCCGAGCCGGCCGGCCAGGCGATCGAGCAGCCGCTCCATCACGAACGTCGCCTGGGGAGCGCCGAATCCCCGGTAAGCACCGCTCGGCACCTTGTTCGTT
>JBKPIV010000152.1:0-10632 GCA_046730395.1 Actinomycetota bacterium | reverse complement strand
CTGTCAGCGGTGTGACGCACCGCGTCTGAGGCGGCGGATGAGTGTCGGATAGTCGGTACCTGGGAAGCGCAACCCGGTTTGACCAGTGGCGTGACCGGTAATCGTGATTCCGCCCGACTGGGCCAGGATCGACGTCCCCGTCGCATTGACGAGCGCCCACCGCGTGGCGCCGGCGTACCCGCTCGGGCCGACCCCGCCGAGCTGGCTTGCGTCATCAGCGCTGTTCGCGTGGTTCGCGTTCGGCACCGTGCCGAACGACGATTCCTTGGCCTTCGCGCCGGTGACCGCATTGTTCTTGATCTTCTTCGTCGATACGGCATTGTTGTGCAGCTTCTTAGTCGTCACCGCGCCGTTCTTGATGTCGCTGGTCCCGATCGTCGCTGCCGCCCAGCTGATGCCGCCGATCGCCAGGAACAGCGCGATCGCCGAGATCACAAGCGCGGGCGACGGCAGCCGCCTGATTCTGCTTAGCACTTGAGGAATCCCCCTTCGTCTGGCCGAAGACCAGAGCCCCCGGCTGGTTGACCCGATGACGCGATCCTCCTCGACACGCGGCGCCGTGTCAAGGGACGCAGCCCGCCTGTCAGCGGTGTGACGCACCGCGTCCGAGGCGGCGGATGAGTGTCGGATAGTCGGTACCTGGGAAGCGCAACCCGGTTTGACCAGTGGCGTGACCGGTAATCGTGATTCCGCCCGACTGGGCCAGGATCGACGTCCCCGTCGCATTGACGAGCGCCCATTGAACCCTTGACTGGAACGCCGACGCGGGATGGCCACCCAAGGCGTCGGAGTTCGCCGCCGAGGGCACCTGACCGAGCGACGACTCCTTGACCTTCGCACCCGTCACCGCGTTGTTCCTGATCTTCTTCGTCGCCACCGCGTTGTTGTGGAGCTTCTTCGTCGTCACCGCGTTGTTCTTGATGTCGCTGGTGCCGATCGCCGCTGCCGCGTAACCGAAGCCGCCCATCGCCACGAACAGCGGCGATCAGCGAGATCACCAAGGCTGGCGACGGTCGAAGCCGCCTCAGTTTCGACATGAGGATCCCCCTCCCCATCTGGCCAGAGAGCACCGTCCCCGGCTGCTTAGCCGATGGGGCAAATCCTCTTTGATCCGGGGTGGCCGTATCAAGGGAGCGGTGTGCGCCTTACGCTGGCCACGAGTCTCTGCTCGCGCACGACGCTTGGCTGGTCGAGCGTGGCCCGCTACAGCCCCAGCTGACGCCCGAGGATCTCCTTCATGATCTCGTCGGTGCCGCCGCCGATCGGCCCGAGGCGGGCGTCGCGGACGGCGCGCTCGATCCCGTACTCGCGCATGTATCCGTAGCCGCCGTGGATCTGCAGACACTCGTCGGCGACCTCGAGCAACGCCCGCTGGGTGAAGAGCTTCGCCATCGTCACCTCGCGCAGCGAGCCGGATGAGGCGTCGATCGCCTTTCGTGGATCGCCATCGGGCCGGCTCGTGTCGTGGCCCTGGGCGAACAGGCGCAGGGCGTTGTAGGTGATCGCCCGCGAGGCGTCGATCTTCGTCGCCATCTCGGAGAACTTGTGGCGGATGGCCTGGAAGCGTCCGATCGGCCGCCCGAACGCCTCGCGCTCCTTGGCGTAGGCGAGGGTGGTGTCGAAGACCCTCTGCATGCCGCCCACGGCGCCGAGCGCCATCGCCAACCGCTCCCACTGGAAGTTGGCCATGATCAGGTAGAAGCCCTGGTTCTCGGGCCCGCGCAGGTTCTCCTCGGGGACCTCGAGGTCGGTGAAGCTGAGCTCGCCCGTGTCGGAGGCGTGCCAGCCCATCTTCTCGAGCTTCCTCGTCACCTCGTATCCGGGCATGTCCCGTTCGAGGACCAGGAACGAGAGGCCGTGGTGCCCGCCGTCCGGGTTCGTCTTCACCGCGCAGACGAGGAAGTCCGCGCGAACGCCGTTAGTGATGAAGGTCTTCGAGCCGTTGACGACGTAGCCGCCGTCGACCTTGCGGGCGGCGGTGCGGATGTCCGCGACGTTCGACCCCGCGGCGGGCTCCGTGATCCCGAGGGCGCCGACCAGTTCCCCCTTGATGCCTGGGACGATCCAGCGGCGCCGCTGCTCCTCGGTGCCGAAGTTGAACACCGGCGGCATCGCGATCTGGGCGTGGGCGTTGAGCCCCGCGGCGACGCCGCCGGAGCCGCCCGAGCGGGAGAGCTCCTCGATCCACACCGCGTCGTGGACGCAGTTGCCGCCCTGCCCGCCGTACTCCTCCGGGAACTTGAGCCCAAAGAAGCCGAGCTCGCCGCAGCGGCGAAACAGCTGGCGCGGGAACTCGCGCGCCTCCTCCCACTCCTCGACGTGGGGCGCGATCTCCCTGGCGACGAAGCGCCGCACGGAGTCGCGAAGCTCGGCGTGCTCGTCGGTGAACGGGGGCATCGGCGCCCGCGCCCCGGTGTCCTTGATCACGGTCAAGGGACCGCTCCCGGGCTACCGGCCTTTACCTGTCGAGATTCCGAAGGTGTTGCCGTCCGGGTCCCTGAACCACGCGATCTTGACGTCGCCGAATGTCGCGATCCCCTTCTCGTCGGTCTTGACCGGCTCCTCGTATTGCTCGAAGCTCAGGCCCCTCGACGCGAGCTCGTCGACAAGCGCCTCGAATCGCTGGCCGGCGTCCCACCCGGCCGTGGTTGCGGCAGTCTGCCCCGCGTGAGGCGACGGGAAGATGTGGAGCGTGGTGCCCTCGCCGCAGCGATAAGTCCTGCCGCCGTCGCCCGTCTCCTGGACGTCGGCGAGACCCAAGGTGCGCTCGTAGAACTCGGCGGCTCGCCCCATGTCCGAGACGGCGACATCCGGGTGTACGGGAAATCGCTAAGGCTCATCGGGCCCCTCCTTATTCGTCGAGGGTCGTGTAGCCGCGGGCGCCGAAGTCGAAGCCGAGGAGGTCGCCTCGCGGATTCTTGCGGTCGCCGTGATGGTAGGCGCGAATCTCGGCGATCTTTCCGCCGCGCAGCCGAAACCACTCCGTGCCGCGGTTGAGCCGCCGCTCGCCCGACTCGGGGTCCCGCCAGGTCATGGTCCACTCGATCACGGCCTCCTCGCCGTCCTCGAGCCCGTGTTCGTAATGCCACTGACCCTCGAGTTGGTCGATCGCCCACCGGGCGTTCTCGCCGATCGCCCGCGCTCCCCGGTGCGGTCCGAGGCGGGTGTAGTAGTGGATGGCGTCGTCGGTGAAGTGGGAGGCGATGAGGTCGACGTCGCCCGTGTTCAGGGCGCGGTAGTAGCTGCGGACGAGGTCGAGGGCCGACACGCGCCCGATTCTCGCCGATCCACCGTGCTCATACGAAAGGTGCCGACCTTTGCCTGATGCACGAAAACCTCGTGCAAATCCCGGCCGCCGTCAGGGATTGCGCTCGACCTCGGTCAGCGCCGCGATGTCGCGCAGATCCTTGGGCCGGCCCGCCTCGCGCTTCATCGCGATCAGGTCGGCCTTGGAGACGACCTTGACCGCGTGACCCCCCGCCGCGACCTCGATGGAAGCGGCGTCGAGCCGCGCGTAACGCTTCAGGTCGGGTCGGGGGCCATTGACGAGGTCGAGCCCGCCGAACCTGGTGGTGAGGAAGTAGTTCCCGACCGCAAGGCTCTCGGGGTGGGACAGGTTGAGCGGAAGCCTCTCGCCCATGGAGCCGACCGCGTACGCCTCGATCTCGTCGAGCGCCGTCGCGAGGCGACGCAGGTTCGACTCCCGGGGCGAGGGGATGATGTCGAGGTCGACGGTCAAGCGGGGATAGCCGTGGAAGATCACCGCCACTCCCCCTGCCACCAGGAAATCGACCTCCTGGCCGCTCAGCGCCTCCAGCAATTCCTCTTGGTCAGAGATCGGGCGCCCGAGCTCATCGGCCGGGACGTCAGGCATTCTCGGGGGAGGCGATACCGAGGAAGCGCCTCGCGAACCTTCCCATCGCGAACCCGCTCTCGAGCCGCGTCGCGGGGTCCCTCCGCGCGTCCTCATGGAGGCGACGCGGCTCGGCGTCGTGGACCGCGACCGGGGCCAGCTCGATCACGGGGCGCCAGCCGAGGCTGGCGAGGATCTGCTCGAGGCGCTCCAGGGTCGGCTTCTCGAGGCCGCGCTCGATCCTGCTGATCGCGGCCTGGCTCGTGCCTGCGCGCCGCGCCAGCTCTCGCTGGCTGATTCGCGAGCGCCGGCGGGCGTTCCGAATCAGCTCATCGGCCTGACTGGTTGATACCGTTTCCGACGTCATATCGGATAGGATATCAGAAATGGCTCAGGCGTCCTGGCCCCCTGCGGTGGGTTTCTTTTGACTCGCTATCCGCGTCAAAAGGAACCCAGCGGCGGTGAACGGGGGACCCAGCGGCGGTGAACGGGGGACCCAGCGGCGGTGAACGGGGGACCTAGCGGCGGTGAACGGGGGACCTAGCGGTGCGATATGACCGCGTGCCTAGAGCCCGTAGGAGCGGCCGATCACGTCGAGCATGATCTCGTCCGTGCCCGCGCCGATCCGGTTCAGACGCACGTCGCGGTAGGCGCGCTCGATCTCGTACTCCTTCATGTAGCCGTAGCCGCCGAGGATCTGGACGCACTCGTCGGCCACCTCGCACACGACCCGGGAGGCGAACAGCTTCGCCTCGGTGATCTCGCGGACCGGGTACTCGCCGTTGGCGAACCGCCACGCGGTCGCGTAGGTGAACTGCTTCGCCGCCTCGATCTTGGTGGCCATCTCGGCGAACTTGTGGCGGATCGCCTGGAAGCGGCCGATCGGGCGGCCGAAGGCCTCGCGCTCCTTCGCGTAGGCGAGGGTCTTCTCGAACATCCGCTCCGCGCCCGCATAGCAGCCCGCTGCGGCGACGAGCCGCTCGCCCTGGAGCTCCCATGAGATGTGGTAGAAGCCCTTGCCGATCTCGCCCAGCACCGCGTCAGCCGGTACGCGGACCTCGTTGAAGGCGAGCTCGCCGGTGTCGGAGGCGTGCATGCCCATCTTCTCGAGCCGGCGCGAGACCTCGAAGCCAGGGACATGGTCTCCCGCGTCGTCGCGGAGGTCGACCACGAACAGGGTGATCCCCTCGTGGCGCGCGTCGGGGTCGGTCTTCGCCACCAGGACGATGAAATCGGCCCGCGGGCCGTTGGTGATGAACGTCTTCGAGCCCGTGATCACGTACTCGTCCCCGTCGCGGACGGCCTTCGTGCGGATGCCCGCGACGTCCGAGCCCGCGCCGGGCTCCGTGATGCCCAGGCACCCGATCCGCTTGGCCTTGATCCCGGGCACCAGGTAGCGTCGCTTCTGCTCCTCGGTGCCGAGCAGATGGATCGGGGGCAGGACCATGTCGGTCTGGACCGCGAAGCCCATGTTGGTGCCGCCGGATCCCGAGTGGCTCATGCACTCGGCCCGGACCAGCGAGTAGTAGTAGTCGCCGCCTTGTCCGCCGTACTCCTCGGGGAAGCAGAGGCCGAGGTAGCCAAGCTCGCCGGCGCGCCGCATCGCCTCGCTCGGCCAGGTGGTCTCCTCCCATTCGTTGCGGTGCGGCCAGAGCTCGTTGCGCACCCAGGCCTCCATCGAGGCCCGCAGGTCCTCGTGCTCGTCGGTGAACAGGAGATGCCGGCGCTGGGCGGCGTGGTCGGGCTTGATGACGGTCGCTGTGGTCACGGTGTGGCTCCTTGTCGACGGTCTCGGCAGCGAGCAGCATAGAGTATTACTTCATACTTTGTGCTACGGTGCGCGCGGAATGGCGGACGATGTGGTCCTCTACGAAGTCGATGCCGGCGTCGCGCGGATCACGCTCAACGACCCCGAGACCCGCAACTCGCTCTCGCCCCAGCTCATGGAGGGGCTCTTGCGAGCGCTGGGGGCCGCCCGCGAGGACGATGAGGTCCGCTGCGTCGTGCTCGCGTCCTCGCACGAGAAGGTGTTCTCCTCGGGCGCCAACCTCGGCGCCTTCAGCGCCGACGCCCCGCTGATCGAGCGCTACGGCGGGACCCGGCGGTTCGTCGAGGTCTTCCGCGCGCTCGGCGAGCTCGGCAAGCCCTCAATCGTCGCCGCCAACGGGCACGTGCTCGCCGGGTCCCTCGGGATCGCGCTCGCCTGTGACCTGATCGTCGCGAAGGAGGGCGCTGGGTTCGGAACCCCCGAGATCAACGTCGGGCTGTTCCCGTTCATGGTCATGGCGCTCATCTACCGAAACGTGCCGCGAAAGAAGACGAACGAGATGCTGCTGCTCGGGGAGCGCTTGACGGCGCACGAGGCCAGGGAGGCGGGGATCGTCAACAAGGTGGTCTCCGCGGACGACTTCGACGCCGCGGTCGACGAGTGGGCGTCGAAGCTCGCGTCCAAGTCCCCGGTCGTGATGCGGCTCGGGAAGGACGCGATGTGGCGGCAGATGGACATGCCGCTGGCGGACGCCCTCGACTACCTCTGCTCCCAGCTGACGATCGAGCTGGGCACGGAGGACGCGATCGAGGGAGTGACGGCGTTCTTCGAGAAGCGCGAGCCGAGGTGGAAGGGGCGCTGATGGCGACCAAGGACGAGAAGGCGGGCGCCGAGGCGCGAAAGGTCGTCGACGCGGCGAAGGAGGCCGAGACGCCCGAGGCGGCCGACGAGGTCGAGGGCGGCGAGGAGACGGGCATGAGGCCGCTCGTCGCGGACCTCCAAGAGCGACGGGCGAAGGCGAAGCTGGGCGGCGGCGAGGAGAAGATCGCGCTGCAGCACGAGCGCGGCAAGCTGACCGCGCGCGAGCGGATCGACCTGCTCGTGGATTCGGGGACCTTCGTCGAGATCGGGATCCACGGCGGGCCTCACTTCTCCCAGCGGGCGATGGAGGGCCGGGAGGCGCCAGCGGACGGCGTGATCACGGGGTGGGGAGACATCGACGGCCGCGCCTGCTGCATCGCCGCGTACGACTTCACCGTGATGGCCGGCTCGATGGGGATGACCGGCGAGCTCAAGGTCTCCCGGCTGCGCGAGATGGCGACGGGAAAGCGCATGCCGCTCGTGTGGCTGCTCGACTCGGCGGGCGCGCGGATCCAGGAGGCGGCGGGCTCGCTGTTCGCCGGCTCCGGCCACCTGTTCCGCGAGGAGGTGACGATGTCGGGAGTCGTCCCGCTGGTCGCCGCGATGCTCGGACCGTGCGCGGCCGGCACGGCCTACATACCGGGGCTCGCGGACTTCGTGCCGATGGTCGTCGGCCAGGGTGCGATGGCGCTCGCCGGGCCGCACCTGACGAAGGCGGTGACGGGCGAGGACATCTCGATGGAGGACCTCGGCGGCGCCCGGGTGCACTGCCGGATCTCCGGCGTGGGGGACCTGGAGGTGAAGGACGACCGCGAGTGCATCGAGGTGGTCAAGCGCTACCTCTCGTTCTTCCCCGCCAACTGCGAGGAGCGCCCGCCCATTCGGGAGACGGACGACCCCGACGATCGGATGTCCGAGCGGCTGCTCGACATCGTTCCCGAGTCCGCACGCCACCCGTACGACATGTACGACGTGATCGGCGAGATCGTCGACGACGGCGAGATCCTCGACATCAAGCCGAAGTTCGCGAAGACGATCATCACCTGCCTCGCGCGCTTCGGCGGCCAGCCGGTGGGCATCGTCGCCAACCAGCCGAAGCAGCTCGGCGGCATCCTCGAGAACGATTCAGCCGACAAGGCGGCGCGGTTCATCAACCTCTGCGACGCCTTCAACATTCCCCTGGTCTTCCTCCAGGACGTTCCGGGGTTCATGGTCGGCTCCAAGGTCGAGCGCGCGGGGATCATCCGCCACGGGGCGAAGATGCTCTACGCGGTCTCGCGCGCGACGGTGCCGAAGGTCACCGTGGTCGTGCGCAAGGCCTATGGCGCCGGCTACTACGTGATGTGCGGCAAGGCCTACGAGCCCGACCTGATCGTCGCCTGGCCGACGGCCGAGATCTCCGTGATGGGCCCCGAGGGGGCCGTGAACATCATCGGCCGCTCGGCGATCGAGGCCTCCGACGACCCGGATCGCACACGCGAGGAGATGCTCGCCCAGATCAAGAAGTCCATCGACCCCTACATCGCGGCGCGCAACGACATGGTCGACGACGTCATCGACCCGCGCGAGACCCGCCCCACGATCATCCGCGGCCTGCGGATGGCCGCGAACAAGCGGATCGCCCGCCCGCACCGCAAGCACGGGGTGATGCCGGTGTGAGCCGGGCGGTTGACGAAAACAGCGCAGGTAGGGGAGACGTACTCGCGTCGATTGTCGCCTTAGTTCGCCTGAGACGAACAAGCCCGACAATCGATGCCCCGGCGCTGGCAATGAGGGGCGGCCCGTCCGCGTGCATTGTCGGATTAATCGGCACCAGGCCGAGTAATCCGACACTCGATGGGATTCGCGGCCATCCCGACCAGCTCCCCCTACTTGCGCCGTTTTTCGAATCGCGGGAGCGCCTCGCATGAGCCGGTTCGAGGACCCGGTGATCATCAGCTGCTCGATCTCCGGGGCGGTCGCGAACCGCGACCAGTGCCCGGCGATCCCGTATCGGCCCGATGAGTACGCGGCCGAGGCGCGGCGCGCCATCGACGAGGGCGCCTCGCAGATCCACATCCATGCGCGCACGCCCGACGGGGTGCCGAGCTACGAGATCGAGGACTTCAGGGCGATCACCGAGGCGATCCGGGCGGAGGTGGACGACGTGATCGTCAACTACTCGACCGGCGCGATCGGGGTCCCGATCGAGAAGCGGATCGCCTACCTGCGGGAGCTGCGGCCGGACGTGGCGGCGCTGAACATGAGCTCGATGAACTACGCCAAGTACTCGCGGCGCCGCAAGGAGTTCGTGTTTGCGGCGGTGTTCGAGAACTCCTTCGACACGATCATCGCGTTCCTCACCGCGATGCGCGAGCTGGGAATCAAGCCCGAGCACGAGTGCTTCGACGCCGGGCACATCGCCAACCTCGACCCACTCCTCGACATGGACCTGTTGGCGGAGCCGCTCCAGGTCTCCCTGGTGATCGGCGTCCACGGCGGGATCCGACCGAACGCCCGCAACGTCGCCTTGATGGCGGACCAGATCCCCGGGGGGCCGGAGGGGCCGAACCAGTGGCAGGTGATCGGCATCTCCCGCGACCAGTGGCGGCTGATCGGCGCCGGGCTGGCGCTCGGCGGCAACGTCCGCGCCGGGCTCGAGGACAACTTCTACCTCCCGAACGGCGAGATGGCGCGTTCGAACGGCGACCTGATCGCGAAGGCACGCCAGATGGCCGAGGACGTCGGCAGGAGGGCGGCGACCGTAGCCGAGGCCAGGGAGCTGCTCGGCGTTCCGAAGTCGGAGGTCGCCGGGCAGCGAGCGGCGCCCGGAGGCGAAGCCGATGACGCGGCCCGCATCGGTTCGGCCGCGGAGCGGTCCCCGAGGTGACGGCGGGCGCCCTCAGCGACGTCCGGGTCCTCGACCTCACGAGGCTGCTTCCCGGCGGCTTCTGCTCGCTGCTCCTGGCCGACTTCGGCGCCGACGTCGTCAAGGTCGAGGACACCGGGGCGGGGGACTACGTGCGCTGGGCGCCGCCCTACTACGGCTCCGAGGAACAGCAGGCGCTCGGCACCCGCTCGGCGCTGTACCTGGGGCTCAACCGCGGCAAGCGCTCGATCCGGCTGGACCTCAAGTCCGACGGCGGGCGCGAGGCGTTCCTCCGCTTGGCCGGCGAGTTCGACGTGGTCTTGGAGAGCTTTCGGCCCGGGGTCCTCGACAAGCTGGGCTGCGGCTACGAGGCGCTCCGCAACGCGAACCCGCGGATCGTCTTCTGCGCGGTCACCGGGTACGGGCAGACCGGGCCGAACACCGATCGCGCCGGCCACGACATGAACTACCTGGGCCTCAACGGCCTGCTCGGGCTCACGGGGGAGCCGGGTGGGCGCCCGATTCAGCCCGCCGGGCAGATCGCCGATCTGGGTGGGGGCGCGCTGACGGCGGCGTTCGGGGTGATGGCCGCGCTCCGCGAACGCGAGCGCTCGGGCGAGGGACAGCTCGTGGACGTGTCGATGACCGACGGTTCGCTCGCGTGGCTCTGCATGGTCGCCGCGCAATACCTCTGCGACGGCGTCGTGCCGCGGCGAGGCCGCGGGTCCCTCAATGGCGGCATCGCCTGCTATCTGCCCTACGAGGCCGCCGACGGCTACGTCACCTGCGGCGCCCTCGAGCCGAAGTTCTGGCGCAATTTCTGCGAGGGGGTCGGGCGCCCCGACCTGATCGACAAGCAGTTCGTCTCCCCGGACTCGGACGAGTGGGCCGAGATCGCCGAGGTCTTCCGCTCGCGTTCCCGTGAGGAGTGGCGGACGTTCAACGACGACCACGACGCGATGATCGAGCCGGTGCTCGACTTGGACGAGGCGCTCGACTCCGACCTGGTCCGCGCGCGGGAGATGGTGGTCGAGGCGAGGCAGCCCGAGATCGGCCCCGTGCGGCTGCTCGGCCTGCCGATCAAGTTCGGGCGCACGCCCGGCGACGCGACGCGCCCCGCGCCGGCGCTCGGCGAGCACACCGAGGAGGTGCTCCGCGAGGCGGGGTTCGGCAAGGAGGAGATCGCGTCGCTGCTCGAGGCCGGCGCCGCCGCGGGGCGCAACGCGGCAGGCGAGGAGGCGAGGTTCCTCGCGTGAGCGCGGCGGCCGCAAACGGCAAGCAGCGAGCGGCCGACGACGGGCT
>JBKPIV010000151.1:0-13417 GCA_046730395.1 Actinomycetota bacterium | reverse complement strand
CCGCCGCCGAGGTCGAACACCAGGATCGTCTGGTCGGACTCCTTGTCGAGCCCGTAGGCGAGCGACGCAGCGGTCGGCTCGTTGATGATCCGCTTCACCTCGAGGCCGGCGATCTTGCCGGCGTCCTTCGTCGCCTGGCGCTGATCGTCGTTGAAGTAAGCGGGGACGGTGATGACCGCCGAATCGACCGTCTCGCCGAGCTTCGCCTCGGCGTCAGTCTTCAGCTTCTGGAGGATCATCGCCGAGATCTCGGGCGGGGAGTACTGCTTCCCGCGCACGTCCACGCGGACGTCGCCGTTCGGGCCGGCCACGACCTTGTATGGGACGATCGTCTCCTCCTCTTTGACCTCGGCCTCCTTGCGGCCCATGAACCGCTTGATGGAGAACACCGTGTTCTCCGGGTTCATGACAGCCTGGCGCTTGGCCACGGTCCCGACGAGCCGGTCGCCGGAGTCGGTGAAGGCGACGACCGATGGCGTCGTGCGACCGCCCTCGGCGTTCTCGAGCACGGTTGCGTCGCCGCCCTCGAGCACGGCCACGCACGAGTTCGTGGTGCCCAAGTCGATTCCGATCGTCTTCGCCACTAGTTTCTCCTTCTAATTCGAGTGCAAGAAATCTGAGTCCCAGCGTAGCAGATATACGGGAGGATCCTGCAACCCGCGGGGCCCGGGCGGCCGCTCGATGGGGTCTCTCTACGGGGTCGGCGTCGTGTTCGTGGGCGAACTGCTCAGGTACGCGACGTTGTTCGCGACGAACTGCGCGACCTGCTTCGCCTGGGCACCCTGGAGGATGCCCTTCGGCATGCGGCCGTTGAGCCCGCCCTCGACCGCGCTCAGCACTCGATCTCGATTCGACTTCACGGTCTGAGCGGTCTTCGAACCGGTGGCCAGGAGCTGGTCGAGGTTCGGACCGATCATCCCGTCGGTGCCGGCGGCCTGCATCGTGTGGCAGGAGCCGCAGTTGGTCTGGAACAGCTGCATCCCCACCCGATCGCTCGCCGGGACGGAGCTGCCGTTGGAGGCGTCGCTGGAGCCGCGTTTCGTGAGCGCCCACGCCGGGAGGGCCACGAGGCAGATGGCCGCGAAGATCAGAAAGATGACGATGGGCCTTTTATTCATGTGAGGAGCTTTAGCTCCGAAACTGGCTGGTGCCGTTGGTGATCGGCATTGGCGTTATCGGGCGGCGCTCAGGGGCCGCGGCGCGGAGATACTAACGGCGCCCTGGCCCGCCCCGGCCGCAGGAGTCGCCCGAGCAGGTCCGACCGGGCTCCGCGCCGAGGTGCTGAGGCTGGAGGAGGCGTCGTCAACCTCAGCGACCCCCGACGCGGAGCCCGCGCCGGCGGCGCCTATCGCAGGCGCAGCGTGCTGAAGAGCCCCGCGTGGTCGGAATCCCAGAACCCGTTGACCGGCGTCCTCCCGGTCACCGACGAGTTGACCAGCTTCACCTTCTTGGGGGCGTCGGTGAGGATGTGGTCCACCTGGTGGTCGAAGTCGCTGACGCTCCCGCCGCCTCCCTGAGTGATGATCTCGGCGTTGAGGCAGCAGCCGAGCGGGTGGTCGGTGCTGCGCTCGACGAATCCGTGCTTCTTCAGCAGGTTGTAGGCGAGGCGGTCGCCGTCCTGGACCGTGTTGTCGTCCGAGTTCAGGTCGCCGATCAGGATGACGGGGAGCTTGCCGGTCGCCGGACCCCCCTTCTTCACCAGCTCGCGCGCCTGGTCCCGACGGATCGTCGGATCGCCGAACGCCTCGAGATGTGTGTTGATCAGGCGGAAGCGGGGGCTGCCGTGCACCTTCACGTCCGCGCTCTCCCAGCCGCGGAGGACGTGGACGACGACCGTGCCCGCGACCGTGGGCTCATAGAGCGTGTGGTAGTGGCCGCCCTTGACGTTCTTGACCTTCACTCCGTCGTGGAGCCGCTCGAGCATGACATCGCGCATCGTCAGCCGATCGTTCTCCTCGCCGTCGCACTGGATCGGGCAAAAGTCCCCGTCGCCGGCGACGCCGTTGTAGTCGGTGGGCGCCTCGAAGTCGAACTCCTGCTCGGACTTCACGACCTTGTAGCGCTTTTGGCCCTTGTTCAGCTGACTCAAAAGCAGCTTGAGGTAGTCGTACCTGACGGTTGAGGCCGTGAAGGCACAGCCGAACGGGGGGTTGTCGCTCTCGGTGCCGGTGCAGGTGAACGGGGCGGCATCGTTGAGCGGCCCCTTGCGCCATAGCGAGACCTCCTGCATACCGACGAGGTCGGGCTTCTTCTTGAGGATCTCGCTCGCGAGCCCCTTGGCGCGCGTGGGGAAGTTGTTCGTGTCCACGTTGCGGACGATC
Source organism: Actinomycetota bacterium (assembly GCA_046730395.1). GTDB lineage: Bacteria > Actinomycetota > Thermoleophilia > Solirubrobacterales > 70-9 > AC-56. The sequence continues at coordinate 11,096 of JBKPIV010000151.1, read as the reverse complement.
TGGCCGTTCGCATCTACGAAATCGTTAGTGCTCGAGGCGTTGAGCGCCGGGGTGAGGTCCGAACCGAGATAGAGGTTGCGGGTCATGACCTTGACCTTGGTGCCCCGGGTGTTCGCGTGCGCTCCGGCCGGAAGCGCCAAGAGGGCTAGCGAGGCAAGGGCGAGAACCAGGGCAGCGCCTAGCCGCGCGAGGATGGGCGAGACCGCGGTGGGAACGAACCTCGAATGCAAGACAGCCTCCTACTCTTGCCTCTCCCTGCGTCGCGCAGGGGAATGGACACCTCCGACTCGGTATATCGGCACCAGCGGGAAAACCTTTAGCGCTCAATTGGCCACGCCGGCGCGCCCTAGGCGTCGCCAATAGGGGCACATCCGCCGCAGCGCGCACGCATCGCACCGCGGCTTGGGCCGGCAGATCGCGCGCCCGTGCCTGATCAGGTTGATGTGCAGCTCGTAGGCGTCGGCCGGATCGACGACGCGGAGCATCTCGTCGTGCGCCTCGGCGAACGAGGCCCGCTCCGGGAAGAGCCCCAGCCTGCCGCCCACCCGGTAGACGTGCGTGTCGACCGGGATCTCGGGGCGACCGAAGGCGAAGATCAGGACACACGCCGCCGTCTTTCGCCCCACCCCCGGAAGCGAGACCAGGAAGCCGATCGCCTCGTCGCGGGGGGCGTCGGCGAGCCAGTCGAGGTCCGGAGGCTCGCCGAGCTCGCGCAGGATCGCCTGGATCCGCGGCCCCTTGGTGTTTGCAAGGCCGCCAGGGCGGATCGCGTCGATCACGTCCTCCACCGGGGCGTCTCGAACCTCCTCCCAAAGCGGGAAGCGTTGGCGGAGGCGCTCGTATGCGACGTCGCGGTTGGTGTCCGAGGTGTTCTGCGAGAGGATCGTGCGGACGAGCTCGGCAATCGGGTGGCCGTGAGGATGGTTGACCGGACGTCCGTAGAGCTCACGGAGGCGGTCGCGGATCGCTCGGACCCGGCGCTTGGGCGGCCGTTTCCAGGATTCGGTGCTCACGGGGCGAGCATACGGTTGCGTGGGTGACTGGGATCACGGTCAGCGGATCGCGGCCGTTTACAATTTCGCCACCTCGTGCCCCGCCTCGTCCACAGCGTCGGCCGTCGATTGCCCCATGGCTGGAGCGACCTGCTGCGCCAGGTCGCGTTCTTCGTCGTTGCCTACAACCTCTACCAGCTGGTCCGGGGGCTCGCTGACGGCCACCGACATGTCGCGTTTGCAAACGCGATTCACGTCATGCACCTGGAGCGATCGCTGGGGGCGTTCTTCGAGCCGAGCTTCCAGCAGGCGTTCCTGTCGCACCAGTGGATCATCGACATCGCGAACTGGATGTACTTCAACAGCCACTTTGTGATCACGACCGCGTTCCTGGTCTGGCTCTACGTCTTCCGGACCGAGAGCTTCAACTTCGTGCGCAACATGTTCCTGGTCGCGATGGGGTTGGCGCTGATCGGCTACCTCCTCTTCCCGACGGCGCCGCCGAGGATGTTCCCCGGCGTCGGCTTCACCGACACGATCGCCGCGTTTACGAACTCGAACCAGGATTCGTCGTTCACCAGCGCGGTCGTCAACCCGTACGCCGCGGTGCCCAGCATGCACATCGCGTTCTCGCTGATGATCGCCGTGCCCGCGACCTACCTGGTCCGCACGGCCTGGGCGAGAGCGTTGTGGTCGGCGTATCCGATGGTCGTGCTGTTCGTGATCCTGGTCACCGCGAACCACTACTGGTTCGATGCGGCGGTGGGCGCCGGCGTCGCATGCCTCGCTGCGGTCACCGCGCATCAGCTCGCCCGCCTGCGGCCCGATTCCTGGTCGTGGCGCGACCAGGCGATCGACGAAGCACCCGCATAGCAATAAATCCGCCGCCTCCTCGTCTCCCGTACGTCCCTAGCCCCGACGCACTAGCGTCTCCTTCATGGCGCTAACGCCCGGCCGCGAGCTGCGCGACATCCGCACCGCGGAGGAGTTCCGGGCTTACGCGCGCGGGCGCCTGATCGAGTCCCGGCTGACCCCGAATGCGATCTCGATCACCGGCCTCGTCCTCAACCTCGCCGCCGCCGTTCTCGTGACGCAGCGCCTGTTCGTGCTGGGAGGGATCGCCTTCATCGTCGGCTCGGTGATGGACACCCTCGACGGCCGCTACTCGAGGATGTCCGGGAAGGGGACCCTCTTCGGCGCCTTTCTCGACTCGACCCTGGACCGGGTCGAGGAGGGCGTCGTCCTCACTGCGGTCGCCTGGTACTTCGCTGACACCGGCCACGCGATAGCGGCGGCAGCCTGCGTGGTGACTGTGCTCGGGTCGCTGATGGTCAGCTACACGCGCGCCCGCGCGGAGGCGCTCGGGGTCGAGTGCAAGGTCGGGATTGCCACCCGGCCGGTGCGGGTAGTCCTGCTGTCGATCGGCCTCGTGTTCGCCAAGGGAGCCGGGTTGGTCGACGTCGAGCTGCTGGCCCCCGCCATCTACGCTATGGCGGCGCTTACAGCGCTGACCGTGGTCCAGCGGGTCTGGCACGTGCGGCGCGAGTTGGCCGCTCTGGACGTCCCAGAGGTGTAACCCGAAGACGAGGACGGAGGTAGTAGAAGCCCCGCCCTTCCCGAGGAGAGGACTATCGACCGATGCCCACGGAGAATGGACCCCAGCATGGCGCCACCGGCAACGGCCACCTCGTCGACGACGGCAAGGTCCGCGTCGCGATGGTCGGGGTGGGCAACTGCGCCAACGCCTTCGTCCAAGGCGTGACCTATTACAAGGACGCGGACGCGGCCGAGAGCGTCCCGGGCCTCATGCACGTGGACCTCGGCGGCTACCACGTTCGCGACATCGAGTTCGTCGCCGCCTTTGACATCGACGGCGAAAAGGTCGGCAAGGACCTCTCCGCGGCCATCTGGTCGGGCCAGAACGACACGATCAAGTTCGCCGACGTCCCCGAGCTCGGGGTCGAGGTTCACCGCGGAATGACCCACGACGGGCTCGGCAAGTACCTGAAGGAGAAGAACACGAAGGCGCCCGGCGAGACCGCGGACATCGTCGGGATCCTGAGGAGGACGAGGGCGGATGTGCTCGTCTGCTACCTGCCGGTCGGCTCCGAGCAAGCGACCAAGTGGTACGTCGAGCAGGCGCTGGCCGCGGGAGTCGGGTTCGTCAACTGCCTGCCCGTGTTCATCGCCCGCGAGGACTACTGGGAGCGGCGGTTTTCGGAGGCGGGGCTGCCGATCATCGGCGACGACATCAAGTCCCAGGTCGGGGCGACGATCGTCCACCGCCAGCTGGCCCGCCTCTTCCACGATCGCGGAGTGCGGCTCGAGCGCACCTCGCAGCTGAACGTGGGCGGCAACATGGACTTCTTCAACATGCTCGAGCGCGAGCGGCTGGCGTCCAAGAAGGAGTCGAAGACCAAAGCGGTCACGTCGATCCTGGGTCACGAGCTCCCCGAGGACGACGTCTACATCGGCCCCTCGGACTACGTCGCGTGGCTCACGGACCGCAAGTGGGCACACATCCGCTTGGAGGGCCGCTCGTTCGGGGACGTCCCCCTGAACCTCGAGCTGAAGCTCGAGGTCTGGGATTCGCCGAACTCGGCGGGCATCGTGATCGACGCGGTGCGGATCATCAAGCTCGCCCTGAACAACGGCATCGCCGGGCAGCTCGACGGTCCCTCCAGCTACATGATGAAGTCGCCGCATACGCAGCGGCCCGACGATCAGGCTCGCGAGCTGACCGAGGAGTTCATCGCCGTCAACGCGCGCAAGGCCGCGGGGGACCGGGCGAAGGAGCTCGCGGCCGAGCCCTCGCCCGGCTCCTAGTCCGCCGAGCTCGCTACGGTCCACTCGCGGGCGTTGATTGAGGCGCGGCCCTTAAGCGCGACTCCGCGTGAAATATCCTCAGGCGCGGGTGGACAACGACTCCCAGCGCCTCTCGATCGCCCAGGTGAGCTCCCATCCGTGGGAGACGCCGCACGAGGTGAACGAATTCGTGGCGCGGGTCTCGGCGGCGCTGGCCGAGCGAGGGCACCGCGTCGTCGTCGCCGCCCCCGCGACGTCACGCGCCGCGGTGCGAGAGTCACGCCGGGTGATCCGCGCCGCCCGGAATCGTCCGGCGGCGATCTTCGATGGATCGTGGAAGGGCGCTCGGGCGGGGGACGGCGCCGGGCCGCCGGTGCTGGCGGTGGGGTCGAGCCTCGCGATGCCGGGCGGCCCGCGCCCGCGCGCCGCCCCGGTGCCGATCGACCTGAGCCGGGCACTCGAGGACCTCCTCGGGGGCATCGAGCTCGACCTGGTGCACGTCCACGACCCGTTCGCGCCCAGCGCCGCATCGCTCGCCTTGCGTCACTCCCGCTCGCTCAACGTGGGCAGCTTCCACGAGCCCAGCGAGCGCATCCTCTCCACGCAGGTCGCGCGGCCGCTGGTGGAGATCTTCTTCGGGCGCCTCGACGCCCGCACGGCGAGCTCTCGGACCACGTCCGACCTGATGGAGCGCTTCTTCCCTGGAACATACGAGCTGGTCGCGCCGGGGGCCGACGAGGTGCCGCCGGAATGGCCCAGCGACCGGAGTGCGGCGGGAGGCGAGCGCCGACCCGTGCGCATCGCGTTCTGCCTCGAGGAGGAGCGTGGCGCTCTGCGCCTCTTTCTACGCGCCCTCCGCCGCCTGCCCCTGGCGCTCGACTGGGAGGCCGCGGTCTGGCTTCCGGATGCGGCCGACGTGCGAATCGCGCGCCGGCTGCGCGACCGGGTTTTTGCCGTCCGCCCCCGCGAGGCATCGCCGGACGGGCTGATTGCGGCGGCCGACCTCGTGTGCGTGGCGTCCGGCGGCCCCCGAGCCGCCCCCGGGCTCGTTCGCAAGGCGCTCGCCACCGGCGCCGTCCCGGTCGCCTCCCACCTGCCGCTGTATGCGGAGTTGATCGGCGACGGTCAGCGGGGCCTCCTCTTCCAGCCCGGCGATGCCGTCACGGCCGCGGGCCAGCTCGAGCGCCTGATCGCCGAGCCTCGCCTGCGCGGCGAGCTCGCCCGCCGCGGACGGGAGGCCGCTCGCGGTTGGGACGCGGTGACGGATCAGGTCGAGGGGATCTATCGCCGCCTGGTCTCGAGGCGCCACGACCCCGACGGCGATGCCCCGCTGCGGCGCCGCCTTTCCGGGCGGCGATCGATCCACGTCGACCTCCACATGCACACCGATCACTCGCCGGACTGCGCCACGCCCGTGGACGTGCTCCTGGCGACGGCCCGCGACCGCGGCCTCGGCGCGATCGCAATCACGGACCACAACGAGATCTCGGGTGCCCTCGCCGCCCGCGAGGTCGCCCGGGAGATGGGCGGCATCAAGGTGATCGTCGCCGAGGAGGTGAAGACGGCCGGCGAGGGCGAGGTCATCGGGCTCTTCCTCACGGAGAAGATCGCCAAGGGAATGACGATGGCGAACACGATCGCCGAGATCCGGCGCCAGGGAGGGCTGGTCTACGTTCCCCATCCGTTCGACCGCCTTCACTCGGTGCCCGACTACGAGCACCTGCTGGAGATCGTCGAGGAGATCGACATCCTGGAGGTGTTCAACCCGCGCGTTGCGCTGACGTCGTTCAACGAGGAGGCCGAGCGCTTCGCCGCCAAGTACCGGATCGTGCCCGGTGCGGGCTCGGACAGCCACGTGGCCCAGGGCCTGGGCAGCGTCATGATCCGGGTCCACGACTTCGACGGTCCCCGGGAGTTCCTGGAGGCGATGCGTGACGCGGACATCGTTCGTAAGCACAAGAACTTGATCTACGTCCAGGCTCTGAAGCTCCTCCAGAGCGGGCGCCCACCCGCCCGCCGCTCTACCGGGCCGGCGCCAGCCCGCCCGGTCAAGGGCGGGCGTTCACCGAGCCAGCGAGTCGCAGCCCGCCGGGCCGCTCGGGCGCGGCGGTCCCGAGGCAAGCGCTGATGCAGGCGGAAGGAGCGGCGCGGGGGCCGTCAAAGAAGGCGCGGGCCGGGACACCTGCCCCGGGTCCCGGAAGGGGAGCCAACTTGCCGACCACCGACGACGAGATCCAGGAGAAGTACCTCGAGCGCGCGATCCGCGAGCTGAACCAGCTCACCCACCGCCTCCAGGAATGCTCGCATTGCCCGCGCGGGAACCTGATGCCGGTGCTCGGCTCGGGTCATCCGCAGGCGGACATCTTCCTGCTCAAGTTCGCGCCGACCGCCTCGGAGATCGAGGAGGGCGTCGCCTTCTACGGGCGCGCCGGCAATGCGCTGCGCAAGAGCTTCAAGCGACTGAACATCGATCCGCTGGTCGTCTACGGCACGCTCTGCGTGAAGTGTCCGGTGGCCGACCCCTCGCTCGCCGGGGGCGAGTGCATCGAGCGGATCGTCGAGGAGCTCGCCATCGTGCAGCCCCGGATCGTCGTGGTGATGGGAGAGCGGGCGCTCGAGACCCTCAACGACGTTGACGTTCCGCTCTCACGCCCCCTCGAGGCGCGCCCGGGTGAGATCCAGGAGCTGACCCCGACGGTCGAGGCTCTCTATGTTCCGGACATCGATTCCTCGCTCGACTCCGAGGAGGCCAAGCGCGAGTTCTGGAACGCGTTCCGAGCCCTCGGCGAGTGGTATTCGGAGCTCCCTCCGTACTAGGCTCTTCGATATGCCCGACCTCGAGGAACGGTCGATCGAGGAGCTGCCCGATCGGTGCGAGAACTGCGGCGCCACCCTGACCAGGGCCGAGAAGCAGCGCATCCTCGACGAGGGCGCGAGTGTTGCGCTCTGCACGACCTGCGCCGCCGAGCAGGTGCCGATCGCCGAAGAGGAGGGCGAGGCAGACGCCGCGTACTAGCTAGTGGCGAGAGGCGTTGGCCTCCCTCGCCACCGGCAGATGATTAGTACTTCACGACCTCGCAGTTGGAGGCGACCTTGTCGTTGCGACTGGCCTTGACAACGTCGTGGCCGCTGCCGCAACGGACCTTGTCGAGCCCGTGGTGCCGGACGTTGATCTTGTCGTTGCCGGGACCGCCGACGACCACGTCGTTGCCCGCATTGCCGGCGAGATCGTCGTCACCCTGGTCGCCGCAGATGTCGTCGTCGCCGGCGCGAGCGATGGTCAGGCCCGCGAAGAAGCTCCCTACCGCCACCAGCATCCCCAGCAGCATCAGGTATCGCTTGAGCTTCATCGATTTCCTTTTCGTCACCCCATCGGGGCAGGTCACCACTTCCTCTATCGGCTCCAACACGAGCGGCGATTAGACATCACGGGGAATGTCGGAAATCGATGACGCTCAGGCCCGAGCCACCTCGGCCGCCAGCCCCCCCATTCCCTCAGTCGACGCGCTCGCGAGGGCGCGGACGACGACGACGTCGAGCGCGTTGTATCGGTCGAGCTCGGCCCTTGCGGCATCGCCGTCCGGCGCCGCCACCCCGACCGTTCCGACCGGTTGGCCGAGGCGGTCGAACTGATTTCGGTAACCGGCGTGCAGGTCGCGGTAAAAGGACTCCTCCTTGACGAGCCGCTCCCGGGCGTCGGCGCCGACGGCCGTGCGGACGTACCCCAGCACCGGCGGCGGCTCCCGTCCGGCCTCGCGCGCGCCGGCGTGGACCTGCTCCCGGGCCCCGACCGCGAACTCGGGCGTCATCCAGTTGAGGAACGCGCCGTCGAAGCTCGCTCCCGCGAGCGCGACCATCCTAGGGCCCATCGCGGCGAGGATTAGGCGAACGCCGGGAATCTCCTGGCGCAGCTCGCGCATCGCGGACCGCATCGTGGTCAGCGGCTTCTCCGAGAACCCGGCCCCGACTCCCACCAGGAGGCGTTCCCGCTCCAAGCTGAGGGCGTCGATCTTCGCGTTGATCTCGGCGGGCCCGTGGCGATCCAGCGCGATCACCGCGACGCCGAGCTCGATGCTCCGCGCGCCCTCGGCGAAGGCGGCGACCGTGTCCAGGCCGCTTGCGCCCGGGTGATCGTTCGACCACACCGACTCATAGCCAAGCTGCTCGCAGCGGGCGGCGAGTGGCCCGGCGACCTCGGGGTCAAGCCCCGCGGTAACGCCGAAGCCGAACGAGCTCACCGTTCGAGAAGCGCCACGCACTCGACGTGCGAGGTCTGCGGGAACATGTCGACCGGCTTGATGCGCCGCAGCCTATAGCCGGCCGTGGCGAGCGAAGAGGCGTTCGGGGCAAGCGTCGTCGGATTGCAGGAGACGTACACGATCCGCCGCGCCCCGCACTCGATCACCCGGCGAACGATCTTCTTCGACAGCCCCGCGCGCGGGGGGTCGAGGATCACGACGTCAGGTCGCCCGGCCTCGGCGAGCAGCGGGCCCACGCCGAGCCGCACGTCGGCGGCCGTGAAGTGGGCGTTCGGAATCCCGTTGCGCTCGGCGTTGCGCTGGGCGTCTGCGATCGCCTCCGGAGCGGCCTCCACCCCCCAGACCTCTCCCGCGCGTGGCGCCAGGATCAGCCCGATCGTGCCAATCCCGCAGTAGAGGTCGAAGACGCGCTCGTTGCCGGCGAGGCCCGCGAACTCGGCGGCGATTCCGTAGAGGCGCTCGGCCATCTCAGTGTTGGTCTGGAAGAACGCGGCGTGGGACACGCGGAACCGAAGCCCGGCGAGCTCTTCCTCCAGGAACTCCTCACCGAGAACGCCGGTTGGTCCCGTCGTACCGCCGCCGGGTCCCTCGACGACGGTGTGGAGATCGACTGGAGGCCGCGAGAAGCTCGCGGGGCCGGTCACGAGCCGGGTCTGGACCTGGCCGGTGCGCCGCCCCTCGCGGACGACGAGGTTCCGCAGCACGCCGTGGCGATCGCGGCGCTCGTACGCCGGGATCCCCTCTCGCCCCGCCCAGGCTCGGACCTCGTTTCGCGCCGAGTTGTTCCGCCCCGACGCCAGCAGGCAATCCTCCACGTCGACGACCTCGGCCCAGCTTCCGCGGCGGTGAAAGCCGAGCGCCAGCTGCCCGTCGCGCTCGCCGAACGAGTACTCGAACTTGTTCCGATAGCGCCACCGCTCGACCGCCGGCTCGATCGGCTCGAGCTCGAATCCCTCGAGCCTGCCGAGCCTTCGCAGCGCATCGTCCACCTGGCGCGCCTTCTCCGCCAGCTGGCGCTCGTACGGAAGCGCCTGCCACGGGGCGCCGGGGCATGGCTCGCCGCCGTGAACGCAGCGCTCGGCAACCCGGTCGGGTGACGGCTCCACAAGCTCCACCGCCTTCGCCTCGGCGAAGTCGCGCCTCGCGCGGGTGAGCGTGGCACGTACCCGGTCGCCCGGGAGCGCGCCGGAGACAAACACGACGTAGCCGTCGGTCCGCGCCACCCCGCGGCCGCCGTGGGCAAGGGAGTCGATCTCGAGGACGAGCTCCTGGCCACGCCTGGGCCGGGCGCCCCTCTCTGTGCCGGGAGAGGCCATGCGTCCTATCGTTGCAGCCCGTGTGGCCACGGAACCGGACACCTACCGCGCTTCGGCAGAGCGGTTCAGCGAGGAACTGAGCCGCGAGTACTACCTCCATCTGGCGGGACACAAGCCGGAGCTCGCGATCGAGCCGATCTATGAGCGGTTCGCCGCGCTGTTCGAGAGGGATGCCGTGTTGAGCCTGCGCGAGCGCGCCGGCACCGGTGTCGACGGCGACCAGGCTCGCCGGCTTCGCTACCTCCTTCACTTCGCCCTCGACGGCTTCTTGGGCAGCCAGACGCGCGCCGAGGAGGCGGAGCTCGCGAGGCTGGAGGCCTCGCTCGAGGTGGAGGTCAAGGATCGCCGGGTCCCGTACCGAATGGTCCCGATCGAGCAGGCCAACGAGCAGGATCCGGAGCGGCGCGCGGCGCTCGAGGAGGCGCGCGACACGCTCCTCGAGGAGCGGCTCAATCCGCTTCACCGAGCGGCGCTCGACCGCAGCCACGAGCTGTGCCTGCAGTTCGGGTGGCCCAGCTACGCCGCCGCCTACGCGGAGCTGCGCGACCTCGATCTCGGCGCGCTGCGCTCGCAGACGGATCGATTCCTCGAGCTCACCGCGGACGCCTACCCGCGGATTTTCGACGCGCAGCTGGCCCGCTCGGACCTCGAGCTCGCCGAGCTTCGCCGTTCGGATCTGCCGCGCTTCTTCCGGGCCCCGGATCTGGACGCCGGCTTTCCCGCCGACCGGCTGATCGACGCGTTCTCGGACACGCTCGCCGGGCTCGGGCTCGATCTGCGCGCGCAGCGGAACGTCCACCTGGACACCGGGCTGCGTCCGAGCAAGTCGCCGCGCGCCTTCTGCTCGACGCCACGGGTCCCGGAGGAGATCTACCTCGTGATCGCGCCGCGGGGCGGCCGCGACGACTACGCGGCGCTCTTCCACGAGGGCGGGCACACGGAGCACTACGCGAACACCGACCGGAAGCTTCCGTTCGAGTTCCGTCACCTCGGCGACAACTCCGTCACCGAGTCGTTCGCGTTCTTGATCGAGCATGTGGTCAGCGACCCGGAGTGGCTCAGCGAGCGCCTTGGGGTGGCGGACCCCGAACCGGCGGTCGAGCACAGCCGGACGGTCAGGATGCTGATGCTGCGCCGCTACGCGGCCAAGTTGGCCTACGAGCTCGAGCTGCACGGCCCCGCCCCGGAATTCGACCGCCTGCCGGAGCGATACTCGACGCTCCTGACGGAGGCGATCCGGGTTCCGTGGCCCCGTGCGAGCTGGCTGGCCGATGTGGACGCGGGCTTCTACGCCGCCTGCTACCTGCGGGCGTGGGCGCTCGAGACGAGGTGGCGGGCCGCACTGCGGGAGCGTTTCGGCGAGCGGTGGTTCGCCGAGCCCGCGGCGGGGGAGTGGCTGCGCGGCCTCTGGCGGTGGGGCCAGCGCCTTGGCGCCGACGAGCTGCTGGCCGAGACTGTCGGTGGGGCGATCGACTTCGCGGAGCTGGCGGCGGAGCTCCGGGGCTGAGGCCCGACGCCGGCCTCAGCTAGCCGCCGCTGCCCAGGCGGCGCTCGATCGCGTCGAGGATCCCCTTGCGCGCCTTTCCGCGCCTCTCGCGAGCGCGCACCTGACGCAGCTCCGCCGGACTCAGGTCGGGGAGCCTCGCCCTGATCTGGTTCGCGGTCAGCTGCTCGTAGGCGGTGATTGGCCCGCCCGCGGTGACCCCGGCGCGGCGGCGCAGCTG